>SLOM01000009.1 GCA_007132505.1 Candidatus Sumerlaeota bacterium
ATGAACTCTGTTCCACGGATTGCCTGATCGCTCGAACCCTTTTATCCCCGCCACCTCCGCCGATCGCCCGCCAGCCGGGACAGGGCTTGACGGCTGGTGGCCCCAAAGCCGACCGTTGCCATGCAGTTTCCCGGGAGGTCACCGGCTCCCGGACCATCACAGCCCTCACTTCACGCACCCGCGAAGGAGACCCCCATGAAGATCCGTCTCACCCTTGACGGCAACGAAGCCGCTGCCCGCATGGCCTACGCCACCAACGAGGTGGTGGCCATCTACCCCATCACCCCCTCGTCCACGATGGGCGAACTGGCCGACCAGTGGGCCTCCCAACACAAGCCCAACCTCTGGGGCGATGTGCCCCAAGTCGTGCAGATGCAGAGCGAGGCAGGGGTGGCCGGCGCGCTTCACGGGGCCCTTCAGGCAGGATCGCTGGCGACGACCTTTACGGCGTCCCAGGGCCTGCTGCTCATGATTCCGAACCTTTACAAGTGGGCGGGCGAGCTGACACCCACCGTGGTGCACGTGGCGGCCCGCGCCGTCGCCACCCACGCGCTTTCCATCTTCGGCGACCATAGCGACGTCATGGGCATCCGCCAGTGCGGCTGCGCGCTGCTTTCGTCCAACTCCGTGCAGGAGGCCATGGACTTCGCCCTGATATCCCAGACGGCAACGCTCGAAAGCCGCATCCCGTTCGTTCACTTCTTTGACGGTTTCCGCACCTCCCACGAAGTGGCCAAGGTCCAGGAGATCCCCGAGGACGTTATCCGGGCGATGACCCCTGAGGAGCGCATCCGCGAGCACCGCGAGCGCGCCCTCACGCCGGACCGGCCGGTCCTCCGTGGCACGGCGCAGAACCCGGACGTGTTCTTCCAGGCCCGCGAGGCCTGCAATCCTTTCTACCTCGCCTGCCCGGAGATCGTTCAGTCCGCCATGGACCGCTTTGCCGAGCTGACCGGCCGGGCCTACAAGCTTTTCGATTATAACGGCGATCCGGACGCGGAGCACGTCATCGTGATCATGGGCTCGGGAGCGGAGGTCTCCGAGGAGACCCTTGGCGCCCTGCGGGCCGAGGGCCGGCGCACCGGCGTTCTAAAGGTGCGGCTGTTCAGGCCCTTCTCCGTCCGCCATTTCCTCTCCGCACTGCCCGCCACGGTGCGCTCCATAGCGGTTCTCGACCGCACGAAGGAGCCCGGCGCCATCGGCGAGCCACTTTATCAGGACATCGTCACGGCCATTCAGGAGGGCATCACCAGCGGCGAGGCGCCCTTCCGTGAAGCCCCGCGCGTGGTGGGCGGCCGCTACGGCCTCTCCTCGAAGGACTTCACGCCCGCGATGGTCAAGTCCGTCTTCGACACCCTTGCCACGGACACACCGCGCAATCACTTCACCGTGGGCATCCAGGACGACGTCAGCCAGACCAGCCTCGCCTTCGACCCCTCCTTCTCCGCGGAGGACCCCGAAACGGTGCGTGCCGTGTTCTATGGGCTGGGGTCGGATGGCACGGTGGGCGCCAACAAGAACACCATCAAGATCATCGGCGAAGAAACAGACCTCCACGCCCAAGGCTACTTCGTGTTCGACTCGAAGAAGTCAGGCTCGACCACGGTCTCGCACCTGCGCTTCGGCCCGAACCCCATCCGGGCGCCCTATCTCATCGGCCAGGCGAACTTCGTGGCGTGCCACCAGTTCACCTTTCTTGACCAGCTGGACGTGCTGGCGGAGGCGGCGCATGGGGCCACGTTTCTCCTCAATGCCCCCTATCCGCCTGAGGAGGTCTGGGACAATCTTCCGGTCGAAGTGCAGGAGACAATCCTTGAGAAAGAGCTTCGGCTCTACTCGATTGATGCGCAGCGCGTCGCCTCCGAGGCGGGCATGGGCCGGCGGATCAACACGGTCATGCAGGCCTGCTTCTTTGCGCTGAGTGGTGTCCTGCCGCGCGAGGACGCCATCGCTTCCATCAAGGCCGCCATCAAGAAGACCTACGGCAAGCGGGGCGAATCGGTCGTAAAGCGCAACTTCGACGCCGTGGACATGGCGCTGGAGAACCTGCATGAGGTGGGGGTGCCGGTGGGGGCAGAGGCCGGAAGTACCCGCCACCGTGTGCTCGGCATCCGGGGCGAAGCACCGCCCTTCGTGAAGCAGGTGATCTCGCCCATCGTGGCCGGCAAGGGCGACCTGCTGCCGGTGAGCGCCTTCGCGCCCGACGGCACCTTCCCCACCGGCACCAGCCAGTACGAAAAGCGCAATATCGCCAACGAACTCCCCGTCTGGGACCCGGACCTCTGCATCCAGTGCGGCAAGTGCGTCATGGCCTGCCCGCACTCGGTGATTCGCACGCGTCTCTACACTCCGGAGCTTCTCGGGAACGCACCGGAAGGCTTCCAGCACGCCGCCTCCAAGTTCCCCGATCGGAAGTCCGACATCTTCACCCTTCAGATTACGCCCGAGGACTGCACCGGGTGCCGCCTCTGCGTGGAGGTCTGTCCTGTCAAGGACAAGAAGGTGGAGGGGCGCCGGGCCATCAACATGGCACCGCTCGAGGAGCGCATCGAGGTCGAACGCGAGAACTGGGACTTCTTCAAGAATCTGCCACAGAACGACCGCCACGATCTCAACCTCGCTCGTGCCAAGGACATACAGCTCGCCGACCCGCTCTTCGAGTTCTCCGGCGCGTGCGGCGGTTGTGGCGAAACGCCCTACCTCAAGCTGATGACTCAGCTCTTCGGTGACCGCACCCTGATCGCGAACGCCACCGGCTGCTCCTCCATCTTCGGTGGTAATCTGCCGACCACGCCGTGGACCGTGAACTCCGAGGGCCGTGGCCCCGCTTGGTCCAACTCACTCTTCGAGGACAATGCCGAGTTCGGCCTCGGAATGCGGCTTGCCCTCGACCAGCACCTCGTCCTGGCCCGGCACCTTCTCCAGACCCTCGCCCCGAAACTCCCCGGGAACCTGGCCACCTCGCTTATCGAGTCGAAGCAGGAGGACGACAAGGCAGTGGACGAGCAGCGCCAACGCGTGAAGGAACTGCGCTCCGCGCTGGCAAAGATTGACGATCCGGAAGCGCGCCGGCTGGACTCACTCGCCGACTACCTCGTGCGAAAGACCGTGTGGATCGTTGGGGGCGATGGATGGGCCTACGACATCGGCTATGGCGGTCTTGACCACGTTCTGGCGCTCGGCCGCGATGTGAACGTCCTGGTGCTCGACACGGAGGTCTACTCCAACACGGGCGGGCAGGCCTCGAAGGCCACCCCGCGCGGTGCCGTGGCCCGCTTCGCAAGCGGTGGCAAACGCTCCGCCAAGAAGGACCTCGTCCTCCTCGCCATGACCTACGGCAACATCTACGTCGCCCGCATCGCGATGGGGGCGAACGACAACCAGGCCATCAAGGCCTTCCGCGAAGCGGAGTCCTACCCGGGCGCCTCCCTGATCGTGTCCTACGGGCACTGCATAGCCCACGGACTCGACATGCACCTCGGGTTCAACCAGCAGAAGGCTGCCGTGGAGTCCGGAGCATGGCCACTGATGCGGTTTGACCCACGCCGCCGCGACGAAGGACTCAACCCACTTCAGCTCGACAGCAAGCCGCCCCGCATGCCGCTGGAGGAGTACCTCTACAGTCAGGGCCGGTTCCGCCAACTGCAGCTCAGCGACCCGGAAACGGCCGCCCAGCTTCTGGAAGAAGCACGCCAGGAGGTGCAGGAAAGGTACCGCCTCTATCAGCAGCTCGCGGCGATGGACCTCTCCGGCAAGGACGGCAAGGAGGATGGCAAGGCGGACCGCAACGGCTCACCGGTTGCCGCCTCCGGCAAGAGCAGCACCGGCGGCAAGTAAACCCGGCGCTGGCCACCAAATCCCAGGACGCACCCCGGAGCCCCTGCCCTGCGCAGGGGCTCCGTTGCTGTCCGGAAGGTTCCTGTTGCCCAAAAATGCCGTCCGCGGTGCAACAGGTGTGGCGATACGATCCCTAAAGCGGGCAATGGTCCTCCGGCTTATGAGCAATCATCCTCCCGGCGATTCCGACGGTGTTCTCTGCTTCGCACGCCAGACGCCTGCTGGCCCGCTCGTCCTGAGAGTGCTGCCGGAAGAATGCGCCAAGGTGCTCGCCGGCAACTATCCTTGGCGGGTCTGGGCCGTCACGAAGGTGACCGGCCCCGGCGAGGAAGGGCTGGCCGGGCCGGAGGAAGAAGCAATGCTTGCCCAGGACGAGGAGGAACTCGCCGCCCGCCTCCCCGACGAGGACAAGGCGATCCACTGCGGCAGCCTCCAGCATCAGGGTCACTACGTCTCGCTCATCCACAGCGCCACGCCGGATCCATTCGCCAATGGAAGGACGGATGACCAAGAGGTCTTCACGTCGGTGTATGTCTGGAACGTGTACTGCCGAGAGGACCGGGAGGGCGAGTTCCTCCAGCAGAGGTTCCTCCCCACCGCCAAGGAACGGCGCCGCATAGGCGACCAGCAGGTGCTCGAGGTGCTGGCGGAAGCCGGCGACCGGCCGGAGGAACCACGCCCGATACGTTTCTTTGGCCTGTTTCCCTCCCAGGAGTCGGCCGAGGCTGCCACCCCCGTCATCGCGGCGGAGGGTTTCACCGTCACGGGCACTGCGGAGATTCCCTCGCGTGAAGGCCCGCGTTGGTCGCTCATGTTCGAAATCGGGTCGCCCGCGGACCCGGTCAGCATCGAGAAGCTCTCCTCACACGCCCAGCGCCTTTGCGAGACTGCCGGAGGCGAGTACGACGGCTGGGAGTGCACGCCCGTCACCGCGGAGGAGTAGCCCCGCCCAAACGGTGGCACCCTGATCGTCCTTGCCCACGGAAAACTGAAACAACTCAATTAGGTTCGCCACCGGTTGCCTGTCCGGACGCCGGGGGGGGGTGACTGCCATTGGCGGAAGGAGATGACGCGACGTGCCTGAAATCGTATATCTGAACGGGGAGTTCGTTCCGCGCGAGGAGGCCAGGCTGAGCGTCTTCGACCATGGCGTCCTGTACGGTGACGGTGTTTTCGAGGGCATCCGTGTCTATAAGCGGAACATCTTCCGCCTCAAGCAGCACATTGATCGTCTATACGGATCGGCCCGGTATATCCTCCTCCCGGTCCCCATCTCGCGCGAGGACCTGATCGAGGCCATCTGCGAGACCTGCCGGCGCAATCATGTCGAGGACGGATATATCCGCCTCGTGGTGACGCGCGGGGAAGGCGACCTCGGCCTCGACCCCTTCGCCTGCAGGAAGCCGGGCCTTTTCATCATTGCCTCATCCGTGCAGCTCTATCCGAGCGAGTTCTACGAGCGGGGGCTTCCGATTGTGACCGCCTCCACGCGCCGGTTCAACTCGGCGGCGCTCAGTGGGCGCGTCAAATCGCTCAACTACCTCAACAACATCCTCGCGAAGATCGAGGCGATCCACGCCGGCGTCCCCGAGGCCCTCATGCTCGATCAGAACGGATTCGTGGTGGAATGCACGGGAGACAATTTCTTCCTCGTCCGCGACGGAGAGATCTTTACGCCCCCCATCTACCAGGGGGCCCTCCGTGGCGTGACCCGCGACGCCGTCATCGAGCTGGCCCGCCAGGACGGCATCCCCGTGCATGAGGAGCGCCTGACACTTTACGAGGTGTACGAGGCCGACGAGTGTTTCCTCACCGGCACGGCCGCGGAGGTGGTTCCCGTCGTGAACGTTGACCGCCGGGAGATCGGTACTGGCAAGCCGGGACCCGTGACGCACCGGCTGCTCGAGCTGTTCGCGACCATCACGGCCACGGACGGCGTGCGGTACTGAGAGCGGGTGACAGACCCGGCCGGGATGTCCGGGAGGGGGTAACTGTTTCTATACGGTCCTGCGCCGCTGGCGCCTGCCCTTTGGCGGCTACTCGCTGACGCGGGCCAGACGGCGCAGGTCGGCGGCGTCCACGGCCCCGTCATTGTTGAAGTCCAACTGATCGGCCAGCGTGGGGTTGCCATCAATCTCGCCGAGGAGCCGGGATGCCATCAGGTCCACGTTGGGGAGGCCGCCGCCGACCGATCGGTCGAAGCGCTTGACCAGCACCTGCGAGGGGCCGGTAACCGTCGGCGCGAACGTCCATGCCAGCACCGGACGGTTGTCCTTCCCGACGAACAGGTAGGGGTCGTAGTGCCCCAGGTTGTGGTTGGCGTTGGCCGGGGGCGTGTAGGGCGTCTGGCTGACGCCGCCGGGCACGTTCGGGTCGCCGAGCGCCTCCCACACGCCGTCCGTATTGCGATAGGAAACGTAGAGGTGGTGGTTGTTGGGATTTTCGGGAGAGGGCGCGCGGAAGGCGACGATCGGCCGGCCCTGCGAGTTCAGCGCAAGGGAGTAGCTCGGCACCGAGGGCACCCGCGTGTCGGTCTGCCGGTCGTCGAGTGCGGACATCTTCTCGAGTCCCCAGGGCTGAAGGGGGTTGCCGCGGTCCGCCCAGCTGCTCCCAGTCCACTCATGGATGTGAAGGGTGCCTCCGAACTTCTCCTCGAAGGCGACGAAGAAGGCGTCGCGCCCCGGGAGGTTGGCAACCTGCGGCCGCTGGCCAAAGCCAAGCCCCTCGCCCCCCGGCCCGGCATTGCCGACTGCCTGCCAGGTCTGGTTGCCCGGGTTCCAGCGCTTCACGCGAACGGTCTCCTCCACGTGCCGCATATCCATCCAGGCGAGCACCGGCCGTGTCCCGGACATGCCCAGGGCGGGATGGCGGTGGGTGAACAGGTGGTGGATCGGCTCCCCGGAGACGGGCTCGGTGTCGGAGTTATCCATGCCGTGCCACGTATCCCCGGTGAGGCGCTTCAGATAGATGGCCTGTCCGGTTTCCTGGCGGGAACCGCCGCGAGTGTAGGCCACGTAGGCATTCCCGGCCTGATCCGCCGCAGTGGCCACCTCCACCACCTGGTCGGTGGTGCTCTGCATGCCGGTGATGCCTCCCTGGCTCATGGACCCGCCCCTGCCGGTCCAGCCACTCACGGGGTTGTGGAAGGACACGTAGGCATCCATGGGAGCAAATCCTCCACCGCTCGGCGCAGCGGCGAAGGCCAGAAACATCGTGTTGCCTCCGCGGGCCAGCGAGGGCCGGCCGCTGAACTCCGTCATCACCTCGGAAAGTATCACCCGGTGATTCAATTCCTCCGCCATGACCCAGGACGAGCCGTTCCACTGGGCCGCATAAATGCCGCTCAGGCCGAAGGGGTCCTGGGGCCGTGCGTGGAAGAGGATGCGGGGGGTGTTGTCCTGCCCCACGGTCACGATGGCGTGGGTATGGCGCATTTCCGGGTTGGCTCCCGGAACCAGTTCGGAGAGGCGCAGCACCCCCGGTGCCTGACCCGAACCCTCGCCCCAGTCCTCCCAGGTTCCCTGGGCGGTGCCCTTTCCGGCCAATCCGAGCAGGAGTCCTGCGGCCAGCAGGCAAATCGTTACTCTCCCGATCCTCCAGTTGCTCATGTCCGAACTTGTCCTTCCTTGCAGTTGTGTCGTGCGTTCGGTGCGCGGGCTATTCGCCCCGCTCCCGCTCCACGAGCGCGGGAGGACGCTCCTCCATGGCCCGCCACCACTCGTGGCGCTCCGATCCGGCAAGCACCATGACGGCCCGGAAGCCCCCGTAGATGATCATCCCGGAAAGCAGGGCCAGCACCGCCACAAAGAGCACGGGGTCGTAACGGCCCAGCCTGCGGGCCAGCCTCCGCCGCCTGTGGCCCGGCAGCAATGCCAATGCACCCACCATCGCAGTGGCAGCCACGAACAGCGGGCCGAAGGGGTGATACTGCCAAGCCAGAATGAGGTCGCCGCGGAACGAGTGCTGGACCGAGCGCGTCATGCCGCATCCCGGGCAGGGCAGGCCCGTGGACAGCTTCATCCCGCACGTGGAAGCCCCGGGCAGCTCGACGAATGAAAGGGTCAGCCCCGCGGCCAGCAGTGCCAGCGCCACAAGGCCCGTGGCCCGGTGAAGAATGCCATCGGCCATACCGCTGCTCGCGGAACGCATCATCCCGGGTTCACCCGAATCCGGCCGCTCCGCCATGCCGGAGGTCCTCGGTACCTCGAGTCCAACTTCCCTGTTTGCAGTCTCCGGCATGCGTGGGGCAAAACTCCCGTGCGGGCTTTCGGTAGTTGATGGAACGGCCCTTGCCGTGGCAACGGCAGAACGCGCGGGCCGGCGCCTCCGGGCTTTGCAATTGACAGGCGAAGCGGGGGAACGGTTGCCTTCCCGCGCTTTGTGACATCTTTCACAATCAATCCCGGCCAACCATGATCACTCCAAGCAATCTCCTCGCCTACACCCCGATCGAGCAGGCATACCTCCCCGTTCTGGTCATGCTTGTGATCGCACTGGGATTCTGTGCCGTCGTGCTCATCCTTTCCCCGCTCATCATGAAGGGGAAGCCGAGCGACGCCAAACTGGAGCCCTACGAGTGCGGCATCCCGACCGTCGGAACGGCCCGCATCCAGGTTTTCGTCCGATTCTACCTGGTTGCTTTGCTCTTCCTGCTCTTTGACATAGAAATTGTTTACATCATCATCTGGGCGTTGGCGATGACGCATGCGGAGAACGCTCAGGTCCCCGGCTTCGTCGCCTTCTCCATGATCGTGATGGTCTTCTATGTCGTCGTTCTGCTCGTGGGCCTGCTCTACGAGTGGAAGAAGGGAGCACTAAATTGGAACTGACAGCCGGTGCCGGGACCATTCCCGGCGTGAGAGAGGGCACCTCGGACTTCGTCAGCCTGCAGGCACCCGAGCATGCCCTGACCAAGACGCTGAGCGACGCGCTGGCCTACGCCCGGCGGAACTCCATCTGGCCGGTCACCATGGGGCTGAGCTGCTGTGCCATCGAAATGATGGGCACGGCGGCGGCCCGCTACGACCTCTCGCGCTTCGGCTCGGAGGTCTTCCGGCCCTCGCCAAGGCAGGCGGACCTGATGATCGTGGCTGGTACGGTCACGAAGAAGATGGCCCCGGTCGTCCGCCGCGTTTACGAGCAGATGGCCGAGCCGCGCTGGGTGATCGCCATGGGGGCCTGTTCCTCCTGTGGCGGGATGTACAACGTTTACTCCGTGCTTCAGGGCGTGGACGAAGTCTGCCCGGTGGACGTTTACGTCCCCGGCTGCCCGCCCCGTCCCGAAGCGCTGATCTACGGAATCATGCAGCTCCAGAAACGCATCGGCAGGGAGCCCGTCTTCTGATCGGGCCATCGCCCGGCGGGCCCATCCCCGCCCCTCCATCCACCCCGGAAGGATAGTGCCTCGTGGCTGTGGACCTTGAGAAACTGCAGGACCTGCTGCGCAACAAGCTCGGAGAGCACTTCGGCGACAAGATCGGCGGGAGCGAACTCGCCCGCGGAGACCTCTCCCTCACGGTGGACCGCACCGTCATCGTGGACGTCTGCCAGCGCCTGCGTGACGACCCCGACTTCCAGTTCAACTTCTGCTCGTACATCACGGCGGTGGACTACAGCGCTCTGGAACGCGAGCCGCGCTACGAGGTCATCTATCAGCTCTACTCGATCGCGAAGACCCACCGCCTGCGCGTGAAAGCAGGCGTCCCGGAGGAGGACCCGATCATTGACACCGTCTTCCCGGTCTGGGCATCGGCGGACTGGCTGGAGCGCGAAACGTTCGACATGTTCGGAATCATTTTCCGCGGCCACCCCGACCTGCGGCGCATCCTCATGCCAGAGGACTGGGAAGGCCACCCCCTGCGGAAAGACTTCCCCCTCGGCGGGGTGAAGTCCTTCTACTTCAAACGCTCCACCGAACCGCGCGCGGGTGAACCGAAAAACCTGGTCCCCCGCATCCGCGAGCAGCTCTCCGACATCTGATTCCCCCACCGCGAAGGGCACAAAATGGCCACAAAACGCATCGTTGAGCACATGCACCAGAACATGGAGAGCATGTCCCTGAACATGGGACCGCAGCACCCCTCCACCCACGGGGTGTTGCGCGTGGTGCTTGAACTCGACGGCGAAATCATCACCAAGGCCACCTGCCACCTCGGCTATCTTCACCGCGCGAAGGAAAAGCACGCCGAACACAAGACCTACCACCAGTTCATCCCCTACACCGACCGGATGGACTATCTGGCGCCGATGTCCAACAACACCGGCTACGTGATGACGGTGGAGAAAGCGCTCGGGATCGAGGTGACGCAGCGATGCGTCTATCTGCGGACGCTGCTCTGCGAGCTGGCACGCATCTCCTCCCACCTGCTCTGGCTGGGCACCGGGGCGCTCGAACTGGGCGCCATGACGGTCTTCCTTTGGACCTTCACCCAGCGGGAGAAGATATACGACCTCTTCGAGTGGATCGCCGGCCACCGCTTCACCGTCAGTTACATGCGTGTCGGCGGCGTTGCCCGTGCCGACTACCCCGAGTGGCGCCGCATGGTCCGCGACTTCCTGGATCAGTTCATGGATGCGCACCGGGAGTTCGACACCATGCTCACGGCGAACGAAATCTTCCTCAACCGCATGATGGACATCGGAACCATCTCCGCGGAGGACGCGATTCAGCTCGGCCTGAGCGGCCCCTCGCTCCGTGGCTCCGGCAGTGACTTCGACGTGCGGAAGGACTCGCCCTACCTCGCCTACGAGGAATTCGACTGGGAAGTCCCCGTCGAAACCAAGGGCGACTGCATGGCCCGCTACCTTGTCCGCATGCGGGAGATGGAGGAATCCTGGAAGATCTGCAATCAGGCCCTCGACGCCCTCGAGCGGACAAAGAACGAGCCCGCCAATATAGACAATCCCAAGATCATCTTCCCCCCGAAGGAAAACGTGAAGAAGTCCATGGAGGACCTGATCCACCATTTCCTTCTCGCGTCCGAGGGCTTCAAGGTTCCTCCCGCCGAGGTGTACCACTGCATCGAGGCACCGAAGGGGGAACTGGGATTCTTCCTGGTGTCGGACGGAGGGCCGCGCGCCTACAGGCTCGGTGTCCGCAGCCCCTCCTTCGTGAACCTGATGGGCCTCGAGAAGATGAGCATCGGCTACACCGTGTCCGACATCGTGGCGATCATCGCCTCGCTGGATCCCGTGCTGGGCGACGTGGACCGGTGAGAAGCCTCCGATGCGCACCACTCCCCCCCAACCGGCTCCACGCCACCGGGCCGGTCATGCGATGTGAAGAAAATCCCACCGTCAGGACGGAATGCCATGCCGAGTGACAGACTCCGCTCCCTCCCCATCCTCGGGAGCCGCGTCGGCGAAATCGAGGAAATCTGCGCGAAGTATCCCGACCGCCGGAGCGCCATGCTCCCCGTCCTCTGGATCGCCCAGAACCAGGAGGGCTGGATTTCCGAGGACACCATGAAGGAGGTGGCGGAGATCATCGGCGTCACCGCCGCAGAGGTGTACGAGGTGGTGAGCTTCTACACGATGTTCCACCAGCATCCGGTCGGGCGGCATCATATCGCCCTTTGCAAGACGCTCTCCTGCGCCATCACCGGCGCACACGAGGTCTCCGCGTATATCCGTGAAAAGTATGGCTTCGACAGCGGGAAGAACATCTCCCGGGACGGCAAGTTCTCCATCGAGGAAGTGGAATGTATCGGCGCCTGCACGGAGGCACCCGCCATGCTGGTGGGGGAGACGCTCCACGGCGACCTCACTCCGGCCCGTATTGACGAAGTCCTCGGGAGCCTCGACAAGATCACATGACCCGCCAGTACGGACCACAGGGAAGGACAGGCCAGACCGGGGGGCGCGCTGACTCGCGTCCATCGTACCCCGCACCGGCTCCGATTTCTCGCAATCGCGCGGAAGGTTCGCATCATGCCCGTTGATACTTTCGAAAAAGTCTACCTCCCCAACATCGAGCGCGGCGAAACCGAGACGCTCCAGCAATACCGCGCCCAGGGCGGCTACGAGGCCGTGCGCATGGCCCTCGACATGGCGCCCGGCAAGATCGTGGAAATCGTCAAGGACAGCGGTCTGCGCGGGCGGGGCGGGGCCGGATTCCCCGCAGGCATGAAGTGGAGCTTCCTGCCCAAGGGCGTCTATCCCCGCTATCTCACAGTCAACGCCGACGAGTCAGAGCCCGGCACCTGCAAGGACCGGCCCCTGATGGAACAGCGGCCCCACGCGCTGCTGGACGGGATCATCTGCACCTGCCTTGCGATTGAAAGTGAACTCGCCTTCATCTACATCCGGGGTGAGTATTACAACTCGGCGGACGTTCTCCAGAAGGCGGTGGACGAGGCGTACGAGGCCGGCCTGCTCGGGGCGGACGTGCTTGGAAGCGGCCGCAGGGTGGACGTCGTGGTCCACCGTGGAGCCGGCGCCTACATATGCGGCGAGGAAACGGCGCTCCTTACGTCCCTGGAGGGCTACCGGGGTTACCCGAAGCTCAAGCCCCCCTTCCCTGCTGTCAGCGGTCTCTACGGGAAACCGACCATCATCAACAACGTCGAAACCATCTTCAGTGTCCCCCTTATCCTGACAAAGGGTGCGGACTGGTTCAAGTCCTTCACACACGAACGTTCCACCGGCCTGCGGCTCTACTCCGTGTCCGGTCATGTCAAGAAGCCGGGAGTCTATGAACTCCCCATGACTGTCACCCTGCGGGAGCTGATCTACGATTACTGCGGTGGCATGCGGAACGACCACGACCTCAAGTTCGTTATCCCGGGCGGCTCCTCCGTGCCGTGGCTGCTCCCGGACCAACTCGACACGGTGATGTCCATGGAGGGTGTGCAGGAGGCCGGCTCTTTCCTTGGCTCCGCGGCCGTGATGGTGATGGACCACACGGTATGTCCGGTCTGGGCGATTGAGAACCTGGCGGCTTTCTATCGTCATGAGTCCTGTGGCCAGTGCACCCCCTGCCGCGAGGGCTCCTCGTGGATGCACAAGATTCTCATGCGCATCGAGCATGGTCAGGGAACGATGGAGGACCTTGACACGCTGGCTTCCATCGCGGGTGAGGGGAAACCCAACACCGGCATGATCAGCGGCCGCAGCATCTGTGCGCTTGGCGACGCGGCCGCCTGGCCCGTTGGTTCGGCGCTCCGGTGCTTCCGTTCCGAATTCGAGGAGCACATCAAGCTCGGCCACTGTCCTTACAAGAACAAGCGCTTCTGGATGGCGGATGGAAAATTCGTGAACGAGTCCTTCGAGCACCGTCCCTCCTGGCATCACTGAGCCGCGACAAGCTGTCTGACAGCTTTTCGCAATTCCGACGGCACTCACCGGCCCTTCGGGCCGTGTCCGTGATTCCACCCCGGAACACGGCATCCAATGTCCCCCACACCGGAGGAATCCGAAAAATGAAGAGGCTCCACGCAGCCGCGGCGCTCCTGCTGGGCGCCGGTCTCCTGATGCCGGAACCAACCCGCTCATGCACCCGCGTTGTCTATCAGGGTCCGGAGGACACCATCATCACGGCCCGCTCGATGGACTGGAAGGACGAAATCCCCGCAAACCTGTGGTTGTTCCCAAGGGGCATGGAGCGGCACGGCGCCGTGGGCCCCAACTCCGTCACCTGGACGTCGCGCTACGGCAGCGTCATTGCAAGCGCCTTCGACATCTCCAGTGTTGATGGCATGAATGAAATGGGCCTTGTTGCAAACATGCACTGGCTCGCCGAGTCCGCCTATCCCGAGTACGATGGCACCAGCCAGGGCCTGAGCATCGCCGCCTGGCCACAATACATGCTCGACAATTTCGCGACCGTCGCGGATGCGGTGGAGTTTCTCCGGGAGGAACCATTCGTGATCGTCTCCGCAGACATTCCCGGAACGGCAAGGTTCGCCACGCTGCACCTTTCCATCTCGGACGCCACCGGCGACAATGCGATATTCCAGTACATTGACGGGCGTCCCGTCATACACCACGACAGGTCATACAACGTCATGACCAACTCGCCGGTCTTCGAACAGCAACTTGCCCTCAACCAATACTGGAGGCAGATTGGCGGCCAGACCATGCTGCCCGGAACCAACCGCGCCGCGGACCGGTTCGTGCGCGCCTCGTACTACATCCAGGCCATCCCCCAAACCAGCGACACACGGGTCGCCGTGGCCAGCGTCTTCAGCGTCATCCGCAATGCCTCTGTCCCCTTCGGCATCTCCTCGGAGGAGGAGCCGAACATTTCCTCCACACGGTGGCGCTCGCTCTCCGACCAGAAGAACCTTGTCTATTATTTCGAGACCGTGCTTTCGCCAAACACCTTCTGGGTGGACCTGAAACGGGCCGACCTCAGCGAAGGCCAGCCGGCACGCAGGCTTCTCGTCGAGGACAACCAGACCTACTCCGGTGACACGCTCGACCTGTTCGAGGAGGCCGAGCCCTTCGAATTCGCAGGCCTGTAGGGACGGAGCTCGGACCCGGCTTCTCCGGGTCCTTGCTCCAATAATGCAAGGGCGCCCGCCGCGAAGTGCGGCGGGCGCTGTTGTTGCCGGTTGCCGGGCGGCGCGCTCCGGATTCGGAACTCGCCTATCTCCCGGCTCTTACGCCACGGTGATGTCCTTGCAGCGGTAGACATCCTGGATGGCCTTGAGGAGTGCAATGCCCTCTTTCATGGGGCGCTGGAAGGCCTTGCGGCCGCTGATCAGGCCCATGCCTCCGGCGCGCTTGTTGATGACGGCGGTGCGGACGGCCTCGGCGAGGTCGTTCTTGCCGCTGGCGCCACCGCTGTTGATCAGGCCCATCCGGCCCATATAGCAGTTCGCCACCTGGTAGCGGCACAGGTCTATGGGGTTTTCGGAGGACATCTCCGTATAGACGCGCTTGTCAATCTTGCCGTAGGACTTGCCGTCGGCGTTCAGCGCTTCGTAGCCCCGATCGGTTTCCGGCAGCTTCTGCTTGATGATGTCGGCCTCGATGGTCACGCCGAGGTGGTTTGCCTGTCCGGTCAGGTCGGCGGCGACGTGGTAGTCCTTGCCGTCCTTCTTGAAGCCGGAGTTGCGCAGGTAGCACCACAGGATGGTGGCCATGCCGAGTTCGTGCGCGCGGTGGAACATCTTGGATACTTCCACGATCTGGCGCGTGCTCTCGTCCGAGCCGAAGTAGATGGTTGCCCCGACGGCTGCGCAGCCCATGTCGCGCGCCTGTTCCATCTGGGCGAAGGCCACCTGGTCGAACTTGTTCGGCAGGGTGAGCAATTCGTTATGGTTGAACTTCAGGATGAAGGGAATCTTGTGGGCGTACTTGCGCGCCACGCTGCCAAGGACCCCGAGCGTGGAGGCCACCGCGTTGCATCCGCCTTCGATCGCCAGCTTGACGATGTTTTCACCGTCAAAATAGATCGGGTTCTTGGCGAAGGACGCGCCAGCGGAGTGCTCGATTCCCTGGTCAACAGGGAGGATCGAAACGTAGCCGGTGTTGGCCAGTCTGCCGTTGCCGAGGATCGCCTGCAGGTTGCGCAGGACGGGGATCGGCCGGTCCGTCGGGGCGAAAATGCGATCCACCCAGTCCGGTCCGGGAACGTGCAGGTGGGAATTGTCCAGCTTGGCCTTGTACTCGAGCAGAGCCTGCGCGTCGTCCCCGAGCAGATCGGCGATCTCCGAGATACCCAGCTCGGTGGTTCTTTCCAGCGTTACTGACATTGAAATGCCTCCTTCTGAGGAGAGTCGTGCTGCACCGCCGCGCGGGAATGTAGTGGCTCAGCCGGCCCGCGTGCCAGTGGAATCGGGCGGGGAGTGGCATCGAATTGCTTTTCGGCCGCTTTTTTCACTCGGGGCGCTTGCGTTTGCGCTTCCCGGTCTCCTTTTGGAGCTGCGGAGCCGAAGGCGATTCCAGGCGGGAAGCATCAGGATCCCCCCGGCTGCGCCACGCACTCGCGAGCACCCACACCCCAAGGCCCAGTAACGCCACGGACAGAATCTGCGAGGTACTCACCGTCTCTCCGAAGAAAAGCCCCCGCTCCGGGTCTCCCCGGAGGAATTCCAGGCCGAAGCGCAGAACCGCGTAGGCCGCCATGTAGATTCCCACCAGTGTCCCCAGGGGGAACACCCTGCGCGAGAGCAGCAAGAGCGCTCCCGCCAGCAGGAACAGCCCTCCTGTCTCCATCAGCTGCACCGGCCAGATGGGCAGGGAGTGCTCCGCCTCGGGGCCGATGACGCCGCGCAGCACCTGATCGTAATAAGCGTTGGGCCACAGGCCCGTCTCGGCCGTCTCGATGCGCGGGACGGAGAGGCAGAAGCCGTGGGGCTGTCCGCACACCTCGCCATGGCAGCATCCTGCGAAATGACATCCCACCCTGCCGAAGCCGTGCCCCACTGCCACCGATGGCGCCAGAATGTCGCCCATGCGCCAGAAATTCAGTCCCTTCCAGTGCAGATAAACGGCGCAGGCGGCTGCCGCGAAGAGCAGCCCTCCGAGGAAGACAAAGCCGCTGCGCGAGAGCAGCAGCTCCCCGGGCGCCCGCAGAAACTCCCCCCAGTTCACCACGATGTAGGTCAGCCTGGCGCCCAGGAAGCCGGCCACCACCGCGATGAACGTCAGGTCAATGACCGGGTCTGGCGTCATGCCGGCGCGCTTTGCGCGCCACGCGGCCAGAGCCACGGCGGCCAGCAGCCCCAGGGCGATCATCACACCGTACGTGCCGATGTAGAAGTTCTCGGTGACCTGCAGAAGAATGGGGTGCATGAAGGATGGAGTTTACGCTTCGCCCGCGGCGATGGAGGAATGGGCCACGACCCGATTGCGTCCCAGCCGTTTGGCCTCGTAGAGTGCCCTGTCCGCCATTCCGATCAGGTCGTCGAGTCCCGGGGGCGTCTTTCCGTCGGGGACATAGGCTGCTACGCCGAAGCTGCACATGATCTGTATGACCTCATCGTCATACTTCACCCGCAGCTGGTTTAGCTTTTCCCGTGCCCGCTCGGCCCAGATGCGCCCGCCGTTCTCGTCCGATTCGATCAGGCCAACGAGGAACTCCTCCCCGCCGACTCGTCCCACAAGGTCCAGCTCCCGGCAGCTCTGGCGGAGCAGCTGGGCCACCTGGCGCAAGACCTCATCGCCGGCCTGATGGCCGTACGTGTCATTGATTCGCTTGAAGTGGTCTGCGTCCACCATGACGAGGCAGAGCGGTGCATTCGAGCGACGCAGCCGCTTGAGTTCGAGACCAAGCAGGTCAAGGAGCCTCATGCGATTCAGCACACCGGTCAGGCCGTCCACGTGGGCCCGCATTTCCAGTTCCGTGCGCAGGTCAAGGTTCTGAATGACCACGCCAAGCAGGTCCGTGAGGACGAAGACGGTCTGGAGGAACATCTCGTCCACGTGCTGGCCGGGCTTGGGAAGGAGTGTCAGGAAGCCCTGCACCTCTGTGCCGCGGGAGATGGGGACGGACATGAAGGACCAGGGCTTCAGGGTGCGGTCCTCGGCGCGCACTTCACCCTGCTCGAGTTCGAGCAGCCAGTCCCAAGCGAGCGGCAGGTCCGGCCGCAGGACGTCCCACGCATCACGCAGGTGGGCGGACAGCATGGCCACCCGCCGGCTGCTGATTCCCCCCGGCGCGTGCCGGAAAATCACCGGATGCTTCCACGCCGGAAACGTGAGGAGCGTCAGAGACGTGCTGAGCATCTTCGGCAGGCCGGGATCGAGGGCGCTCTCAAGCTGGCTGATGTCGGAGACGCGAAGCAACGCACTGCTGAGCTGGTAGAGCGTGGTCAGGCGGTGGTGTTCGCGGCCGAGTTGCTGGAGCCGTGCGCGGTCCAGTTCCGAGGAGTCGAGCACACCACGCAGATAGGAAAAATCAATCGGCGAATCAAGAAAGCGGATCAGGGGGAAGTCGCGCCGGAGCACTTCGAAGGGCTCGCGGGCCCCGGTGAGGAGGATGACCGCCGGGGTGGTGATGCGAAGCAGGAGGTTCCGGAAGCGCTCGGTGGAGAACTCGTGCCGAGCGGAAACCACGACCACGTCGGCCACGTTGAGCATCTCGCGCGTGACCGAATCCTCGCTGCCGACGACCCACAGGGCCACGTCCCGCCCGAAGTTCTCCTTGAACCGGGACACGAGCTGCGAGTCCGCCCCGACGAGCAACACTCGCCTTGTCCGCCTGAGTTTACGCGCCGATGGCACCGGTTGCGCACCGCCTCATCTTGCTGGGCTGTTGATCATACCCCCCTGCCTCCCCTCTTCATCCAAGGCAAGACGGTACTTGGCCAGATGGGTGGCATGAGAGGCAAAAGAGATTTGCACATGTTGGCAGAAAATGGGGGAGAAGTACCCGCTTATCCACGGATGCATGGTGCACCGCCTCCACGCCCGGGGGCTCGCCTCAGGGCCGGGCTGAACCCGATTCGGCGGTCAGCCGGTCTATGACATACTCAAGGCGCTGCAGGACTGAATCGTCCCGATGCGTGAAGCTAAGCCCCAGGACACAATGCTCCTGACGGTCTTTGCCCGTGCCGTCGTGATACTCGACCCAGACAATCATGGCTCGCACCTGAAGCGGTGCGTCGAGGTACGGCAGGTCCAGCGCCACCTTGGCGTGGCGCAGGCCCTTGAGCATCTGCAGGTAGTCGTTCTTCCCGAGTTGGTAGCTCTTTAGCCTCATGCCGCTCATGGAGATGTCGGTTGCGACGCACCGGACGACCTGGGGGGTGAAGGTCTCCTCGGGCACGAGTATGGTCAGCATGCCTTCCGCCGAGATGGGGAGGCGCTTGGCCTTGCGCCGGTCGGTGTTGTTCCTGTCCTGGCTCATGTGATGCCCTTTTGCTGTCTGGCTGCTCCTCTGAGGCTGGCGGGAGCTTATCCACCCAGCCCCTCCTGAGGGCAACGGCAGATTCCCTTCCCGGCAGCAGGGGCATAGCGCTTTACCAAGGCTCCGGCGAAAAACTTTGGCAAGAGAGGGGAGCCCCGCTTGACTCCGGGCCCCTGCCTCCTACTTATCTCCCCAGTCTCGGGCAGGCCACCAGCCATATGCCCCGCGGAAAGGAGCCTTCCGCTTGATGAGTCCCCGGGCCCTCCCGCCGGATACGGAAGCCGGAAACCCCGCAGCATCCGAAACCCTGAAACCCCGTTCCTTTCGCAAGCGTATCCCAGGAAAACTGGTCCTCCAGGACGGCGCGGTCTTCGACGGCTATTCCTTCGGCGCCCAGCGTTCCGTCTCGGGCGAGGTCGTCTTCGCCACAGGCATGACCGGTTATCCCGAAACGCTTACCGATCCCTCCTATCACGGTCACATCCTGACCTTCACCTTCCCACTGGTCGGGAACTACGGCGTTCCGCACAAGCAGGACGGCAACGCCCTCGGGCTGCCGTTCGAGTCCTCCCGCCTCCAGACCGCCGCCCTGCTCGTCTCCGACTACTCCGAAGCACACAGCCACTGGGACGCCCAGAAGTCCCTCGGCGAGTGGCTGGAGGAGGAGGGCGTCCCCGCCCTGACGGGCATTGACACCCGCGCCCTGACAAAACGTCTCCGCGAAGCGGGCTCCATGCTCGGCCGCGTCATCATCGGTGACGGCGAGGAACCCGACTGGTACGACCCCCATGCCGAGAACCTCCTGCCCAAGGTCAGCATCAAGGCGCCGCAGCGCTACGGATCGGGAGACCGCTGCGTTGCCGTCATTGATTGCGGCGGAAAGAACAACATCATCCAGTGTCTGGTTGACCGCGGCGTGGAAGTCCTCCGCGTGCCCTGGGATTACGACGTCTCAGGCGAGGACATCCACGGGGTCATGATCACCAACGGCCCCGGCGACCCGAAAAAAAGCTCCACAGCCATTCACAACACCCGCCGGCTGCTGACCCGCCGCATCCCCGTCTTCGGCATATGCCTCGGCCACCAGATCCTCTCCCTGGCCATCGGCGCCGACACCTACAAGCTCAAGTACGGCCACCGCAGCCAGAACCAGCCGGTCATTGATGAGATGACCCAACGCTGCTTCGTCACCTCCCAAAATCACGGGTACGCCGTGGACGCGGAGAGCCTGCCGGAGGGGTGGCTGCCCTGGTTCACGAATCTCAACGACGGGACCAACGAGGGCATCCGGCACACCGAGCTGCCGGCCTTCTCCGTCCAGTTCCACCCCGAGGCGGCCCCGGGTCCCGTGGACACCGAGTGGCTCTTCGACGACCTGGTACGGCTGGTCCGCAAGTGAACCCCCTTCCGCGTCCCCAACCACGGGGCACGGATCCGGCCATCCCAACAATAATCACCTCTCCCCTCTGCCGGGGAGAAACCCCCAGCCCACGCCGCCCGGAGGATCGCGACACACGATGAGTCTCAAGATGCCCAGCAAGGTCCTCATCCTTGGAAGCTCCGCCCTCAAGATCGGGGAAGCGGGAGAGTTCGACTATTCGGGAAGTCAGGCCATCAAGGCACTGAAGGAGGAGGGAATCCACACCGTCCTCATCAATCCCAATATCGCCACGATCCAGACCTCAGAACACCTTGCGGACGACGTGTACTTCCTTCCCATCACGCCTGATTTCGTGACAAAGGTGATCGAACGGGAGCGCCCCGAGGGCATCCTGCTGAGCTTCGGCGGCCAGACCGCCCTCAATTGCGGCATCAAGCTCTGGGAGGCCGGCGTCCTGGAGAAGTACGGCGTGCGGGTGCTCGGCACGCCCGTGCAGGCCATCCTGGAGACGGAAGACCGCGACCTCTTCGTCAAGCGGTTGCGGGAGATTGACGCCATCTGCCCCAAGAGCAAGGCAGCCGCGAGCGTCTCCGAGGCACTCGCCATCGGCAAGGACCTCGGCTATCCCGTCATGGTGCGCATCGCCTACGCCCTCGGCGGGCTTGGCTCGGGCATCTGCCGCAACGAGGAAGAACTCCGCGAAAAGGCCCGCAAGGCCCTCTCCTACACCAGCCAGATCCTCGTCGAGGAATACCTCAAGGGCTGGAAGGAAATCGAATACGAGGTCGTGCGCGACGCACGCGACAACTGCATCACCGTCTGCAACATGGAGAACTTCGATCCGATGGGTATCCATACGGGGGAGAGCATCGTCGTCGCCCCCACGCAGACGCTCACCAACCGCGAACACCAGATGCTCCGTGAGGTCGCCATCCGCGTGATCCGCCACCTTGGCATCATCGGGGAATGCAACATCCAGTACGCCCTCGATCCGGTCTCCGAGGAATACCGCATCATTGAAGTCAACGCGCGGCTCTCCCGCAGTTCCGCTCTTGCCTCCAAGGCCACCGGCTATCCCCTCGCCTTTGTGGCGACGAAGCTGGCACTCGGTTACGGCCTGCACGAGCTGCCCAATGCGATCACGAAGATCACCAAGGCCTTCTTCGAACCCGCGCTCGACTACTGCGTGGTGAAGATTCCGCGCTGGGACCTGAAGAAATTCCGCCAGGTATCCCGCCGGATCGGCTCCTCCATGAAGTCCGTGGGCGAGGTCATGGCCATCGGCCGCAGCTTCGAGGAGGCCATCCAGAAGGCACTCCGGATGCTCGAAATCGGCGCCCGGGGCCTCGTCGCCAACACCTCATGGAGCTTCGACGACCTCGACAAGGAATTGCAGCACCCCACCGAGGAGCGCATCTTCGCCATCGTGGAGGCGCTTCTGAATGGCTATACGGTGGACCGCATCCATGAGCTGTCCCATATAGACAAGTGGTTCCTCCACAAGATCGCCCACGTCGTCGCCATCCGGGAGGGCATCGCGGAATACAGGGAGAAGCCACTTCCGCCGGAACTGCTGGGCGAGGCCAAGCGCGCCGGATTCTCCGATGTCCAGATCGGCATCATCTCCGGCCGTAGCGAGGACGCCGTCCGCACCGAGCGCCGCCAGCACGGCATCGTGCCCTGCGTGCGCCAGATAGACACCTTGGCCGCCGAATACCCGGCCCAGACGAACTACCTCTACCTGTCCTACCACGGGCAGGAGGACGATGTGGAGTTCCCGGAGATCAACTCCATCATGATCCTCGGGTCCGGGGTCTACCGGATCGGCTGCTCGGTGGAGTTTGACTGGTGCTGCGTCAACACGGCGCAGACCCTCCGCCAGCTCGGCTTCCAGACGGTCATGGTGAACTACAACCCGGAAACAGTCAGCACGGACTATGACGAATCCGACAGGCTGTTCTTCGACGAGATCACCCTCGAAACCGTCTATGAAATATACGACAAGGTGAATCCGATCGGAATCGTCCTCAGCATGGGCGGGCAGATTCCGAACAACCTTGCCATGAAGCTGCACGAACGCGGCCTCAAGGTGCTCGGCACGCACCCGGAGAGCATTGACAACGCGGAAAACCGCCGCTCCTTCTCGGCGCTGCTTGATGAACTCGGCATTGACCAGCCAGTCTGGGCCGAGCTCAGCACGATCGAAGGGGCTCTCGACTTCGCCGCCGAAGCCGGCTACCCGGTGCTTGTCCGGCCCTCTTATGTGCTGAGTGGCGCCGCCATGTCCGTCGCCACGAACGACCGGGAGCTGACAGAATTCCTGCGCCGCGCCGTGGACGTCTCACCGGAACACCCCGTCGTCATCAGCAAGTTCCTCGAAAACGCGAAGGAAATCGAGTTCGATGCCGTGGCCCGCGACGGGGAGATCGTCGTCTATGCCATCTCCGAACACGTGGAAAACGCGGGTGTGCACTCCGGGGACGCGACCCTGGTGCTGCCGCCGCAGCGCACCTACCTCGAAACCACCCGCCAGGTGCGCCGCATCTCCGAAAAGATCGCCCACCGCCTGCGCATAAACGGGCCCTTTAATATACAGTTCATCGCGAAGCACAACGAGGTGAAGGTCATCGAGTGCAACCTGCGCGCTTCCCGCAGTTTCCCCTTCGTCTCGAAGATCATGCGGCACAATTTTATAGACACCGCCGCGCGTGTGATCGCGGGGAAGAAGGTCCCGGGCTACAACGGATCCATTTTCGAGCTGGACTACGTCGGCGTGAAGGCGCCCCAGTTCTCCTTCACGCGGCTGGAAGGCGCCGACCCCACGACCGGCGTCGAGATGGCCTCCACCGGGGAGGTGGCCTGCCTGGGCGACGACTTCGACGAGGCGTTCCTCAAGGCGCTGCTCTCCGTCGGATACAAGCTGCCCATCAAGTCCGTCCTGCTTTCATCCGGGCACCTTGAGTCCAAGGTGGAGCTGCTCGAGTCGGCCCGCTACCTCCGGGACATGGGCATTGAGATATACGCCACACATGGCACGGCGAATTTCCTGCGCGAAAACAATGTCGGCTGCGTCGAGCTGAACTGGCCGCTGGAAAAGACAGAGCCCAATACCCTCGACTACATCAAGGAAGGGAAGATCGGACTCGTCATCAACCTCCCGAAGAACTTCCAGGAGGAGGAGCTGACGAACGACTACCTGATCCGCCGCACCGCCGTGGACTTCAATGTGCCGCTCATGACGAACCGGCAGATCGCGATGCGGTTCATCGAGGCGATCTCGCGCACGCCGCTTGAAAGCCTCCAGATCAAGAGCTGGCGCGAGTACAAGTAACCTGCGATTTGCCGTCCGGGGTTACCCGGGTCTCCGGTATATCGCGTACATCGGCGATTCAAAGACGGCCTGCCAGCCCTCCTCCTGCAGTGCCCCGGCCTCCGGGTTGCCACGGTAAAGCAGCACGTAATCCATCTCCCGGAGGCGGGCGGACTCCTCCGGCGCAAACTGGTGGACAGCATTTCGATAGTCCGGCCGGTAGAGCAGCCCCATCAGGTTTGGCTCCAGCATCGGCCCATAGCCAAGCCGGCTGCCGGGAGGCAGTTCCTCCGCAATCCAGCGGGTCGCGCGCCGGAAGTCCGTCTCGCCCATGTTCACGCGAAAAGCGTCCTGCGGAATATGGTAACGCCGCCCCTCCTCCCGTGCCGCGCGCCGTATATCCCGCGGGAAGCGGTATTGTTCCGTGTGGATGACGGCATAGGACAACACCATCGCAGCGGAGAGAAACCAGGCCGATGGCAGTACCGGCAGCCACATGTCCAGCACTCGCCACCTCCCCCGCAGCGCTACAAGGATGGCTGCAAGGCCAAGTGGGGCGCAGGCGATCGCCGTCAGGGAGAATCGCGCCCACCAGAAGCTCGGCGTCGCGAAGAACCAGACCGTTACCAGTCCCATCAGGCCAAGCGGCGCCCACTTCTTCCTGACTGCCAGCAGGAGCACCCCGATCAACCACGCCGGAATGGCAAACTGCGAGAAGTGAAATCCCCAGCCGCCCACATGGTCGCCTGTATAGAAGCGATGCCGGCGGAGCGGCATGTCCGCGCTTTCCCTGAACGCCCCCCAGGGTCCGAGTCCCTCCAGCTCCCGCGGTGTGTGGATATACTCCTCCCACGGCGCAATGCCCTCGAACAGGACGCGCTCACCAACCACCACTGTCACCGGGTGGAGCGGATTGCCGTAGCGGATGATGTTATGGAATATCCAATAGCTCGAAAAGAGAAGCGCCAGCAACACCCCGGCCGCACCCATCTTTCCGATCGAGCCCCAGGGCACCGCCCGCGTCCGCAGGGCGGCCGCCAGAAATAGTGCCGTCAGTGCGGCGAAAATGGGGCCGCTTCCCTTGAGCCCCACAAGCCAGACCCCGGCGATGGTGGCCAGAGCCGCGTACCGCAGCGGCTTCTCCCTTCCCGCAAGGATGGCCGACCCAAGCGCGAAGATGAGCATCGAGCACGCCGCAAGGTTGATGTCGAGGTCGCCCTGGTCCCGCATGATTGTCACCATCATGGCGGGAGCGGCCGGAGCCGTGGCGGTGAGCAGAAGTGACTCCGGCCGGGCAAGGCCCCAGTTCCGCAGTACCGCGTATAGACCGGCCAGCAGCGCCAGCAGGTTGAACACAGGCAGCAGCCGCGCCGGGACCTCCCAGCCAGAAATCGCAATGGTCCACGCGGAGACGATCTCGCCGCTCTTCGGATAGGGATTCACCTGGGGGTAGAGTGATGGCAGGTCGAACAGCGTGCCCTCCTGCAGCAGAAGCAAGGAAATCGGGCGGTGATACCCGTAGGTGTCATATCCATCCGCTGGATAGTGGAGATTGAACCAGAACAGGTATCCGAGCAGCAGCGCCATGGCGGACGTGGCCAGCACGGCAAGCTGCGAACCCGGCAGGGAGGCGAACCACCTCCCGGCCGAGCGGGCCATCCCGCCTGGAGCGCCGTGCCCCCACGCAACTCCTGCAAGCGCAAGCGGCACCATCACCAGCAGCACGGGGTGGAACAACCGCGTATAGACAAGGAGCACGGCCGGGAATGCGATGAGCACCTGCCAGAGCAGGAATCCGCCTGCCACGGCCTCGCTCACCCGCGCTCCCGGCAGCCGGCGCCACAACCACCCCGCACACGCCCACCACCCCCACGCAAACAGCACCAGCGCGAGCAGAACCCACGGCGCCTGCCAGAGTGGAAACGGTGTCATGCGGCCCTCCGGGGCAGATTCCACGGATCAACTGGCACGGCCCCCCGAGCCGTGACAAGCGCCTTTCCAGCACACACGGCGGGAGGGGCGTTATGCATTTGTGTGTGTGGAGGACTGGCGAGGGGGACCCGGCCACGGCGTGTAGACACCTTGAGACTCGCGTCTGTTGCGCCTTGCCTGGCTACCTCCCCCGGAGTTGTTGCAGGGCCGTCTGGGCCAATTGGCCTTCAAGGGTGTTGGGTGATTTTTCGGCCAGCTGGAGGTATGTCTCGACCGCGAGGCCGCGTTGACCGGCAGCATCGTGCACTTGGGCGAGGCCGAGGAGCGCCTGGGCGTGGCCGGGGGAGATCTCCAGTGCCCTCTCGTAGGCCTCGCGCGCCTCGCGCAGGAGGGGCTCGCGTTCCGAGGAATTGCTCGTGGCGCGGGCCCGTTCCCGCAGGGCGCGTCCGAGGTCAATCCAGTTGAGCGGGCTATCGGGGTGGAGCTGGGCCGCTTCGCGGTAGGCGTCCGCGGCGGAGGCAAAGTGATGAGCGCGCGACTCGGCGGCTCCTGCGGCCCGGAGCACCTGTGCCAGCGCGGGGTCCAGCACGTCGCGGTGGGCTGAGAAGCGCACGCGTGCCTCGCGGAGCATCTCGGCGGCCGCGGAGGTCTCGCCCGCCACGACCAGTTCATTCGCCTCGACGACGACGCTTGTGATTTCCTGCGGCAACTGGCGGACGACGGCCGCCGTCACGTCCGGCTCGCCGAACAACCCCTTCACGAAGCCGGTCGCGGCGGACACGCCGAGCGCCCCCATCCCCACCACAAGCAGCGCCACGGCCCCCAGCGCCCCGGTGAAGGCCAGCGGGCGGAGCAGGCTGGCGGCAGCTCCGGGAGCCCGTCCCCTCGCCGAGGGCCTGCGGGCGGGCAGCCGCGGGGTCTTCGCGGGGAGCTCCTCCGGGTCTGGCGTCTCCTGCACGCTGCTGGTGCCGCTGCGCAGCGGCAGCCGGCGGACCCGCCCGGCGCTGTGCTCCACCGTGCGGATTTGCTCCTCCACGGCCTCGGCGAAGCACGCCATGATGGTGCGGTTGAAAGGGGCAAGCCGCAGGGCGCGGCGATAACAGACGACGGCGCGGGACCACTCACCCGCCTCCTCGGCGGCCTCGGCCTCGCGGCACCAGCTCTCCGCGTCCTTGGGGGGCGGTGTCCGCTCCCCGCCGGAGCCGGAGTCGTCTTCCTCCTCCGCAAAGGGGTCCCAGAGACGTTTGAGCAAGTTCATGAATTCCAACGACCACCAACCGGAGCAGTAAGAGCAGCTACATCCCCGACGGTTTCGGACCGCCGCCAACACCATCAACAAGAATCTGCCGGCCGGAATCAGCGCCGGGTGTATCCCCCGACTTCGTGGGATGGTGTCCGTGACCCACTTGGCAGCGGTCCACCGAACCCTGCGGGACGTGCCCGATCCCGCAGGGCCAGGTAGAGGCGAAACAACGCACCAAAACAGCGAAAACACCCGCGGATGCAGACCCAATCGCAGGAAATTTCCGTTTTGCTGTTCGGCCGGATGGCGTGCTCCGGTCGGAAGAAATCATCCGCCG
>SLOM01000020.1 GCA_007132505.1 Candidatus Sumerlaeota bacterium
AGACCGCCGACCTGTTCGGGCAGCGCCTTCGCCTCCTTCATTGCCGCACGCACCGCACCGCAGACCGCCTTCCAGATGTTCGCGCTGCTTTGCTGGGCATACTGTGGCCTCGGGTGCCACATGGTGATGGGCCGGACGCCCATGCCGTGCCGGTGCCCCGTCAGGTCGAAGAGGCCCGCCCGGGCGCTGCCGGTCCCAACGTCCACTCCAAGCACAAGCTTCTCAAGCGTTGCCATGGTCACGTCTCCAGCCGGGAGGATGCCACACTGCTCCGGTCCCGCGACACCGGGCGCAATCCCGATTGCCGGTCTGTCCCGCTCTGAAGAGCCTTCCTTCCGCGCCTTGCCAATCCCCACGGACCGGAAGCGATGCCAGACACCCCCAGTGACATGGAGCCCATAGAGGTCTGCTTCGACCGGCCCGGCGTCTCCACGCCGCGCGGGGAGCTGGTGAACTATACCCGGGGGGTGCTGAGACCAGCCCTCCGGCAGCGGGGCCAAGGAGAAGCGGCGCTCACGGTGCTCTATTGCTCTGAAGCGGCCATGCGCCGGCTGAACGCCCAGTTCCGCGGGATTGACAAGCCGACGGATGTCCTGAGCTTCCCCAGCGGCGACTCCCCGTCGCCCGCCTTTCCCGGCGAAGCAGCCTACCTGGGCGATCTGGCCATCTGCCCGCGAGTGTGCATCAGGCAAGCGGAGCAGGCAGAGCGCTCCCCGGCGGATGAGCTGGCCCTCCTTCTTGTCCACGGCTTTCTCCACCTGCTTGGGCACGACCACGACACTCCGGAACGGGAGAGGGTGATGTGGGAGGAGACGGACCGGCTGCTTGGGCTCTCCGCCCGCCTGCCCCGGCCTGAGCTGGCCCTGCCCGGGAGGACGCAATGACCGCCCCCCACCGTGCCGGCTTCGTGGCACTTCTCGGCAAGCCAAACGCCGGCAAGTCCACCCTGCTGAACAACATATTGGGCGAGAAGCTCGCTGCCGTCTCCGCACTGCCCCAGACAACGCGTGACCGCCTGTTCGGCATTCACAGCGACACCACCTGCCAGATCGTCTTCGTGGACCTTCCGGGCGTGCTCGAACCCACCGACCGGCTGAACGAATGCCTCAGCGAGAACGTCCGCTCGGGAATCAAGGATGTGGACCTGATCGTCCACCTGGTGGACGTGGGAGACCCCGAACCCCTGACGAAGCCGATGATGGAACTGCTCCAGGCGGCGCGGTGTCCGGTCGTTCTGGCCCTGAACAAGCTCGACGGAAAGCGCCTGCGCACCGATGCGGGCTCCTGGGCGGGGGAGAAGCTGCCCGGCGACGCAAGAGAGCGCTACACCGCCATCCTGGGCCTTTCCGCGAAGGAAGGCCACGGCATCCCTGACTTGCTGGAAACCATTCGCGGCGTGCTGCCCGAAGGCCCTCCCTTCTACGACCCGGAGACCATCACTGACCGGGACATGCGCTTTCTGGCCCAGGAGATGATCCGCGAGAAGGCGTTCCTGCACCTGCACGAGGAACTCCCCTATGCCGTGGCGGTGGAAATCCGTGAGTTCCAGGAGCGGGAGGCCGGCAAATGGTACATTGCCGCGGACCTCCACGTGGAGCGCGACTCCCAGAAGGGCATCGTCATCGGCAAGAAAGGGGAGACGCTCCGCCGCATCAGCTCCGAGGCCCGGCGTGACATCGAGCGGCTCTGCCAGGCGCCGGTGTACCTTGATCTGTGGGTGAAGGTCCGGCCAAAATGGCGCAAGCGCGATGCAGACCTGAGGCGGTTTGGCTATACGCCTCCGAAGAGGAAATGAACCCCGCCCGCACGGCGGAAAACAGGAGGAAACGGAACATGCACTTTGTCTTGATTGGATGGGACGCTCCCGGCTCCAGGGAGAAACGGCCCGCCGCACGCCCAGACCATCTGGCCTACTGGAAACCGTGGGACGACGCGGGGAGGATCCTTCTCGCGGGACCGATGACGGACTTTGCGGGAAGCCTCTTCATCGTGGAAGCGGATTCGGAGGAGGAGGCGTGCCGGAAAATCGAGGCCGATCCCTACGTCAAGGCCGGAGTCTTTGAACGCACGGAAGTGCACCCCTTCAAGCCGGTGCTCCCGGCGAAGAGCTGGGGAACAGGCTAAAAGCTCGGGCAGTTCGTCCGGCTCAGGGCTCCCCGCCCGGCCCGGACAGGACGGAATTGTAGAAGCTCCAGTTCCCCGGGCCGAGTGCGAGAAAGACATCCCTGGCACTGTGCGCGACGTCCGGCAGCTCGACGTATTCGTGCGGGATCTCCAGCTCCAGCAGGTGCTGATGGAAGGCCTGATTGCCTGCCAGCGTATAGTCATCCGCACCGATGAGGATGCGGATGGTCAGCTCCTCGGGCAGGGAGCCCGCCTGTGCCTCCGCGATGCGCCAAGGGCTTTGCGCCTCGAAATAGGCCATGTCCCCGCCGTACACCTTCTGGAAGATTCGCCTTCGGTAGGGGAGGGGGAGGAGATTCGGGTCGTCCACGAGCAGGTCGAGCTGTAGCGGTCCCGAGCCTATCATCGAGAATGCACAGAACAGATCCGGATGCTTGAGGCCGAGCCTGCCCGCCCCGTAGCCTCCCATGCTGAAGCCCTCAAGAACCCTGCCCTCCCGGCTGGCCAAGGTGCGGAATTGATCGTCTATATGCGGGAGCAGGTCTCCGATCAGCATGGACTCGACCGGTGTGCTGCCATCCTTGGAGTCGCACCACATTCCGTCCGGCAATCCGTTGGGGAAGACCACAATCATGGGGGGGATGCGCCCGGCGGTCATGTGGTTGTTGTAGTAATTCGCCAGCCAGGGGATGCCGATGGTTCCCGGACCGGCTCCGTGGAGCCAATAGAGCACCGGGAACGCCTGCTCCGGATCGTCGCCGTAACCCGGCGGAAGGAGGACATGGTAGCTGACAGGCTCGCCGACGGCTTCACTGCGAAAGACATGTTGCTGGGCGAGCGTCGTGTTTGCGGGTTCCGTGACCCAGGGTTCTCCCGGCTCCGTCTCGTTCCCGAGGACAGCCCACTCATCCGCATGGACGAGGGATGAAATCATGCAGAGGAAGGCAATCAGGGCCGGGAGAATCCGCACTCGTACATCCTCCGCAAGGGCGTTGTATGTGCAGGCGTTTCGCCGAGTCCCCTACTGTGTGGCGAGCATCTTGGCGATGCTCCCACATCCCTTGCAGCGCCCGCAGGCTGCTATACGTTCGGTCAGGATATCCACCGCCAGTTCCGCCTCCAGCAGCAGTCCCTCCTCATCATAGGCAACACGCGAGGTGCTGATGGCGTCGTCCGCGCCCGCTGGTTCAAGGCCGAGCAGGGCCCGGAGGCCCGACTGGACGGCGAAGAGGTGCTTCAGTTCCAGGAATTGCTGCACCTCATCCGCGTCGCCGAACTCCCAGGTGCCGGCATCCAATGCCAGAACCGCATCCGCCGGCATGCCGCGGATGCGTGCCTCGAGCAGGGGCCCGGCGCCGACGCTTCTGCCGCAGGTCCGCTTGTGGAGTGAATAGGAAAGGAAATGCTCGCTCTCATCCAGCCTGAGAGCGAGCACCTCCGTAACATCGGAACAAGGCATTTGCCAGGAGCCTGTCTGGGTTGGCTTGCGCGGTCAGTTTCTGCCACCTGCGTCGGCCACACGGGGCCGCTCACGGCGCGTCGAGTCGAGGATCATGTATATCTTCATCTGCTTGAGGGCTTCCTCCAGGAGGATGTCCACGAAATCCTCGGCTTCCTCGACCTGGGGCCGGCGCACGTCGCTGTAGAAGGGGACTTGTTCGGTCCCGTCTCTGGGAACTTGTGCGCCGTCCTCGCTTTCCCCTGTGGGGTCCTCCGGCTGTTCGTCACGCATCTCCTGCTCGAGCTGCTGCTGACGGCGTTGGATCCGCAGGCCGTTCTCCTCTTCCAGTTCGGGGTGCATTTGCTGGAGCTCTTCCTCGCTGAGCGGGATATGCGTATCGCCCAGCATGGCCCCGAGGCGGATCAGTTCGCGTTCGTGATTCGCAGGGAGGGGAATGCCGACGTCCGGCGTGATGCCAGTCTTGTCTATCGAGGTGCCGGACGGGAGATAGTACCGCGCCGTGGTGATGCGGATGGCACTCTCCCTGCGGTTGCCATCCTCGTCCTCGTACATGGTGTGGCGGAGGGGCTCGATGGTCTGGACGGAGCCCTTGCCGAAGGTGTTCTGGCCGGCCGGGCCGATGACCACCGCCACGTTGTGGTCCTGGAGTGCTCCGGCCACGATCTCGGAGGCGGACGCCGAGCCTTCGTTCACGAGCACGAACATCGGAACGCTGACGATCGGCTCCGTCCTGGCCCGGTATTCCCGGTTCTGGCTGCGGAGACGGCCCTTCTGCGAGAGGATCAGTTCGTTTTTCGGCACGAACAGGTCCGCCACGTCAATCGACTCGCGGAGCAGTCCGCCAGTGTTGAACCGCAGGTCAAGGATCAGCGATTCCATGCCTTCGGCCTTCAGGTCCAGAACGGCCCGCTTGAGGTCCTCGGTCGTGTTGCCACTGAAGCGCGCGATGCGGATGTATCCGATCCTGTCGTCCTTCATCGTGGAGTGGACGGACTCGATGCGGATGCTGGCGCGGGTGATGCTGAACTCAAGCGGCTCAGGCTCGTTCTCACGGAAGACCTTGATGGTGACCTGCGTGCCGGAGGGTCCTGTCAGCTTCTCAACCGCCTCGGAGAGAGCCATGCCTTCGGTGCTCTCGCCCTCGATCTCGATGATCCGGTCCCAAGGCAGGAGGCCGACCCGGGCGGCGGGGGAGCCGGGTAACGGGGCGATCACGGTGAGCAGCCCCTGGCGCTTTGTGATGTGGATTCCGATCCCGCTGAACTCACCTCCGGTGTCCTTGTTCAGGGAGTCGAGCATCCGGGGGTCCATGTACTGGCTGTGCTCGTCCAGGCTGAGGAACATGCCACGCAGGGCGCCCTCGAGCACCTCGCGGCCCGCGACCTCGTCCACGTACTTGCCACGGATCTCCGTGTACACCTCGGCGGCCATGTCCACGAACCGGAGGAACTCCTCGTCGTTTACGGCGGAGGCCCGGACCTGGTTGCTCTTCAGCGCGAGCAGCGAAAACGACAAAGCAAGGAAAAGGGACGACCACAGGAGGAGCGTGCGGTCGGATTTGGTGGCTGCTTTCCAGAACTTCATGTAAAGATGTCCCCCGGTTGAGTGAATACGGCCTGAATGTGCGTGAGGGGTGCAATTTCCATGCACGCCCCGCTCCCGGCGTCCTTGAAACTCAGGAACGAGCTGCCCTCCCTGTCAAGGAGAGCGCGCTTTTGTGGACCCGCGCCCCGCCTTATCCTTGCGGCCCCATGGGGCGGGGACCACCATTCCAACCTTCAAAAAGCAGCATGAACACTCAAAGCTCCGGAGACATGCCCGTCATGCAACCTGCACCCTGGATCACCTACCGGCCGGAAATCAAAGTACTCGACTGCACCATTCGAGACGGAGGACTGATCAACAACCACCAGTTTACGGACGATTTCGTCCGGGCGGTGTACCAGACCTGCGTGGACGCGGGGATTGACTACATGGAGATCGGCTACAAGAACTCCGGCCGCATCTTCGCCCCCGACAAGCACGGCGCGTGGAAGTACTGCAAGGAAGACGATGTCCGCCGCATCGTCGGCGACAACCCCAGCAACCTCAAGATCGCCGCCATGGCGGACGCCGGCAAGAGCGACTGGAAGACCGACATCATCCCCAAGGAAAAGAGCGTCATAGACCTCATCCGCGTCGCCTGCTACGTCCACCAGACCGCTGAAGCCGTGGACATGATCAAGGACGCGCACCAGAAGGGCTACGAGGTCTCCTGCAACATCATGGCGATCTCGACCGTCCAGGACGCCGAAATTGACCAGGCCTTGGAGGTCGTTGCCCAGACCCCCGCCGATACTGTCGTGGTGGTGGATAGTTTTGGCGCACTTTACAGCGAGCAGGTCGCCATGCTGGTCGAAAAGTACCGCAAGGCCGGCGAGGGCACCGGCAAGGAAATCGGCATCCACGCCCACAACAATCAGGAGCTGGCCTTCGCCAACACCATCGAAGCCATCATCCGGGGCGCCAACCGCGTGGACGCCACGATGGCCGGCATCGGCCGCGGAGCGGGGAACTGCTCGATGGAGCTGCTGCTCGGCTTCCTCCGGAACCCCAAGTTCAACATCCGCCCGGTCTGGAAGCTCCTCCAGGAGCACATGCCGAAGATCAAGGAGGAGGTGGAGTGGGGACCGCTCCCCCCCTACATCGTCACCGGGCAGATGAACCAGCACCCGCGCTCGGCCATGGCTTGGCGCGCCAGCGACGACCGCGACAAGTGCCTTGACTTCTACGACAAGGTGATGGCGGACGTGTGATTCCAGCCCCCGGGACGGGCCGGCGCCCGTCCCGGGAGAGTGGAGCATGTGCAGATGGGCAACATCCTGGCCTTTCTCCTCGTGGGGGTCCTGGCGGGCTGGCTCGCCGGGCTGATCATGCGCGGCTACGGTTTCGGGATCATCGGCAACATGGTCCTCGGGATCGTCGGCGCGGTGCTAGGCGGCCTGATCTTCCAGTTTGCCGGCGTGGAGGGCGAAGGTGGTTTCCTGTTCAGCCTCTTCACCGCCACGATCGGCGCCGTCGTGCTCCTCGGCATCAGCAAGGTGGTCAAGAAAGCCTGACCACCGGCCACCTTCCCGGAGAATCCGCCCATGAACCCGCGTGACCGTGTTCTCACCCTGCTCGGGGGAGGCCAGCCCGACCGTGTGCCCTGGTTTGGTGACCTGGACTACTGGGCCACGGCGCTGATTGCCCGCGGTGAGCGCCCGCCGGACTTCAAGCTCTCAGCAGATTACCTCGAGTGGCACCGTGACCTCGGGGTTGGGTTCTACCTCCAGGGTCCTGAGCCCTTCCGCGGCGTGCCCGATGGTTACACCGTCCGGGAGTGGCGTGAGGGCCGGGACCATTTCCGCGAGATCACAACCCCCAAGGGCACGCTGCGGGAATGCTGGCGCGACATGCCGGAGTCCCACACCATCTCGCCGGTCGAGCATCTCGTGAAGTCGGCGGATGACCTGCCCGCCTACCGCTTCATGCACGAGCACACCACCTATCAGCCGCACATGGAGGTGCTGGAGCGCCGGCGCGGCCAGATTGGCGGGCAGGGCATCCTTGTGGCCTACCTGCCGAAGAGCCCCTTGATGCAGCTTGTGGCACTCGACTCGGGCATCATGGCTGTCGCCGAAATGTTCGCGGAGGAAAAGGACGAGCTGGAGGCCACGCTACGCGTGCTCGCAGAGAGCCGGGCCCCTGCCGCCCGCATCGCCGTGGACAGCATCGCCGAGGTGCTCATGATCCCCGAGAACCTCTCCGCGGAGATGATCGGCCCGAGCTGGTTCAACGCCTACATGCGCCCCTGGCAGGAGGAGTGGGCAGCGGAGATCCGCCGCGCCGGCAAGCACTCCTGCGTGCACATGGACGGGACACTGCGCGGGCTCCTGCGCGAGGAGTGCTCCGTGGGCCTGACCTTCCTCGAGGCGCTGACTCCAGCCCCGGTGGGAGACGTCCCCGTGGAGGAGTGGGACAGCTACCGGGATGGGCATGATGTGGTGCTCTGGGGCGGCCTGCCGGGGGTGTACTTCTCGCCGACGGTCACGGACCGGGAATTCGACCGCCATCTGCGGGCCACGCTCGAGGTCATGCGGCGGGAGCCGCGATACGTGCTCGGGGTCGCCGATCAGGTACCGCCTGATGTGGTGGAGGACCGGGTCCGCCGTGTGGCATCGATGGTGGAGGAGTTTGGCCGCTACTGACCGGCCGTGAATTCGGAATTTCGCGCCTTCCGTCTTGACAGGGAGGGTGGTCTGGCGGACCTTTTCGCGCCTGCGCACAGGGCATCATGGCCGCCCTGGCGTCCTGCGCTGCTGACCAGTTGGTCCGAGCGCCCACATAACTCCAAGGAAATCAAGCCGCCATGTACGCTGTTCTCAGACAGGGAAGTCACCAGTACCGCGTCTCCCCCGGAGACGTCATCCAGATCGAAAAGATCGAAGCCGAGAAGGGTCAGGAGGTCGAACTCGAGGACGTCCTGATGATCAACTCCGCCGACGGGGTTGAACTCGGCGAGCCGCGCGTCACCGGCGCTGCGGTCAAGGCAAAGGTCCTGCGCCAAGACCGGGGCAAGAAGGTCCTGATCTACAAGTTCAAGCGCCGCAAGGGCTACGAGAAGCGCCAGGGACATCGTCAGTACTTTACCGAACTCCAGATCCTCTCGATCAGCCGCGACGGCCGGGAACTCGACTGACCGGCCAGCCTCCGATTACGCAAAAGGAAAGGATTCCCAACTCATGGCACACAAAAAGGGCGTAGGCTCCTCAAGAAACGGCCGCGACTCCAACGCACAACGGCGCGGAGTCAAGGAACCGGATGGCAAGCTGGTCACCGGCGGCTCCATCCTCGTCCGCCAGCTTGGCAACCGATTCTACCCCGGAACAAACGTGGGGCAGGGCCGCGACTTTACCCTGTTCGCGAAGATCGAAGGACGGGTGAGGTTTGACCGCCGCAAGTCCGGCCGCACCTACGTGCACATCCTCACGGAGGAGCCCGCTGCTCTGAACTGAGGAGGCCGCACGCCTCGCATCAACCCTGCATTGCGGACCGGCTCCACCCTCGGGCGGAGCCGGTTTTTTCGTGCCTGAATGGGAGTTTTGGGAGGCTTTGTGGCCGGACAGTAAACGACCCGCCCGAGCCGGGCGGGCGGGTCATTTACAGCTCAGCCTAGGTGGACGCAAACAACCTAGTTCATGTCGCACGGTGGAGCGTGAGGGGAAGGCGGGCAAGCACAAATTTATCGGTGCGGGAAACTCTTTTGGGTTCGACACGGCCCGCCCGGCTCAGTCGTCGGAGAGCCGCAGCACCGCCATGAAGGCAGCCTGTGGAATCTCCACCTTGCCGAACTGCTTCATGCGCTTCTTGCCCTCGCGCTGCTTCTCCAGCAGCTTGCGCTTGCGCGTGATGTCGCCGCCATAGCACTTCGCCGTCACGTCCTTTCGCATGGCGGGAACGGTCTCCCGGGCCATGATCTTGCCCCCGACGGCCGCCTGGATGGCCACCTGGAACATCTGGCGCGGGACGATTTCCTTCAGCTTCTTGCACAGCAACCGGCCCCGGTACGTGGCGTCCTCACGGTGAACGATCATCGAGAGCGCGTCCACCGGCTCCCCGTTCACCAGAATGTCCAGCCGTACGAGGTTCCCCGGCCGGTAGCCGGACACCTCGTAGTCGAAACTCGCGTAACCACTCGTGACCGACTTCAGCTTGTCGTGGAAGTCACTGACGATCTCGCACAGCGGGAACTCGTAGTGCACCATGACCCGTTCGGGGCTGATGAAGGACATTTCGTGCTGAATGCCCTTCTTGCTCTGGCAGAGGGCCAACACGTTGCCGACGTAGTCCTTCGGGAAAAAGATGCGCGCGTCTATGTAGGGTTCCTCGATCATCTCGATGTTCTGCACCGGGGGGAGCTTCGAGGGGTTCTCCACGCGCAACAGCTCCCCGTCGGTCATGGTGACCTGGTAAACGACCGATGGGGCGGTGAAGAGCAGATGCTGGTCGTACTCGCGTTCGAGCCGTTCCTGAATGATCTCCATGTGCAGGAGCCCGAGGAAACCACAGCGGAATCCGAATCCGAGTGCGTCGGAGGTTTCGGGCTCGACGAAGAACGCCGCGTCGTTGAGCTGGAGGCGCTCGACGGACTCCTTGAGCGAGGGGTAGTCGTCCCCGTTCACCGGGTAGACACCGGCGAACACCATCGGCTTGGCTTCCTTGTAGCCGGGGAGGGGTTCCGGCGCCGACTTGCGGGCGTGGGTGATGGTGTCGCCGACGCGGACGTCGGACAGCGTCCGGATGCCAGCGATCACGTATCCCACCTCGCCCGAGGAGAGGGTCTCGATCGGCACGCGGCCGGGGTGCAGCACGCCGACTTCACTCACTTCGAAGTCGAGCCCGCCGCGCATGAAGCGAATCTTTTCGCCCACCTTCAGCTCGCCGTCCACGACGCGGACGTAGCAGATAACACCCCGGAAGTTGTCATAGGTGGCATCAAAGATGAGGGCCCGCAGGGGGGCGTTCTCCCTGATGGGAGGCGGGGGGACCCGGTCAATAACCGCCTGAAGGAGGGCCTCGCAGCCCTCGCCCGTCTTGGCGGACACGGAGAGGGCATGGTCGCCGTCCAAGCCGACCGCCTCGGTGATCTGCCGGCGGGCCTCCGCAACGTCTGAGGCCGGCAGGTCCGTCTTGTTGATGACGGGGATGAGCTCCAGGTCGTGCTCCATGGCGAGGTAAACGTTGGCGATGGTCTGCGCCTCGACACCCTGTGTGGCGTCCACGACCAACAGTGCCCCTTCGCAGGCAGCCAGAGAGCGTGAGACCTCGTAGGTGAAGTCAACGTGTCCGGGCGTATCAATGAGGTTGAGCTGGTAGATTTCGCCGTCGCGCCCGCGGTGAAACAGGCGCACGGCCTGAGCCTTGATGGTGATGCCGCGCTCGCGCTCGAGATCCATCGAGTCGAGGACCTGCTCGCGCATCTCGCGCTGGGTCAGGGTACCGGTCATCTCCAGCAGGCGGTCCGCCAGCGTGGATTTCCCGTGGTCAATATGGGCGATGATGCAGAAGTTCCTGATTCGGGGTTGGGTCAAGTGGGGTGGCTCTCCTTCGGGTTCCATTGCGCGCGCATCTTTTGTGCGCGGCGCCTCCGAGTCAAAAGCAAAGCAAGACGGGGACACAAAACGGCGCCCATGAGGGCTTGACGAGGCATCGGGCATTCAGGACCCTGCGCGGGCCGGTGACCGCCGGATTTGACTACGATGAGCCAACGCGTCCCACTCTTCCCACTCCCCTCCACCGTTCTCTTCCCGAGAACGCACTTGGCGCTTCATCTCTTCGAGGCACGATACTGCCTCATGATGGAGGAGGTCATGAGCGGAGACAAACGGCTCGGCTTCGCCCACCTTCGCGAAGGGTGTGAGCAGGAGTACTTCGGCACGCCACCCATTCACAAGACCCTCACGATGTGCCGGGTGCTCGACGCCGAGAGACTTCACGACGGGCGGTGGAACACCATCATCGAGGGCATCGAGCGCGTCGAGCTGGTGCGCGAGACGCAAACCGAGCCATTCCGCGTGGCGGAGGTGGTGCCGGTGCACGACCAGTTCGCCAAGCAGGACCTGGCCGAAATCGTGGCGCTCGCCGACCAGATTGCCTTGGCCGCGGAGCAGATCGCCGCGAAGCTCCCGGAGGTGCCACGCCCGTTGACCAACCTGCGCAACGTGCTGCAACACCCCTCGATCATCTGCGACGTGGTGACCGGCGCGCTTGTGCGCGATCCATACGCCCGGCAGTCAATTCTGGAGGAGGTCAATCTCCGGCGCCGGTTGCAGCTTTTGCGCATTCAGCTCCTCGCGCTTGCCGGCGAACTGCGGGAAGAGGGTGTGGAGATTGACCTGTTTCACTCGGATTGAGAACGTCGTGAAGCTCCGTACCAAACGGACACTACATCCTTTGACTTCCGGATAGCGCGATATGTCCCAGTTGGCCGGCGAAGTCCAGCCCGGTTTCCTTCGAATGCCAAAGCTGCCCGTGAGCGGACTGTTTGTCCGGCTCCTGGCATTCGTGCTCGACATCTTTCTGATCATTTCCGCCCTGCACCTGATCAGCCGGAACCTCGAAGGCACACTGTGGGCCCTTGGCGAATGGTCCAACTACCTTGGCGGGATTCTCACGTTTGCCTATTTGGTGCTCTTCAACGGGCCATTCGGCAAGGGGCGGACGATCGGCAAGATGATCCTTGGCATTCACGTGACAGATTACGACGGGCGCCCGCCAACATACGCCCAGGCCATCATTCGGACCGTTGTGCTCATCCCCATTTTCGTGTTGGGGCCGTTGACCGAGTTCTTCTTCGGTCCGGCATCAACCGCCATGCAGGACTACATCAAGACGCTGCTGACGCTCTTCCCCTTCTGGGCAATCGTTCTGGGGACCGTATTGACGCTGGCGTTCAATCCCTTCAAGCAGGGCCTGCACGATTACTTCGCGCAAACCCTGGTGCGCCCAATGACACCGAAGGATGAGCCAGTCCCCACGTTCGAGGATCTTGTGGCGAAGGTCGGAAGAAGCTCCACGCGGTTTCACCGCCAGCCGCAGTACTCGGGAGGGGTCTCTGTTCTGCTTTTCATGTCGCTTTTCGCGTTTCTGGCTCACCCCTCCATGCAGCCGCCGGATGCACGGGCCGCTCAGGACGCGCGCTACCGGCTGACGCTCATTCCCGGAATGGAGAACGCCCTGATCAGGCTTGAGCCCATTCCGGCAGAGGACTTCTATGCTCAGGAAAGGGCCGCCGAGCAGGAGTCAACCCCCGCTCCCGCCGACGCGCAAGCGCCCCTCACGCTGGAGGAACTGGGCCTGGACGAGGAGGCCGCAAGGGAGGTTCATGAGGATGCCCCCCCGGCTGTGGAAGAGCCGGAACCCGATGAGGAACAAGGACCTGTGTCTCTTGTCATCCCAGTGGTCATGCACACCACCTGGTCCACCGAGCCGGACAACCCGAGGTTCCAAATCATGGCGGACCGGCTCTTGAACGAATACTATGAGACAGTCATGCCTCACGTGCTGCGAATGTACGCGGACGATCCACACCGGCGTTTTGAGGCGAGGATCCAGGATTGGACCGCACGGCCCATTGAACTTCAGGCGGTGTTCCACACACAAATTGACTTGCGCCCGTACCAGATCCCGCTGAGAAGATTGTGGGCAGAGTATTCACTCATTTTCCCGCCGCTTGAAGCCGTGGAATAGTTTCAGTCTGCTTTCGTTTCGCCATGCTTTTGGTCAAGAAGCCCAAGCTCACAGGAAACACAGGGCACCAACTCAGAAGGAGCACGTCATAATCATGGCCGTCAAGACAGAGGACATAATCGCCAAGCTGCATCAAATCGAGGAAGAAGCAGAAAACAGGAAGAAGCAGGTCATGGCTCCTGCCCGCCAGCGGCTGCAGGAAATCCAGAATCTCCGTGAGCAGCTCAACTCCGAGGAGATCCAACTCCGCAAGCTGCTGGGGCTCAATGAGACGCCCGCGGGCCGCGTGAAGCGTTCGGGCAAGATACGTCTCACCCAGCGCCACAAGACCGAGATCATGGCGAAGTTCATCCAGCTCGGTCACATTCGCGACGGCGCAACGCTCACGCGCGAACTGCGGACCGCCCTCGTGGACGAAGGATACGGCCAGTACGACTTCCGCAAATTGGACAATTACATGCCCAACGGATGGAAGGCCGTCAGCAATGGCGTCCGCGGATTCGGAGCCAAGACCACCTTTCATAAGGTGTGAGTAACCCCGCTTCGCCGCCCGGCGCGGCCAACACAGCCGCCGGTGAGTCACCATTCCGTGTGGTGCATGTGGGGGATCTTCATTTCTGGAGTCTCCGGCTCGGCCCGATGGACCTGACGGGCAAGAGGGTCCTGGGCTGGGGAAACCTGTTGTTCGGTGGCCGCAAGAACCGCTTCCGTATGGAGGAGGCGCGCCCGCTGGCCGGCAGGCTCCGGGACCTCCGGCCGGACTGGCTGCTCTTCAGCGGCGACTTCTCCAGCACCTCCCGGCGCGAAGAGTTCCAAGTGGCACGCACCCAGCTCCTCCCCGCGGCGCGCGAGGCCGGACTGGCTGTCTATACACCCGGGAACCACGACGCCTACACGCGGCGCGATCTGCGCCGACGCACGTTCGCCCAGTGCATGGGCGAGGAGTTCCACCCTGTCCTCGACGCCGCAGGATACATGGGGGGACAGGGGGTGGGGCTGCTCGCCATAAACGCCACCACGAGCAACGGCCTCGGTGCGCATGGCAAGTTCACCGCCAGGCATCTCGAAGTGGCGCAGGCTCTCCTTGGGCAGTGGGGTAGCAGCCTCCGGTTGCTTCTCGTATTGTGCCACTTCCCTCCGGAGGACCCGCCCGGGGTCCTTCCCCACGACAGGGGGCTCCAGCTCCGCGAGGCACAGCCATTCCTCACGTGGCTGACGGAGTCCGTTGCCGCACCGAAGTTCTGGCTGCACGGCCATCACCATTATCGCTGGCTGTACGCCAGCCCGTCCGTCCCGGGGCTCGTCTATCTGAACGCCGGCGCCCCCCTGCAATGCCGCAAGGGAGGCCAGCCGGACCTCGGCTTTCATGAATTGGAGGTGGCGGATGGGAGGGTGAGGACTGTCCGGACGCACTTCCGCGATTCCCGCCGGGAATGGCATCAGCGCGAGACGGAGCCACCAGAGCAGCCTGGCCGATACATCAACCTGCAGGACATCGTGCCCGAATAATACCCGCGCCGTAGCCAGAGTGGCGGGGGAGCATGGAAAACCGGGGCCGGAATCAGTTTCCGGCCCCGGCTCAGGGTCGTTGCTGGGAGGGGTGTATCAGAGGACGCCGACGGTCCGTGCGGCGGTCTTCTCGCGGGAAGTCTCGAGCGCGGTGCGTGCCCTGTCCACGATGGACCTGAAGCCATCGGGGTCGTTCACGGCGATGTCGCTGAGCATCTTGCGATCGAGTTCGATTCCGGCCAGCTTGAGTCCGTTGACCAGCCGGCTGTAGGGCATGCCGTTCATCCGGCATGCTGCGTTGATGCGGGCGATCCAGAGCATGCGGAAGTTGCGCTTCTTCTGCTTGCGGTCACGGTAGGCGTACTGAAGCGCCCTGCGGACGGTTTCCTTGGCGTTCTGAAAGAGGCGCCGCCGGCCACTGTAGTAGCCGCGGGCCATCTTGAGGACTTTCTTGCGGCGCCGGCGCGAAGCGGGGTTGTTTGTTGCTCTCATGATTTCGATACCTTCCTGACGGGATTATTTCTTCATCGGGCGAGGTGTGTGGTGAACGAAGGGGTTTCCTTCCCTCACCCCAGGATCAGCTTCTTCACGCGCTTCTCGTCCACTTTCGCCACGAGAGTGGACTGACGCAGGCGCCGCTTACGCTTCTGGTTCTTCTTGGTGAGGATGTGACTGTGGTTCATCCGCTTGCGGCGGATTTTCCCTGTGCCTGTAAGGCTGAAGCGCTTTGCCGCGCCCCGCCGTGATTTCATCTTGGGCATTTTGGAATCCTTTCGTTCCGGATAATTGTGTTCGCGTCAATTGGACTGCCGGGCCTCTTCCTGCTCCTCGGCTCCGGCTTCCGCCTGGTGGTCGTCGGGTTTTTGCTCGTCCTTGCCCTTCTGTGATGGTTGCCAGTCCTTGCGCCGGCCCATGATCATGTTGATCTGGCGCCCCATCTTGGTTGGTTCCTGCTCGATCTCCCCGATGTCGGCCAGTTCCTCGCGTATGATTCTGATCAGCTTGTGGCCGAGTTCCGGGCGCGTGATTTCGCGTCCCCGGAAGACGATGGTGAACTTGATCTTGTCCCCTTTTTCGAGGAACTCGCGGGCCCGCTTGAGCTTGAAGGACCGGTCATGCTGATCAATGGCCACCCGCAGCTTGATTTCCTTCAGGTGGATGACCGAGGCCTTCTTCTTGGAGTCCTTGAGCTTCTTCTTCTTCTCGTAGAGGACCTTTTTGTGATCGAAGATTTTGCAAACGGGGGGATCGGCGTCGGGAGCGACTTCCACGAGGTCCAGCTCCGCGGCTTCGGCGCGCTGCAAGGCCTCCTGGATACCGACGATTCCGAGCTGGGTCCCGTCCTCGGCGATCAACCGTACCTCGGGGGCACGGATGTCCCGGTTGGTCCGGGTTTGATGCGGCTTTCGGATGGCAACACCTCCTGCAAGCGTCTGTTGGCCGGACGCAAAAGGCCCGGCGAAGGGAACTCCGCCGGGCCACGACTTGGGTCGCAAAAAGGGGTCTTCCTTGGCCGGACCTGGAAGCAACCCCCGCAATTGGGGGCACTGACAGGTGAGAGACGGAGCGTCCCTACTTTCTGTCGGCCACGGTAAGCAAGGTCGGGAGCCCGTCAACGCCAAACCGCCCCTCGCCGAGCCAAGAACCCTTCCTCAGGGAGGAGGGTGTCCGGGAGTAATTCTTGCTCCCCCTCTCAAGGCGGCGCCACCGTGCCGCTCAAAACCCCGCTGGAAGCAGACAACCACAGAGAGGCTTCCCGACCATGACCCGACCCAGGACACTGCGCGAACTCAAGGAATCCGGCTGGCAGGACCTCCCCGTGAAGGACGAGCTGCGCAGGAACATGATCGCCCGGCTGCGCGCCGGAGAACCACTCTTCCCCGGCATCGTAGGGTACGACAAGACGGTTATCCCACAGATCGTCTCGGCGGTGCTGGCCCGGCACGACTTCCTTCTGCTCGGCCTGCGCGGACAGGCCAAGACGCGCATCATTCGCCAGCTTGCCACCTACCTGGACGAGTACATCCCCGTAATCGAGGGTTCCGCCATCAACGAGTCCCCGATGCAGCCGATCACGCGCCGCTCCCGCGAGCTGGCAGCGGAAATGGGAGAAGACCTGCCCATAACCTGGCTCCACCGGGATCAGCGCTATCAGGAGAAGCTCGCCACCCCGGACGTCTCCATCGCGGACCTCATTGGCGACATTGACCCCATCAAAGCCGTCTCGAAGAAGCTGGATTTCAGCGATGAGGAGGTCATCCACTACGGCATCATCCCGAGATCGAACCGCGGCATCTTCGCGATCAACGAACTGCCGGACCTGCAGTCACGCATCCAGGTGGGTTTGCTCAACATCATGGAGGAGAAGGACATCCAGATTCGTGGGTTCCCGGTGCGGCTGCCCCTGGACGTGGCTCTGGTCTTCACCGCGAACCCGGAAGACTACACCAACCGGGGCAACATCATCACGCCGCTCAAGGACCGAATTGACGCCCAGATTCTGACCCACTACCCGGAGAGCATCGAGGACGCGCGCCGCATCACGGAGCAGGAGGCGTGGACGGAACGCGACCTTGACGTCACCGTCTCCCCCCTCCTCCGCGAGCTGATTGAGCAGGTGGCACTCGAGGCGCGCGAGTCGGACTTCGTGGACAAGTCCTCCGGCGTGTCCGCCCGCATGGCGATCAGCTACCTGGAGACGCTTTACTCCACGGCGGAAATGCGCGCCTTCCAGGATGGCAGTCACCGGGCCATGGCCAGGGTCAGCGACCTCTTCCAATCCATCACCGCCCTGACCGGCAAGATTGAGCTCGTTTACAAGGGCGAGCAGGAGGGCATCACCAACGTGGCCCTCCACTTGGTGGGGAGGGCGCTCAAGGAGGCGTTCAATTCGCGCTACGTGCCCGGGTACAAGCGAGGCCGGGACCGCAAGGCGGACTTCTCCGCCTTCCAGCCGGTCATCGAGTGGTTCGAATCCGGTAATACGCTGGACCTCGAAACGAACATGCCTCACGACGAGTACGCGCGAGTACTCCGCGAGGTCGGCGGCCTGGAGGCTATCGTCAAGGAAATGGCCAAGCCCAAGGGTGAGGAGGAAACCCTTCTGATGATGGAGTTCTTCATCGAGGGGCTGCACCAGAACTTCCTCCTCACCAAGCGCATCGTGGACGCACGAATCCGCTACACTGACGCCGTCTCCTTCATGATGAACGAGATCAGCGACTGACCTTGACCCGCGTCTATCTCGACCACAACGCCACGACGCCTCCCCATCCGGAGGTGGTGGGGGAGATGATGCGCGTTCTGGAGGGCTGCTTCGGGAATCCGAATTCCGTCCACCGGGAGGGCACCGAGGCGCGTTACGTCCTTGAGAAGGCCCGCCGGACGATTCTTCGCGCCATCAACGCCCGAAAGGGCGACAGGCTCATCTTCACCGGGAGCGCCAGCGAGGCGGACAACCTGGCACTCCGCGGTGCTTTGAAGGCCTTGGGCAGAGGTGGGGAGGTGCCGCTCCTGGCCATCTCAGCCGTGGAGCACAAGGCCGTCCTCGAGCCTGCCCGAGCCTTGGAGCAGGAGGGGGCAGCACGCCTGAAGATCCTTGATGTTGATGAGTTTGGCCGCGTCGCCTCGAACGGATTTCGATCCCTCCAAGGCGGGCAACCAGCCGTGGTCTCCGTCAATCTGGCGAACAGCGAACTCGGCGGAATCGAACCGCTGGCAGATCATGTCCGGGCGATTCGCGGGGCGGCGGGGGAGCATCCCGTGCTCATCCACACGGACGCCGCGCAGGCGCTTGGCCGGATCCCGGTGGACGTACAGGCACTCGGCGTGGACATCGCCACCTTCAACGCGCACAAGACCTACGGTCCAAAGGGCATCGGCGCGCTCTACCTCCGGAAGGGCGTTCAGCTCGCGCCCCTGATCCTTGGAGGCGGGCAGGAGGAGGGACTACGAGCCGGGACTGAAGACCCCTCCCACGCTGCAGGTTTTGCCCGTGCTGTGGAAGTGTCGCTTGAGGCACTGCCCGAAGAAACCCAAAGGCTGGAAGACTTGCGTGAGCAGCTTTGGAGGCAAATTGCTCATGCATTCGGAGAGCTGATTGTGCGTAACTCCACGCACATCAACTGTTTGCCCGGAACGCTCAGCTTCAGCATCCCGGGGCACGAGAGCCGGTCGCTGGTTCGGGAGCTGGACGCGCGCGGGTTCGCCGTTTCCGCCGGCTCGGCCTGCTCGAGCGGGGGAGGAACGGAAATCAGCCACGTCCTGCTGGCTGCCGGAGCGGGAGAGGAACGTGCCCGTGCGGCACTTCGCGTCAGCCTCGGGCGTTCCAACACCGGCGAGGATGTCTCCAGGTTTACAGAGGCTCTTCAGGAGATTGTGGGCTCTTCCGTCCGCCAGCCTTGAGCTTCTCCACGGCCGCGCGCATGCGGTCCACGTTCGTGTGTGTATAGATGGCCGTGGTGGCGACAGACGCGTGCCCCAGCAACTCCTGTATATCACGCAGCTCCACGGCTTCGCCGTATAGCAGAGTGGCGAACGTATGCCGGAGCTTGTGGGGGCTGATGCGGGGGTCGAGACCAAGGCGCTTCACTGCCTTGCCAAGGAGGTACTGAACGGTACGATGGCTGATGCGGTCGCCGTGCCGGTCCAGAAAGAGTGCCGGGCAACCCGGCCGCGGACGGGGGCGGTCGCGAAGCCACTCCACCACCGCCTGGCGTGCGATGGGGTTCAGGGGCACAAGGCGCTCCTTCCTCCCCTTTCCGAGCACCCGCAGGCAACCGCGCTCAAGGTCCACGTCCGCCGCGTCGAGGCCTGTCAGCTCGGACAACCGGATCCCGGTCATGGCGAGGAGCGTCAACACCGTCCGGTCACGAAGCCGGTTGGAATCGTCCGCCTCACCCCCGAGAAGGAGGTCCCGCACCTCGTCCGCCGTGAGGTGGAGGGGAAGTTTTCGGGGCTGGCGCGGCCGGCGCAGCCCGGCGGAGGGATCGGTTGCAACCTCCCCGGTTCGAACCAGCCAGCCGAAGAACCCGCGCAGGGTGGAGATGACCCGGTTGAGCGTTGCCGGCCGGCAGTCTCGTTCCTCCCTGAGCTGGGCCAGGTAGTCCTTCAATACGTACGCATCAATGGATGCCAGCTCCCCTTGGCAGCTCTCCGGGAGCATCTCAGCGAAACGGCGCAGGTCGTACTCGTAGGCACGCACTGTTCGCGGCGCGAGCTGACGCTCGGCGGAAAGGTGCCGGAGGTATGTGGCGATGGCGGTGGCGAGGTTCATGGTTCGTGGAGAGGTGGTTCGCTTGCCTGTCTTGGGTCCACTGAGTTCCTTGCTTGCGGATGAGGCGTGCCGGGCCACCCCGTCAAGGGCACACGCGCATTTTGTATTAAATAACTATTTAGCGAACTTGAAGCCCAGGGGGCGCCTTGCACATGGGTTCGGAGGCACAAAAGTGGGGCTCCCTCGACGGGAGCCCCTTGGTGTGCCGCTATCAGTTGGGAGACTTGACTCAGAACAGCAGCCAGTCTTCGACGGCGGTGTCGTCCTGCAGCAGGGCGAAGTCTTCGGGTTCGAGGGCTTCGCTGCTGATGGAGATCGCGTCAATGTACCCGATGAAGTCACGGGCAGAGCCGGCATCGTTTGCCCACGCACCGATGATCAGGTTGCCGAGGCCCTTTGGTTCGCCCCAGTTCTCGGTGTGGGTGGTGATGACCTGGGCCTCGCCGGGATCGTCGGTATCATTGACCCAGACGGTCACCGTGTCGTCCCCGTCATAGACGATGGCCACATGGTGCCAGGTCTCGATTGGGGGGTTCCCGCCGGGTCCTGTCGTGGTGCTGCTCTCGGTGCCATCGGGATCCGAGGTGACAAAATCCAGAGCGTCAACCGGCAGCCCGAGCGTGTTCGGCCCGAAAGTCCGGAGTTCGAAGCGTGCCTCTGTGTCGGCAATGAACCAAGCCTGCAGCCAGACGAGGATATTGTACTCCATGCGCTCGTCCGCAGCAGCTGTGGTCTCCTGGTAGAAGATACCTTCAACCGTGAACGGGCCGACGATGGGATCTTCGAGGACGACAAAGAGGCCCTTGCGGGCTTCTGCGGATTGAGTGTTCAGCCGCAGGGCGTTCCCGCCCTGGAACCCGCCAGCGGGAGGCTCATCTGTGATGGAGAGACCCAGGAGAGCAGGCTGGGTCACGCCGTCGGGCCAAGGGTACGACCGGATGATGGATGCGGCGTCAACAATGTCGCCGGGGCCCGGCGTGTAGACGTCCGCGTCGGTTACGGGGTCGCCGTCAAAGTTGAGTCGAATGACTTCCTCGGCGTTGGCTGCGCTGTAGCAGGCGCCGGCAGCGACAAGGCTGGCCAGAATAACTCCAATGGTTCTCATGCTGGGTGCTCCTTTCGTTTTGTTTGGCCCAGGTTGGTTCATGGCGGTTGTGAGGTGGTTCGCCGTTACCTCACCGGTTGAAACGTGTGGGAACAACGTGATTCCCGGGTGACTGGACACACCTTGCCCGGTGCTTTCCGGATTCGTTTCCTCCGGGTCCGGCAATTCCTCCCTTCGCATGGGATGCGGACGAGGGTTGGATCGGTTTTCGTCCTGAACTTCTGCTTCCCTTTGTAACCGGTATCAGATGGGACTCAAGAAAAAAGTGGCCTCCCTGCCCAAAAATTTTCGATGAGGGGTCAAGTCGTCCTGTAAGTCATCTACAATCAGCGATCTATAGAATGTCCCGAGCCTCACTCTCTTGCGCCTTCAGCCCCTGACATCGTTTGCAGATTCCCGCCTGGCACTGGTTGACAGTACGCTCCATGGAACACGCTTGCATTTGCGGCTCCCGACTGCGGAGAGTCCCGCCCATCACACCCGCCAAGGATGCCCTCATGGCAAAGGACCCCTATCGCGACCCCGAATGCCCGGCTTTTGAAAGGGTGGAGGATCTCCTCTCCCGCATGACGCTGCAGGAGAAGGTGTACCAACTCACCTCGGCCCTGGCTGGCTACGAGCGCCCTGACCGCCCTCCCCCACTGGAGAGGTACAGGGAGCAGATAAGCCACGGGATAGGCCATCTGTCCCGTCCCGTGGGAAGCACCGCCCTCAACGCGGATCAGGCCGTGCAGCTCGTCAACGAACTGCAGCGCCACCTTGTCGAGGAAACCCGGCTCGGCATCCCTGCCATCGTGCATGAGGAGTGCCTTTCCGGCCTGCTGGCGAAGGGCCCCACGACCTTCCCTCAAGGCGCGAACCATGGCGCCGCGTGGAATCCGCGGCTGACCCATGAAGTGGCTCGAGCCATCCGGGACCAGGTGCTTGCCGTGGGCGCCCGGCAGGTGCTGACGCCGCTTTTCGACGTGGCGCGCGATCCCCGCTGGGGACGGGTGGAAGAGACGTTCGGAGAGGACCCCTACCTTGTGGCGCGTCTGGGCGTGGCCTTCGTGAAGGGCATCCAGGGCCAGGAGGGTGAACCCCTCCTGATCGCCACGGCGAAGCACTTCGCCGGCCACTCGGCGCCCGAGGGCGGAAGGAACGCCGCGCCGGCGCACTACGGAGAGCGCGAGTTCCGCGAAATCTTCCTCTTCCCCTTCGAGGCCGCCATCCGGGAGGGCAGGGTCCACTCGGTGATGAACGCGTATCACGACTGGGACGGCGTGCCCTGCGTGGCGTCCCACTGGCTGCTTACGGAGGTGCTGCGGGAGGAGCTGGGCTTCGAAGGGACCGTGGTCTCAGACTATGAGTCCATTGAATGGTTGCGGTGCTATTTTGACGTGACCAAGGATCGCGCCGAAGCGGCTGCCCTGGCGGCCAACGCCGGTATAGACATCGAGCTCCCCTTTCAGGACAATTATGGCCCGCCCCTCGCAGAGGCGGTGGAACGCGGGCTGGTGGAGGAGGAGCATCTGAACGAACTGGTCCGGCGAGTGCTCACCACGAAGTTCGAACTCGGGCTCTTCGAGTCCCCTTACGCCGACCCGGCGACGGCGCATCGCTACAACGACAATCCTGAGGCGAGGGCGCTGGCCCGTGAGGCCGCGAGACAGTCGCTGGTGCTGCTGAAGAACGAGGGGGAGGCGCTGCCACTCCGGAAGGACATTGGAACAGTGGCCGTTGTCGGCCCGAGCGCCGCAGACGCGCGGTACCTTTTCGGTGACTATTCGTTCACGGCACACCACACGCACCTCGGATACGAGGAGCTGTCTGTACCAGCGGCATCGGTGCTCGAGGCGCTCAAGTCACGTCTAGGCGGGAGGACGCAAGTGCTGCACGCCCAAGGCTGTGAGATCATGTCCGGCAGCAGGGAGGGGTTCGCGGAGGCCATCGCTGCAGCGGAGAAGGCTGGCGTCATCGTTTTCGTGGGCGGCGGCAAGTCCGCGGCGGCGAACAAGGCAACCTGTGGCGAACACCTCGACCGGACGGACCTCCGGCTGGAGGGTGCACAGGAGGAGTTGCTCCTCGAACTGGCAAAGCTCGGCAAGCCCATCGTGCTGGTTCTGCTCCACGGGCGGCCCTATGTCCTCACCAACATGTTGGACAAGATGGCGGCGGTCCTCGATGCTTGGTTGCCGGGTGAGGAGGGTGGCGAGGCCATCGCGGAGGCTCTCCTGGGAGACTACAACCCGGGCGGCAAGTCCCCCATGTCCTTCCCGAAGTGCACCGGGCAGATTCCGCTCCCCTACAACCGCCGGCGGTTCCACCGCGAGCCGTCCTATGTTGATTGTGACAACGAGCCGCTCATTCCCTTCGGTCACGGGCTCAGCTATACGCTGTTCGAGTACACGGACCTTGAGGTTTCACCGGAGAGCCTTCTCGAGGACGGGGAGGTGACTGTCCGCTGCACGGTGCGGAATGCCGGCGCCGTGGCCGGAGACGAGGTGGTGCAGCTCTACATAGTGGACCGTCTGGCCAGCGTGGTGCGGCCCTATAGGGAATTGAAGGGATTCCTGCGTGTGCCGCTTCAGCCGGGCGAGGCCAAGCGGGTTGAGTTCAGCCTGCCGGCGGACCTGCTGGCGTTTTACGATACGGAGATGCGCCTCGTCGCGGAACCGGGTGAATTCCTCGTCCAGGTGGGAAGCTCCTCCGCGCACATCCGGCTGGAAGGCTCCTTTCACCTTGAAGAGCCGGGCATCGCGTACTCCTCCCCCCGGACGCGGTTCGAGACGAGAGCGAAGGTGATCTGACCCACTGTCTATACGGTGGCAGCTCAGGGCGCGTCTGTCAGGACGTTGATGCCGAAGTTACCCGGCTGCTGGGTGATTTCACATTCGGTGCCATGGTGGTCCATGTGCACTGTCCCGCCGGAGAAAAGCTCCCGGACCGTGTCCGAGGTGAAGTAGCCGCGCTCCACCCGCAGGCGCACCGCGCCGCAGTCCGGCGGCGCGAACAGGAAGACAACACGCCGGCCGGCGCTCCTGCCGGTGGTCAACTGCAGGGCCATGCCTGATTCGGGGGCGGGGTGCAGGACCCGGATGGGCGGATGGACCTCAGCCGATTCCGCCACCCGGGCGATGAGCGCGTCGAAATCAGGCAGCAGCTTCTCCGCCGGTGCGTTTCCAGGATGGGTGCCGCACATCCAGACGGTGCCATGGCCAGCTTGGGTACGGAGGAACAGGGACCCCTCCCCCGCCGGGTCGCTTTGCGGAGTGAAGCTTTCCGCCCCGGCCGGAACGGCCATCGGGGTCAGCCACTGGGCGAACGGCAGCCACATGACCCGGCCATCCATGCGCACCTCCATGCCCCGCGCAGCGAGCGGCCTCCGGCCGAATTCACGCACGCCGGTCAGCCTGGCCAGCATCCGCTCCTCCGGATAGCGCCAGATCCCGCGGTGATCGAACGCACCAGTCTCCGACTCGGCGAAGAGAACGCCGCCCTGCTCCACGAATGCCTCAAGCCGCTCCTCCACCTCGGGGCTCATCGCGTTCACCCGTGGGAGAAACAACACCTTGATGCCATCCAAAGCGTCCAGGTGCTCCTCCTCCACGACACGCCAGGGGATTCCCAGCCGCGAGAGCGAGCGGCAGTAAGTCCGGACGGACTGCATGGCCAGTCCGGCGTGGCCCTCCTGACACCAGGCGAGGTAGTAGGACTGGGGGCTGAACAGCACGGCGGCCTGTGGCGGGTCTGGACGGAAACCGGACAGCAGGTCCGCGTGGCGATCCAGCACATCCCCCGTCCGTTTCATGCCTTCGAGGCGCTCAGGCGCATAGCCGTCGCTCCCCGAGATGCCGAATCCTCCGGCCTCACGACCGAAGACCTCGTCACGCCAGCACCAGAAAAGCACCGTCGTGGCACCGGCGGCGATCCCCTGCCAGAGCCAGCGCTGCTGTTCGGCAGCACGGACGGGCTCGTGGATGGTGTTCTCCGTGGCGGAGGCAGCACCCTGCAATTCGCTGAGCCAGCACGGTTTGCCCCGCGCCGCGGACGCCATGAAGCTCATCCGCACGGCGAAGTCCGTGTCATCCTCCCGCCCCCACTTCGGGAAGCTCGAACAGCCAATACCGTCCAGGTCATCCGCATAGAACCAGTCGTTGCCGCGATTCACGGCCTGGTTATGCTCGCGAAGGAAATCGTTCGTGGAAGCGATGCCCCCCGGCTCCAGCGGTGAGGGGGACGCGGGGTGGACGGTGACCGGTTGCTTGCAGCCGGCTGCCTTCAGCACCTCGTACCGCGCCCGGCCGTGCTGGTTCGCCCGCCAGGTGAGGAAGTGCTGGAACGCCATCATCTCCGTGAAGGGCCGCACCGGGAGTTTCCCCGGCATGACGTCCTCCCAGGACGCGTAGCGCCGCAGCCAGGCTTCGTTCAGTCCCTCCAGCGACCCATGCCGCCCGCGAAGCCACTCGCGGAATGCCGCGAGAGTGTGCGGACAGTAGCAGACGTACCCATCCGCCTGAACGTTCCATCGAAGCTCATTCCATGCATCCCAGCCGCGGATCGCCCGGGCTTCCCGGTATCGCTCCGCCACGGCAACGAGGAATCCCCTCATCCGCTCCCAGACGCCCGGATGGTCGGTGCAGCCACCCGGAGTCAGGCCGAAGTGACACTCCAGCCGCTGGGAGGACACGACCTTGCGCCCCATGTGGTCCACCATTTCGCTCCCCGGCACCTCCCGGTGAATCCATAGGGGTTGCACCTCCGCGATGGTGCTGAGGACCACGCCCAAGCCGCGCTTCTCCGCCCCTTCCACCAGGCGGTCGTAGTCCTCGAACCGGAACTGGCCGGGGGTGGCCTCCACCCAGGACCAGAGCACCCAGAGCTGAACCGTGTTCATGCCGGCGTCGCGGATGCGGGAGAGGTCTTCCTCCCAGCGATGCGCGAGCGGGAAAGGGGGGCGGTAGTACTGCACTCCGAGGTTCATGGGCGGCTCTCCATTGGGGTGGCGGGGTGACGGTTCCAAGGGTTGCGGGATGGGTGCGCGGGGCAAAAGGAATCCGCCTGCAACCGGTTTCACTTGTCCCCCTCCCCCACCGGTGCTTTGAAGGCTCCATTCCGCCAGGAGGGAGCCTCTCATCATGACCGTGAAAGTCATCCTTGCCGCCGCCGTGGCCCTGGCGGCGCTGTTGCACGTGCCAGTCCTCTCGGGGGACGACGAGGTCCGCCGGCTCCAACGGCCGGAGCTCAAGGCCACCACCGTCCAGCCCTATCATTTTGCCACCGGTATAGACATCACGACACCGATATTCGACGATCTGGCGCATCTGGACTCGCGCATGATGCGGGTGGAGTTCATTCACGATGCGCATCGGGGCGGCGTGATCAACTACCCGGCCTACGACTACATATTTGATCAGTTCGCCGAGCGCGGAATCGAGATCCTCGGCCTGATTGACTATCAGTCGGTCCCCTACGACACGGCGGAGGACTGGAACACGCCGGAATTCCGCGAGGACTTCGTCGAGCGCACCCGGGAGATCGTCGAGCACTACGCCAACCGGGAGAATCCGGTTACGTACTGGGAAATCTGGAACGAGCCGGACCTCGACGACCCGAACTCCTGGTACTACGTGGAGGTGAATGCCTACGCGGAGCTCCTGGCCGAGAGTTACCACGCCATCAAGGAGATTGACCCGGACGCGTTCGTGATCATGGGCGGCCTTTCCCCCAAGGGTTTCGCCCACGAGGACCGGCCGAACTACCTCGAGCAGCTCTACGAGACCGACACCATGCAGGAGCATTATGAGGAGCACGGCTACTATCCGTTCGATGCCGTCGCGGTGCATCCCTACCCCGAGACGTACTTCAACCCCTACGAGGGGCTTGCCGAGCTGATGAACGAGCGGGTCAAGGCGGTGATGAACCGTTTCGGCGACCGGCACAAGAAGGTCTGGGTCACGGAACTCGGATGGAACAGCGCCCACAACGACGAGGAAACCCAGCGC
>SLOM01000024.1 GCA_007132505.1 Candidatus Sumerlaeota bacterium
GGCCGGCTGGTTTCAATGGGGACTTCTGTCGCTTAGAACAGGTCCGGGATGGTCGTCATGTCCACCTTCTCCCCGTCCTTCGGGGCGGGGCGGGACTTGATGAAGTCGCCCGTGACCATCTCCTTGTAGGACTGGCCGGGTCCGACCATCGGGTACACTCCCGCTTCCGGATCAATCATCACCTCCAGGAAGGCCGGCCCCTCGAAGGTGAGGAACTCCTTGAGCGTGTCGCGGAGCTTACCCCGGTCGAAGACGCGCTTGGAGAACTGGTATCCATCCGCCTCGGCCGCCTTCACGAAGTCCTTCATGTGGAGGGTCTTGTCACTGCCGGAGAACCGGTGGCCGAAATAGAGTTTCTGCCACTGGCGTACCATCCCGTCGCCCTGATTGTTGAGGAGCAGAATCTTCACCGGCAGATTGTAGGTTGTGGCGGTTTCCATCTCGCCCAGGTTCATGCGCAGGCTGCCGTCGCCGTCCACGTCCACCACGAGCTTTCCCGGATTGGCCGCCTGCGCGCCGATGGCCGCCGGCAGGCCGAAGCCCATCGTGCCCATGCTTCCCGAGGTAAGCCATGTGCGCGGATTGCGGTACTTGTAGTACTGGGCCGCCCACATCTGATGCTGTCCCACGCCGGTGACCACGATGGCCTCGCCGTTGGTCAGCTCGCTCAGTATCTCCAGCGCCTCGTAAGGCTGGATGAGATTGCTCTCCTTGTCGTAGGTGAGCGGGTACTCCTGGCGGAGCATGCGGACGTGTTCCAGCCAGGGCGTGAAGTCCTTCTCGAAGCTCCTTCCGAACTCGATGAGCGAGCGCAGGCTTGTCTTCGCGTCGCCCACGTGGGACCAGTTCACCGCCTTCACCTTGCCGATTTCCGCCGCATCTATGTCAATGTGGGCGATGAACCGTGCGTTCGGGGCGAACTCCTTCACCTTGCCGGCCACCCGATCGTCGAAGCGCGACCCCACCGCGATCAGAAAATCGCAGTCGTCCACGGCATAGTTGGCGTAGGCCGTGCCGTGCATGCCCAGCATGTGCAGGCAAAGGTCATCGTTCACGTCCATCGAGCCGATGCCGTGGACGGTGGTCACGGCCGGGACGTTGAACCGGTGGGCGAACTCCCGCAATTCCTCTGCGGCGTTCGAGTTGATCACGCCACCGCCCACATACAGGAGCGGGCGCTCGCTCAGGGAGAGCATTTGGAAGAACTGCTGGGCGCGCTTCTCAGAAATGCGGGACTGGTTCAGGTTCTCGAGCCGCCTCTCATAGCCCCTGAAGTGCAGAATGCCGCTGCCCTTGAACTCCACCATGGTGTTCTGGACGTCCTTGGGCAAATCAATCACGACAGGGCCGGGCCGGCCGCTGCGGGCGATGTCGAATGCGGAGCGCACCGTCTCCTCAAGCTTCTCCGGGTCCTTGACCAGGAAGGTGTGCTTGGCGCAGGCGCTCATGATGTTGAAGACGGGTGCCTCCTGAAACGCGTCCGTTCCCATGGCTGCCCGGGGAACTTGCCCGCAGAGGAGCACCACGGGCACGGAGTCTGCCGCGCAATCGCGGATCGGCGTGACGCAGTTCGTCGCGCCGGGGCCCGAGGTAACCAGGAAGACACCGACCTTGCCCGTGGACCGCGCGTATCCCGCTGCCATGAAACCGGCGCCCTGCTCGTTGGCCGGGACGATGAGACGGATGGGCTCGCCATGCCGTGTTTCGTTGGCGTTGTAACGGAAAATGGCGTCGTAAGTGGGCAGAATTGCGCCGCCACTGTACCCGAAGATCGTATCCACGCCTTCGTCTGCAAGCACCTGGATGATCGCTTCCGCTCCCGGCATGGATTGACCGGTCAACGGATGATCCACCACGTTTGCCACACTCATGATCTGTCCTCTGCGTGAGACGTTGCCCTCGTTCGCCCGGGAAGACGATTGCACAACTTGGGCTCGAAGTGTCACGAATGATCTCCAGCCCCGGCGGGATGTCAACCACGCCGTACCGCCCTGCTCGGCTGAAAACCCCCGGTTGGGCTCAGCGGAAGATCCATAGCAAGGGGCCGTCCGGCTGGCGGCGGTAGCCGATTTCCACTGCGTAACGTTGCGTGGCGTTTGCACCCGTCGTGGTGAATACCCGGACTCGATAGGGACCGCCGGCCTCCAGCTCCACGTCCTGGAGCACCTCGGGCTGCCCGGGCGGAGCCTGTTGGACCGTAAGGCGCAGGTTGCCCGGCGGTGGACCCCGCAGCTCAAGGCCCAAGTCGTGAACACGCAGGGCGTCGAGCATCACCACCGGCCCGTTCTCCGGTCCCTCCGGATAAACCGTCCCTACCGGCACGGCGCGGAAGAAGAGGCGCCCCGGCTCCGGCATGGTGAACTCGTACCAGTCGTCCTCCCCCTCGCGGAAGATCGCCGCGCCCTCCAGCCTCGCCACGGCCGGTGTCTGCTGTTCGGGGGCATTCCCGGGGAACATACCGAGCACCACCGCGTCCTCCGGCGCCTGATTTGGGCGGAAGCGGTCCCCGTAGGCGAACATGACACCCCGAATGTCGTCCTCCTGCGGAAAGTACCTCCCGAGGCCCACGAACGCCTCCATGATCTTCGTCCCGTTGAGCGGGTCGGCATGATCCAGCCCGAGGTTGTGTCCGTGTTCGTGGACAATCAACTCGGTCAGCAGCATGAAATCATCCCATGGCGTATAGAGGTCCGGTGCGTTGAGCGAATCGAGCACGATGTCGCCAAAGTCAGGATAGTAGGCGTAGCTCAGGAACTCGTCCGTGTCCGGCGGATTGATGCGGTGCATGGCAATGCGGATGTCGCCGCGTACTCCTGGCGTCCCGCGGGAGCCGGGAATCGGAGCCCCGTCGTCGGGCACCTCGATGTAGGTTATCGGCGCGTGTTGCCCCCATGAGGTCAGCGCCCGCCGGATGAGCGATTTCCACTGTTGCTCGCCGCCGGGGAAGACTTCGTTCATCCGGCTGTAGAGATAGCTCGGTTCGTGGCTCTCACCCGGAAAGACAGGTTCTATAGGTGTCCCGTCCGGGACAAAGCTGTAGGTCAGGATGAAGGGCTGGCCGGGCGTGACCTCCGGCGTCATCGCCGTGCTTGTCCAAAGGCGATCGGAAATCCTGTACTTTTCCTGCACCAGCTCTGCGGCGTGTTGGAGCTTCTCCTCCAGCTCCCTGCCAGCTTTGGCGCCGGGCCGCAACGTCACGGCAACGCCCGGTAGCGCGAGGCATTGGGCATGGTGCCCGTCAAGGTGGTGGCAGCAACCCTCCCCGGCTTGACTGGGCGGGGACCAGGCCAGGAGCGCCGGCAGAAAGAGAAGAGCGAGTAAGAGGCGAGGGAGAGTCATCCGGAGAGGACCGGTTCCGGCGCGGTGGGGAATCGGCTTCCGCGCTGTGATCAAGAGGGAGCGCCAGCGCCGTGCTCTCGCGCAAGCGTTTGTTGGGCGGGGCACGTTGGGGGGATTTCTGTTGCGGCACGGTGACGGTGGCGCGAGGCCGTAATCGGTTACAAAAATCCAAGGGGTGAAAATAATGCCCGCGTCCGAAAGACTCCAACAAAAGCCATGGCTCGATGCCTCACTCTCCGAGGAGGAACGTGTCGAGACCTTGCTCGCCGCCATGACCACCGAGGAAAAGCGGCGTCAGCTCTCCGCCTACATGTTCTTCGACACCTACTGGCAGAAGCAGTCCACGACGGACGAGCAGGAGCGAATCCGCTTCGTCGAGTCCGTCACCCCCGGCCAGATGGTTCCCGAGGGCGGGCTCGGCTTTGTTTCCACACAACTCCGTGACCTGCCTGCTGACCGGGCGGCAGCCACTGCCAACAGGCTCCAGCGCCACATCCTGGAGAATACACGCCTCGGCATTCCCGCCATCATCCACGACGAGGGGCTCCACGGCCTGATCGGCAACGGGGCGACGGTCTTCCCCCAGGCGCTTGGCATGGCCGCAAGCTGGAACCCGGGGCTGCTCCACCACGTGGCCGTTGCCATTGGCCGTGAGGCGCGCACGCGCGGTGTCCGTCAGCTCCTCAGCCCCACCGTCAACCTGGGACGCGATCCCCGCGCGGGGCGCACCGAGGAAACCTACGGCGAGGACCCGCTCCTTTCCTCCGCCTTCGCCATCGCGTATATACGAGGTGTGCAGGGCCAGGAGGTCGTCTGTACGCCGAAGCACTTCGTTGCGAACTTCGAGGGCGATGGCGGACGCGACAGCGCCGCGGCGGTGTTTTCCCCCCGCGAGCTGCGGGAGGTGTACTTTCCACCCTTCCGGGCTGCCGTGGAGGAGGCAGGGGCCATGTCGCTCATGGCGGCCTACAACTCCCTGGACGGTGTTCCGTGCTCCGCCAACCCATTCCTCCTTGTGGATGTCCTGCGCGGGGAGTGGGGCTTCGAGGGGTTCGTCGTCTCGGACTACCACTCGGTCGTTCACATGTATGAACTCCATCGCACTGTGGCATCGAAAGAGGACGCAGCCATCGAAGCGCTCCGTAACGACATGGACGTGGAGTTGCCACGCTTTGACTGCTTCGGTGAGCCGCTCGAGACCGCGCTCGCGGAGGGGCGGGTGGATGAGTTGCTGCTCGATGATGCGGTGCGCCGGGTCCTCCGGATCAAGTTCCGCATCGGCCTGTTCGACGATCCCCTGGTGGACGTGGAGCAGGCCGTCAGCACCTCGAACTGCGGGGAGCATCGTGCCCTAGCCCGCGAGATGGCCCGTCAAAGTCTCGTGCTCCTGCGCAACGAGAACAACACCCTCCCCTTCCCGCGCGGCCTGCGCTCACTTGCCGTGATTGGCCCGAACGCCGACGCCATACAGCTCGGCGACTACAGTTGGGACCTCTACGGCAAGGACCGCATCGTGACGGTGCTGGAGGGCATCCGGTCTCTCGTGGGGGAGAGAACCGCGATTCACTACGCCGAGGGCTGTCCTCTCACCGGCGACCCCGGCAGTGGGATGGACGAGGCCGCTGCGCTTGCCGCGCGATGCGATGCCATCGTGCTGGTGCTCGGCAGTTCACACAAGCTGACAGGCGAGGCACGTGACCGGGCGGAGCTGGCGCTCCCGGGTGTGCAGGCGGAGCTTGCGCGTGCTGTTCTCGATGCGGGGAAGCCGACTGCCGTGGTGCTCGTCACCGGTTCAGTCCACACCATGGAAGGCTGGGGGGATCGTGCGGGTGCCATCCTGCAGGCGTGGTATCCGGGCGAGCAGGGCGGCCATGCCGTGGCGGAGGCGCTCTTCGGCGAGATCAACCCCGCGGGCCGGCTTCCCCTCACGTGGCCCCGCCATACCGGCCAATGCCCCCTCTTCCACTATCAGAAGCCCTCCGGCCGCGGCTACGATTACGCGGACCTGCCGCCCGGACCGTTGTTCCCCTTTGGCCACGGCCTCAGCTATACGCGATTCCGCCATGCCAACCTGCGCGTGGGAGGCCAGGAAGCAGAAGGCATTCCCGTCTCGCTGGAGGTCACCAACACCGGGGAGCGGGCAGGCGAGGAGGTGGTGCAGCTGTATATACGCTGGCCGGTCTGCCGTCCGGCGGCGCCGCTGCTCCGGCTTGTGGCGTTCCGCCGTGCCGCGGTTGCCGCCGGGGAGACGGTGCAGTTGCATTTCCGCCTCGAACCGGCCCGGCTCGCCCTCCCGGACGAGCGCGGGCGCATGTTCATCCCCGCGGGGGAGTACGAGTTGCTCGCAGGCGCATCCAGCGCGGACATTCGCTTGCGCGCCTCCTTCCACCTGCAGTAACCCACCCAGTCAAACGCGCCACAGGGAGGTCACACACATGCCACGGAAACGCAGCGGAAAGGTGCCCAAGGTCCGGGACGTTGTCGCCGTCATGCACGAAATCGCCCCGCCCGAACTGGCGGAGGACTGGGACAACGTCGGCCTGCAGCTCGGCGATCCCGAGGCACCGGCCAGCCGTGTGCTCACCGCCCTGGAGGTCACCAGCGCCACCGTCCGCGAAGCCACAAAACGCCGCGCTTCGCTCCTGCTCGTGCACCATCCGCTCATCTTCCGACCTCTCTCCACGCTTTCCGAGGAGGGAACCGTCCAGCGGCTCGCCGCAGGACTCATTCGGGGCGGAATCGCTCTGCTCGCCGCCCATACCAACGTGGACAGCGTGGCCTGGGGCACAAACGGCGAGCTGGCGGACCGGCTGGGCCTCAACGCCGCATCGCGCCGCTTCCTCCGTCCCGCCCCAACGCCTGGAACCATGGTCAAGGTGGTTGTTTTCGTGCCGGTCACTCACATCGAACCGATGATCGAGGCCTTTCACCGTGGTGGCGCCGGTAACATTGGGGACTACTCCCACTGCACCTTCCGCACGCCAGGCACCGGCACTTACAAGCCGCTCGAGGGTGCGACTCCGTGGCATGGCAAGGTCGGAGACCTCGAGCACGCCAACGAAGTGCGGATGGAGGCCGTCTGCCCGTCGTCCATCCTGCGGCAGGTCATCCAGTCCCTCCGCGCCGCGCACCCCTACGAGGAGATGGCCTTCGACGTATTCCCGCTGGAGGATGCGGAAGAGCCGAAATACGGCCTTGGGCTGATCGGGGAGCTGTCCCGCCCCCACACGGTGGATGCCGTGGCCCGCAAGCTCAAGCGTTCCTTGGGCGTGAAGGCCATCCGCCGTATCGGTGACGGCCGCAAGTCCGTCCGCCGCATCGCCCTCTGCTCCGGTGGGGGAGGCGAATTCGTCCGCAACTGGAAGCCCGGAACGGCGGATCTCTACGTCACGGGTGAGATGGCCCATCACGATTGCCTGGAGGCCTCGGAGAACGGCCTGCCGGTGCTCCTCGTGGGTCATTGGGTGAGCGAGGCCATCGCGAGCGCACGCGTGGCCGCGACCCTCGGCGGCGCGCTCTCGGCCAAGGGTTTCACCGGTTGCGAGGTGCTCGCGAGCAGGGTCGAACGTAGCCCCATCACGGAGGTCTGAGCCACCGCTGGCTCGCGCAGGGGGCTCGGTCCGTGAACCCTTTCGCGTTGACATCCGGCGTGACAGCGATATGACTATAGCCACGGGATTGCCACGGTCACCTGCAGCCCTCCATGCGGGGTGGCGGTTCCGCTGTCGCGGGCTGAACTCACAGGAGTTGCATGCACCGCCCGCCGGAAAACGAGCTTGGCTCATCACCCGTTCGACCTCCCGGTCCACCGGGAGGCGGCGGGGTAGACTACGTTGATCCCCATCACGGAGCGTCGGGAGCGGTCACGCGCAAATGTTACTGGGAGGCACCCATCTCTCCAAGCAGGCACTCGCCGGAGGAGTCATCTCGCAGCGGTTCGAGATGAAGTACCGCCTGACTGCCTACCAGGCTGAGGTGATCCGCCAGTATATCGCCCCCTATGTCGAGCCCGACAGCAAGGCCAAGTTTGGACACCGCTACCAGCTCAGCAGTGTCTATCTGGACGACGACAAGCTCTCGCTCTTCTGGGCCTCGAACCTCGGCGAGAACAAGCGCTTCAAGCTGCGCATCCGCACCTACACCGAAGACGGCTCGGAGCCAAACTTCTTCGAGATTAAGAGCCGGCTGAACGGCATCGTCATGAAGAAACGCGCCATGGTCCGGAAGGAATGGCTCACGCCCTTCCTGGAGGGCCGGCCCCTGCCCCCCGAGGCCATGGTCACGGACGACCCCTCCCAGCTGGAAAACCTCGAACTCTTCCGCGCCTACGTGTCCCGGCTCAACGCCACCCCAAAGGTCCACGTGCGCTACTGGCGGGAGGCATACAACAGCCGCTTCGGGGACCCCGTCCGGATTACCTTCGACAGCGACGTCGCCTGCCTGCCATCGGTCGGCTGGGTGGATTACGTCCACCTCAACGGACGCGGTTGGCGCAGGCTCTTCGAACCGTACGTTATCCTCGAGATCAAGTTCACCGACACCTTCCCCTCTTGGGTGCAGGACCTTATCTATCGCTTCGACTTGCTCCGCGATTCGTACGCGAAGTACGTCTACAGCGTGCGGCTGCTCAAGAACGAAGGATACGACATCAAACGCCCGGCGGCCGGCATCCGCCAAACGGTGATTCGCGGAGGCAACGGCAATGGGCGGCATGGTTGACGCCTTCCTCACAGGCCACGGGGTGGGACCGCTCCCCCCGGACCCGGAACTCATCCTCCTCAGCTTCCTTCTCGCCTTCATTCAGGGCCAGATGATTGCTTGGATATACATCTACACACACAGCGGCCTCTCCTACTCGCGTGCCTTCACCCAGTCCATCGTCCTTATCACCCTCATCGTCTGCATGGCGATGATCGTCATCGGGCACAACATTGCCGTCGCCGTCGGCCTGATCGGCGCCCTCGCGGTGATCCGTTTCCGCAACATCCTGAAGGACACCCGCGACACTTCATTCATCTTCCTGGCCCTCATCATGGGCATGGCCTGTGGCACGGGGAATTTCCTTTACGCCATGCTGGGCACCGGCGTCATCGGCCTGACCCTGATCTATCTGCACCTGACCAGTTTCGGCAGCAAGCACCTGAGCGACGGTTTCATCCGTTTCGACGTCATGTCCGGCGCCCCGCCGCACCTGCGGGAGGTCCTGCGGCGTTACTGCCGTGGGGCCCGGCTCGTCTCCCAGCGCCTGAGCGCCGGCGGCCAGGGTGAAATGTCCTACCGCCTGGTCCTCCGCGACCCCGGCCGCGCGGGCGAGCTCGTACGTGACATCGAAAACCTCGGAGGGGTGGCCAACGTGACGTTTGTGCTGCAGGAA
>SLOM01000101.1 GCA_007132505.1 Candidatus Sumerlaeota bacterium
CCGGAGGAGAGCGGGCCCTGGAGGATCCGCGGCGACTTGCCGATGACCTCCTCCGCCGTATACCCGGTCAGTTTTTCGAAGTGCTTGTTGGCGTATACGATGCGTGGTCCCGGCGGTTCCAGGATGGCATCTGTGATGACAATCGCCTCGCCGGATTGGTCCGCCGCAGAATGGAGGAGCCGGAGCTGTTCCTCGCGTTCGCGCTCTTCGGTGATATCCATCACCACGCCGAGGAGCGTGCGGGGAGCTGTCTCCGTTGCGGGGATGACTCTGGCCTTCTCCCGCAGCCATCGCACCTGGCCGTCGGGGCGCTGGATGCGGAACTCCTGTTCGACCGCTCCGGTCCGGTGTGCCCAGGATTCCGTGGCGGCAAGCAGCCGTGGCCGGTCCTCCGGGTGCACGAGGCCCAGAAAATTCCGGCGGTTAAGTTGGAACTCCTCCGGCCTCACGCCGAACAGTGCGTAGGTGCTGTCACTCCAGACAACCTCGACCCGGTCCTGGCCGTAGGTGACTTTCCAGGCACCCATACCAGTGACCGACTGCGCCTGCTCCATCAGGGAGGCGGCGTCGCGCAGCTCCTGCTCTGCCTGCTTCTGTTCCGTCACGTCCCTGGCGCAGACAAGCCGGGCCGGCCGGTCACCGTACTCAATATTGAGGGCGGTGATGTCCATCCAGCGGTGTGTGCCATCCTTGAGCTCATGCAGCCAGAGGCCCGCGTGCTCTTCCACCTCTCCCGATTGAAGTTTTGGGAGCATCTCCTTGAGGCGGGGGACTTCCTCGGCCGGGCGGATATCCATGATGGTCATGGCGAGGAATTCCTCGCGCGAGTAGCCGTAGGTCTGCACGGCCGCGTCGTTTACCGCGAGGAACCGGAGGGTCCCGTAGTCATACACCCAGGTGGGCAGGGGATTTCGCTCGAAGAGGAGACGGTGGTGGTCCCTGCTTGGGCCGGAGGTTTGCGAAGAAGGGGCGTCCTGCGGCATGGTGGGGGGATCCGCTGCGAGGGGCGTGTGAGTCGTCCGTCAACCAGGCAGGCAACGGGCGACTGCTGCCACCGGTCAAGCGGAAACGGCCGGTGATAAAGATCGGCCGGAGGGCAACAAAGGAAGCGGCACAACACAGGCGCCCCCCACCGAAGCAGGGGGCGCCGGAAGACATCTGGCTGCCGGTCCTACCGCAGGATCTTCTCCCATCCCATGCGGTTGAGGAGCAACGCGATGGCGGCGGCACAGGCGGCTGCACCGCCGAGGCAGGCGAGGGCCTTGACCCACTCCCCGAAGATCACGAAGCCCACGCCGGGCAGGGTGAGATAGACGAGGGCGATGCCCAAGGCAGCACAGGTGAGGGAGAGGCCAAGGCGGGATTCTCCGGGTTCGATGCCTGCCTTGGTGGCTACCGTCCTCCAGCCCGGCCCGCCGGGACGGACCGTCCGGAGGAAGCTCTCCAGCACCTCCTGCCTCTCGGGCTGAGTGAGGAAGGTTACGGTGATCCAGCTCAGGGTGGTCAGGATCGCAACGTAGAAGAGCTTGTATTCCTCCACGAGTTCCCAGCCGGTGACCCTGGCGTAAATGGTGAAAAGGACATAATACACGCCGGCAGAGACCATGGCGGTGATTTCCGACCAGGCGTTGATGCGCCACCAGAACCAACGGAGCATGAAAACGGCCCCTGTGCCGGCACCGAGGGCGAGGAGAATGCGCCAAGCTTCGTCCACGGCAATGTGACGCATGGCGTAGGCGGTGAGGCCGCCCGCCGTAAGCATGATAAGAGTGGCAACGCGGCCGGCGTTGGCGAGCTTGCGTCCGTCAGCCTCGGGATTGATGAAGCGCTTGTAGACGTCGTTGACAAGAAGGGAAGCCCCCCAGGTGGTCTGCGAGGCGAGGGTGGACATGAAGGCGGCAAAGAAGGCGATGAGGAGGAGTCCGATGAGCCCCGGGGGCAGAAGGTCGCGCATGATCCAGGCAAAACCCACGCCCCGGTTCGTCTCGTCCATGAGTTCGGGATACTTTGCGATGGCAGCGAAGGCGACAAGAAGCCAGGGCCAGGGCCGCACGCAGTAGTGGGCCACTTGGAACCAGAGCGTCCCAAGCAGGGCGTGGCGCTCATCCTTGGCGGAGGCCATGCGCTGGACGACGTAGCCGCCGCCACCGGGCTCCGCTCCCGGATACCAGGAGGCCCACCATTGAACAAAAATGTATATGAGGAAGAGGTTCAGGCCGAGCTGCGCCACGTTTCCGTTGGCGAAGTCGGGAAAGAACCTGAATCCGCCCGGCCCCATCGCCTCGTCCACGGATTCACGCATCGCGACAATGCCTCCCGCATCCCCAACGGCGATGACCGCCAGCACAATGCAGGCCCCCATGGCGATGCAGAACTGGAGCACATCGGTGGTGGCGACGCCCCAGAGACCGGAAAGAGTCGTGTAGGTACCGGCAATGACCAGGAGGGCGACGATGATCCACCAGTCGAGCCGCCCTTCGTAGCCGGTGCCGTGGAGGACAGTGTTGTTGAGGATGGTGAGCATGGCGCCGGCCACCCAGCCGATGATGATGCAGTTGACGGGAAGGGCCAAGTAGATGGCGCGAAACCCGCGAAGCAGGGAGGCGGGCTTGCCGCTGTAACGCTTCTCGATCAGCTCGACGTCGGTGACGACACCGCTTCGGCGCCACAGACGCGCATAGACGAAGACGGTGATCATGCCACCGATGGCCATGTTCCACCAAAGCCAGTTCTGGGCGAGGCCGCCCTGCGCCGTCAGGTTGGTGACGGCCAGCGGCGTGTCCGCGGCGAAGGTGGTGGCCACCATGGAGGTCCCGAGGATCCACCAAGGCAGGGAGCGGCCGGAGATGAAGTAATCGGTCAGGCTCTTGCTCGCGCGCTTGCGGAAATACAACCCGACCGCCAGCACCAGTATGATGTAGGCGGCGATGATGATGTAGTCGAGCGCAGTCAGTACCATGGAACCCCTCCGCGTTGGTGTCCGCAAGAAGTGGCGGGAACGGCATGCCGTTGGAACTGTCCAAAATGGGCCGCACCCCCGGTCCGGGTGTCAACCGCGGAGAAGGGGCCCTTTCGGGGCCGCAGGGGGACCCTCAGTGGCGGAAGTGCCGCATCCCCGTGAAGACCATCACGATGCCGTGCTCGTTGGCGGCCTCGATGGACTCCTGATCCCGGACCGAGCCTCCGGGCTGCACGATGGCCCGCACGCCGTGCTCCGCAGCAATGTCCACGCAGTCCCGGAAGGGGAAGAACGCGTCGCTGGCCATGTAGGACCCCTTGAGGGGCCGGTTGGCCTTCTGCGCCGCGATGCGCGCCGAGTCCACGCGGGACATCTGTCCCGCGCCGATGCCGAGCGTCTCCGTCTCGGTGGTATAGACAATGGCGTTGGACTTGACCCACTTGACGCAGCGCCAGGCGAAGGCAAGGCCGGTCAGGTCGTCCACGGTGGGCTGTGCCTCCGTGACGGTCCGGAAGTCCCGGCGACCGAGCAGGCCCAGGTCGCGGTCCGCCGCCAGGACGCCGCCCACGACCCCCCGGAGGATCCGGGAGGGCTGCTTCGGGGTGAACGGGCCGGTCTCGAGCAGCCGGAGGTTCTTCTTCTTCGTGAGGGCGGCCATCGCGTCCCCGTCGAACGAGGGGGCGATGACGATTTCGTTGAAGGTGGAGGCGACGGCGGCGGCGCCCCCCCCGTCCACAGGCCGGGAGAAGGCGACGATGCCCCCAAACGCGGAGTCGGGGTCCGTGGCGCGGGCGCGCTCGTAGGCCTGCAGTGGGGTGTCCCCGAGGCCCACGCCGCAGGGGTTGCTGTGCTTGACGATGACCGCAGCGCAAAGGGCCAGCTCCGTCATGTCCCGCACCATCTCGAGGGCGCCCTCCGCGTCCAGCACGTTGTTGTAACTGAGTGCCTTGCCGTGGAGCTGGCGCGCGGACGCGATGTTGGTCTCGGAGCAGGCGGGATCGCGGTAGAAGGCAGCGGCCTGGTGGGGATTTTCGCCGTAGCGCATCGTCTGGACGAGCGGATAGGCCGCAGTATAGACATCGGGCCAGGCATCCCCGCCATCCCCTTCATCTTCCCTGGCTGCCCTGGCCAGGTAGTTCGCGATGGCGGCGTCGTAGAGTGAGGTGTGGGTGAAGACCTTGCGGGCCAGGGCGCGGCGGGTTTCCTCCTTCGTGGTGCCATCATCCTCGATTTCGGCCAGCACCTGCCAGTAGTCCGCCGGGTCCGTGACAACGGTTACGGACGCGTGGTTCTTGGCGGCGGAGCGCAGCATCGCGGGCCCGCCGATATCAATCTGCTCCACGGCGTCCTGATAGGTCTTCGCGGGGTCGGCAACCGTCTGCTGGAAGGGATAGAGATTCACCACGAGCAGATCTATCCGGCTGATGCCCTGCTCGCGGAGGACGGCGAGGTGGTCCTCCCGGTCGCGGCGGGCAAGCAGTCCCGCGTGCACGGCGGGATGCAGTGTCTTGACACGTCCGTCCAGCACCTCGGGGAACCCGGTGAGCGTGCTGACCTCTGTCACCTCCAGGCCGGCCTCACGCAGGTGGGCGGCGGTGCCCCCGGTGGAGATGAGCCTGAACCCGAGGGCCTGCAGGCGCTGGGCGAACTGCACCAGCCCGGTCTTGTCACTGACTGAGAGCAATGCATGGCGGTCCGGCACGGACGGGGAGCCTCCCTTGTGCGATGTGGGGCTCTTGTCAGGCAGGCGGACCGGGGGAGTCAAGGTCCGTGGCGTGGCCTACAGAAATCCTGTGCGCCGCAGGTGCCCGGTGGTGATGATCGGGGCTTCGGTCCCGTCCTTGGGGAATCGGACCGTATCCACGTGGAGTTGGTTGCTGGCCATCCATGAGCGCTGGATTTCCGAGAATTCCTCGTTCTCGCGCGTCCACACGACGCCCGATTCGAGCAGGACGCCCTCGAACTGGCCGTACTGATCCATGTGCTGGCCACGGCGAACCAGCACGGAGCCGTCCGGGGTCATCTGGTTGAGCCAGAACTCGCTGGTCACGCCCTCGGTGGCTGAGACGCGCACGATCCGGACGCTTTGCATGGTGGAGGAGGTGGATAGGATTTCCATCGTGATCTCGTACTGCTCGAGCACCTCGCCCTGCAGGCTCAGGCGCCACTCCGTGCCCTCCCATAGCCCGTCCCACGGGCCAAGGATGAGCATGGTGTCCTCGGTGCGGAGTGCGGAATCCGGCGGATTTATGGACTGGGCCAGGAACATGAGCGCGAGGAAAGCCACCCCGCCCCCGGCGAGATAGAAGAGCGCCCGGTTCAGAGTCTGACGGACCTGGGACGCCACCGGCTTGCGGCTGACGGGCTGGTGGTAGTCCTCCAGCGCATGGCTCATGCGCTGATGGTCCATCGCACCGGCGAGGTCCTGGGCTTTGGCTTTCGATGTCATCTTTTTGCGGCGTTTTCCAATCCGGAGGGCAGGGCTGCCGGGGCGGGAATGAACCCCGGAGGCGGTCCCGTGGTCAAGCCTGCCGGGCGGAAGCGCTCCGGCCTTGTCGAGCCAAAGCCCACCGGAGCCCCAAGTCCACGAAAAAGTGACCGGGGGGAGTGATTTGCGCCCCGTGGGGGGCACCGTGACGCACTCTGCTTGCGGGGGTTGCCCCGGAATCCTACCGTTCAGCCGCGCGGATTGAGGCCGGAGATTCCCGGTCCGCCGCCGCACCCGCCCCTGACCGAGGAGTTTCAGTGAATCCGATGCGTCTTCCCTCCCGCACGGCATCCCACCTTGCCCTGCCTGCCCTGGTGATCTTCCTGGTCACCGCCTGCACGCCGACCGACCAGCGCCGCCGCGAAGGCGAGCACGGCCAGGACGCCCCCCCACGCCTGGAAGGGCGCCCGCAGGTCCAGCGCCTCGGTGACACGGACCGCGAGTTCGCCAACCCGGCCGCGCGCTACCTCCCCGTCGTGGTCACGGACGAGTTCAACCCAGACGTCACCGATGAGGAACGAGAGAACCCCGAGCCACGCCGCGGGGGGAGCCTGCGCATACGCACACCCGCCAACTTCCAGCACTTCAACCCCATCACTTCCACGGGCCAGCCTGAGCGCGTCATTATTCAGCATCTCTCCGACGGGCTGATCGCCCAGGACCTCGAGACCCTGGAGTACATCCCGGAGAAGGCCTGGTACTGGCGCGAGGCGGACATCGTGAAGACCCGTGGAGAGGAGCCCCGGATCGGACGCATCATCGAGAAGGACGACGAGCGTGTGATCTTCGTGCCGGACGCGTGGAGGGCAACCTATGGCCTTCAGGACGTGGAGGAAATGGACGGGGAGCAGGGCCATGTGATCCTGACCTCCGAGCGCGGCGGTGCGCACGTCGAGGGCCGGCTGACGCTGCTCGACCACACCGTTCAGGTGGACGAGGGCTTCCAGTCCGCCAAGGCCGAAAACGCCATCACCATCCCGGTGGAGGACCTCGACACGTGGGAGAACGAAATCGGCGACCGCACGGAGACCCGCCTTTTCGCCAAGGAGAACTGCGCCTTCGAGTTCTACATCCGCGAGGGCGTGAAATGGCACGACGGCGAGCCCTTCAGCGCCCGTGACGTGGAGTTCGGATTCGAGATGATCATGAATCCCGCCGTGGACGCGCAACATCGCCGGAACTATTTCCAGGACGTGGAGAGCGCCGAGGTCTTCGATGACGGCATGGCGATCCGCTTCACCTACCGGAAGCCGTACTTCCAAGCCATCTCCATCCTTGGCGGCGTGGGCTCTCCGTATGCCCTCCCCCGCCACGTGATCCGGCCCGAACAGTACGGCGGCGACGAGCGCGCCCTCGGACAGGCCTTCAACAACCACGAGTTCAAGGAGCGGCCGATCTATACGGGGCCGTTCCGCCTGCAGGAATGGCGCCGGGGCGACTCGCTCACCATCGTCCGCAACGAGGACTACTGGAAGAACGATCCCGCCACAGGACCGCTGCCGCTCTGGAGCACGGAGCAGCCCCATCTGGACCGCATCACCTGGGTCGTCTATTCGGAGGCCACTGCCGCCGTCCGCGACCTGATCAACCGGACGATTGACGTGGACCTGGACGTGGAGCCCACCACTTGGAACCAGCCGGACACGCAGTCCCAGCTCTTCCTCGACCGGATGGTCCGCGCCAAGCGCCCCGGGTTCCTCTATACCTATATTGGTTGGAATCTGGAGAATCCGCTTTTCCAGGATCCGGAGGTCCGTCGGGCGCTTGCGATGCTCATTCCCCGCCAGGAGATCGCCGACTCGGTGCACATGGGCGCCGCCTTCCCGGTGGACGGGCCGTTTTACTTTGCCGGTCCGGGATACGACGACACCGTCCAGCCCATCGGGTTCGACCACCGCGGTGCCACGCGCATCCTCGCACGGAAGGGCTGGCTGGACCGCAGCCTGGATGGGGTGCTGGAGAACGAGCAGGACGGACAGGACCTGCGCTTCCGGTTCCGCTACTCCATCCATAATGCGCGTGAGTACCACCAGAAGATCGCCGACATCATCGCCGAGCGCATGGCGGAAGCCAAAATCCAGATGACCATTGACCGGATGGACTGGGCCATCTTCGCCGACGCCGTCCGCGACAAGAACTTCGACGCCGTGCGCTTCGCGTGGGGAACGGCACTGGAGCCCGACCCGTTCCAGATATTCCACAGCTCCCAGATAGAGAACAAAGGCGACAATTTCGTCTCCTACAGGAACCCCCGCGTGGATGAGCTGTCCGAGCGCATCCGCGAAACCATGGATCCGGAGAAACGCTGGGAGATGGCCCGGGAGGTGCACCGCATCATCCACGAGGACCAGCCGTATTGCTTTCTCTTTGGATTCTACGAGCAATACTTCATCCACCGCGGCCTGCGCGGCGTGAAGCTCTACCCCGGTCAGTACCCCCACAACTTCACCGAGTGGTGGTGGGACGAGATTCCGGAAAACCGGCGGTAGGGCACAGACCGCAAGGACCCGGGCCAAACCGTGTTCAACTACGTCGTCAAACGCCTCCTGTTGCTCGCCGTGACGCTTTTCGGGATCATGGCGCTCACGTTCGTGCTGACGCGCCTGACGCCGGGCGACCCGGCGGCACTGCGCCTCCAAGCTGCCGGCGGCGCCACTCAGGCCGTTGGCGGGTACGACGACCTCGTGGAGCAAAACCGCCGCAATCTCGGCCTCGACCGGCCGCTTCTCCTCAACCTGAACTTCGAGGACCGCGTCTATATGGCCGAGCGGGCGCTCGATGACTATCTCCGCCGCGGAGACTACTGGCAGCGGGACGGCCGCAACCGCCTCGCCCGCGTCAGCAGCATCGCGCTGGGCCCGGCGCTCGAACGCTTCGCCCTGATCGGCACGGAGGACGAGCCCCGGCCGCGTTCGCGTGACGGCACGCCCCGGGATATGGCACCACCCGAGCAGCAACGCCAGCGCCTCGCAGCGATCTTCCCCTCCCTTGCGGGGGAATCCGCGGCGGCACACCCCGTCCATCTGAATCCCGTGGAAGCGCACCGCTACTGGTCGGACTGGTATGAGGAGAACCGATACCGCTTCGACGAGGCACGCGTCCGGCAGCTTGTCAGCAACTACATCGGGGCGGAAACCCGGGAGCAGGCGGAGGCGCTCGAATCGGAGATCCGCCGTGCCGGAGGATTTGCGGTCCCTCACCTGGCACGCCACCTTGGCAGCAGTGATCCCATCGTCCAGCGCCGGCTGAACCGGGCGTTCCAGGCTCAGACGGGCTTCACGTTTGCCGCCAGCGAGGCGGAATTCGACGAGCGAGCCGGGGAAATCATGCAGCGCTGGCGAAGTTGGTGGCGGCGCGACTGGCTGGCGTACAGCGACCCCTCCGCCGTCCGCCAACTATCCAACATCTTCGTCAACACGCAATTCGGCCTTTGGGTCAGCCAGGCCATGACGTTCGACTTCGGCGACTCCTACGTGAAGCGCCGGCCCGTCATCCGGATGATCGGGGACGCGCTGCCAATCTCTGTGCTGCTCTCTGGCCTGTCCATTCTCATCAGCTACATCATAGCCATTCCGGTGGGCATCTTCTCCGCCGTGAAACGCTATACCCCCGCAGACCACGTGACGACGGTCATCCTCTTTGTGCTCTATTCCCTGCCCAGTTTCTGGGTGGCCGGCCTGCTGCTACTGACCACGACGGGACCACCCTTTCTAAGCCTCTTCCCGACGCGCGGACTGAACAGCACAGGGGTCTATCTCGGTGCGCCGGATGTCAGCTTCATGCAGTGGTTGCTGGACCGGGCCTGGCACCTGGTTCTGCCGGTGACCTGTCTCACCTACGGGAGCCTCGCGTATATCTCACGCCAGATGCGCAGTGCCATGCTGGAGACGCTGAGTCAGGACTTCATCCGCACGGCACAGGCAAAAGGACTCTCCGCGTATGCCGTGATCTTCCGGCACGCGCTCCGCAATTCCCTCATCCCCATACTCACGATAAGCGCCGGGCTGCTGCCCGAACTCATCGCCGGAGCCATCATCATTGAATCCATCTTCACCATCCCCGGCATGGGAGTGCTGACCTTCGAGGCGATCGTGAACCGCGACTATCCGGTGATCAACGCGGTGTTGTTCTTCTCGGCGTTGCTGACACTGCTTGGGATTCTCCTCGTGGACCTGTCCTATGCGATCGTGGACCCCAGAATCACCTACGACTGAGGAGCGGAAATGAACCAATTCCCCATATATCCGAAGCTCCTCTTCTTCAGGCGGCAGAACCTCCCGCCCGCAGTACCCGGCCCTGCTGCGGACCCTCGCATGGACACGGGAGCCCCATGACAACCCAGGCCGGACCCGCCCAAGCCGCAGCCGCCGCGCCCGAGCCTCCCACGGGAACTGGCGAGAGCCGGGACTACTGGGCGCTCGCGCTCCGGGATTTCCGGCGCAACCGGCTTGCCATGACGGGACTGGCCGTCATCGGGTTGGTGGTCTTCCTGGCGGTGTTCTGCCCGTTTTTGGCGAACCAGCGCCCGCTCTACATCCACACCACTTTCCCCGAGCAATTCGACAATTCGCTCCTGGTCGTCGTGGAACGCCTTTCCCTCCTTGCGTCCGACGAGGAGATCGAAAGCGCCCGCCTCCGGCGCTCCTTCAACCAGCTCCGGCTCCACACTGCCCGGATTGGTTTCTACCTGGCGGAAGAGGAGCGGGAGGGCTATGCGCGGCTGCTTGACCGCCTGTGGGAGGCCGTCCCCGCGCCGGACGATCACAACCCGGAGCAGGCCGGGGCGCTCATACCCGAGTTCGAGCAGCTCTTCGACGCGGAGTTGCGGGCCATCACGCGCTACCCGGCGCTGCGTGCGCTCACAACGGGCGAGGTCTATACGCTCCTGGCTTTCTTCTTGATCTGCGGTGCCGTGGTGATTCGCCGGCGGCTGCCTCCGCTCCTGATGACCCTCGGCGGCATCCTGTTGCTGGCGGGTGCCGGAACAATCATTTGGAAGTCCATCTACCCCACCATTCAGGACACAACCTCTTACCGGCGGATGTGGAGCGCACCGGACTTCTTCGAGCAGGGCGGGCGAGTGCTGCTCGTCCCTGTTCCCTATGGTGAAAACGAGAACATCGTGGCCGAGGCCCGGCAACCACCCACGTTCCTGATCCCCGAGGAGGAGCGCCGGCCGGACCAGAACTGGCACTGGCTCGGCACCGACACCAATGGGCGCGATGTGCTCTCCCGCATGATCTACGGGGCACGGGTTTCCATGCTGGTCGGCATCGTGGCGGTCGGCATCTATACTTTCATCGGAATCGTCCTGGGGGCACTGGCCGGGTATTTTGGCGGATGGGTGGACATCGGCCTGTCGCGGTTGATAGAGGTCGTCATCTGTTTCCCTGCGCTGATGCTCATCCTGGCGGTGCAGGCGTTCCTGGCACCGTCGCTGATGAACATCATCCTGGCGCTGGCGCTGCTCTGGTGGACGGGCGTGGCCCGGCTGCAGCGCGCCGAGTTCCTGCGCCTGATAAACCAGGACTTCGTCCAGTCCGTGCGTGCCATTGGCGGGTCCGACCTGCGGATCATCTTCCGGCACATTCTGCCGAACGGGCTCGGCCCCATACTGGTCCTCGTCAGTTTCGGCATCGCCGGATCCATCCTGGTCGAGAGCGGATTGAGTTTCCTCGGGTTCGGCGTGCCCCAGCCGATGGCCAGTTGGGGTGACCTGCTCAACAACGGACGGAACGACATACGCGGCACCTGGTGGCTGACCGTCTTTCCCGGCATGGCGATCTTCCTGACGGTGACCTGCTTCAACCTGGTGGGTGAAGGGGTGCGCGACGCACTCGACCCACGGCGAGAGCACTGACGCCCCCAACCGCTACTCCCCCTCCTCCTGCCTTGCGCGGGACCCGTATCCCCCCGCCGCAAGCCACCGCAGGAACGATTCCCGCGGCACTCGCATGCTGCGCGGCCCGATGCGCACGGCGTCCAGCTCACCCGCATGGATGAGTTCGTAGACCCGCCGGCGGTCAAGGTCCAGGATCGCCGCCAGCTTGTGTGGCGAGAGCATGGGCGGCAATTTCAGGGATTCGAATTCGTGACTTCCCGGGCTGAGGTGCCCGGGCTCTTGGTGCGATTTGCGGGACATGTGGCAGAGCCCTCCTTCCGCCCGAGAATGCGGCGGAAAGGGCGGGGTGTCCCTTGGGTGCGTGTGAATTCTGTTTGAGAAACGGCTGAAGCGGAGGTCAGAGCGCCTCTTCGTTCAGCTCGCCTGTGCGAATCCGGACGGCCTTCTCCACGGTGGAGACGAAAATCTTGCCGTCGCCGATCGTGCCCGTCTGGGCGGACTCCGCGATGACCTTGAGCACCTCCTCCACCTGCTCGTCCGCCACGACAATATCGAGCCGCACCTTGGGCATGAAGTTCACCTGGTACTCGCTGCCGCGATAGAGTTCCTGGTGGCCCTTCTGCCGGCCAAACCCCCGCACTTCCCATGCGGTGAGCCCCATGATGCCGATCGCGGCGAGCGCATTGCGCACGTCCTCGATCTTGTGTGGCTTGATGACTGCCTCTACCTTCTTCATGCGGCCGGCTCCCCGGTGAATGGACTCCCGCGCGGGCGGGGAAAAGAAAAGGGGGAGGCCCGGGTTGTGCCCCGGACCTCCCCCCGATGATTCGCCGGCTTACATGTTGTAGTAAAGCGTGAACTCGTAGGGGTGGGGGCGGAGCCGCATGGGGTCCACCTCGTTCTCGCGCTTGTAGGCGACGAAGGCGTCAATGAAGTCCTCGGTGAACACGTCGCCCTTGGTGAGGAAATCGTGGTTCTGCTCGAGGGTATCGAGTGCCTGGTCGAGGCTCGCCGCGGCCTTGGGCACGGCCTTGCCTTCTTCCGGCGGCAGGTCGTAGATGTTCTTGTCGAGGGGCTTGCCCGGATCTATCTTGTTCTGCACACCGTCCAGCCCGGCCATGAGCAGGGCGGAGAAGCACAGGTAGGGGTTGGCCATCGGGTCGGGACAGCGGAACTCGACGCGCTTGGCCTTCTCGCTGGCGCTGTACATCGGAATGCGGATGGCCGCAGAGCGGTTGCGGCGCGAGTACGCCAGGTTGACGGGTGCCTCGTAGCCCGGCACCAGCCGCTTGTAGCTGTTCGTGCTCGGGTTGCTGAAGGCGAGAACCGAGTTGGCGTGCTTGATAATTCCACCGATGAAATGCAGAGCAAATTCGGACAGCCCGGCGTAGCCGTTACCCGCCATCAGGTTCTTGTCGTCCTTCCAGACGGAGATGTGCGTGTGCATGCCGGAGCCATTGTCGGCGAAGACAGGCTTGGGCATGAAGCAGGCCGAGAGGCCGTGCCGGTTCGCCACGTTCTTGATGATGTACTTGTAGAGGAGCGCCTTGTCCGCCATGGGGAGGAGTTCGTCAAAGCGCATGTCAATTTCGCACTGGCCGGCGGTGGCGACTTCGTGGTGGTGCGTTTCCACCTGGATGCCTGCCTGCTCCATGATCTGAACCATTTCGCTCCGGACGTTCTGCAGCGAGTCCACGGGGGGAAGCGGGAAGTAGCCTTCCTTGTGGCGGATCTTACCGCCAAGGTTGGGCCGGCCGAAGTCGGCCCGCTCGTCGCGCCCGCTGTTCCAAATGCCCTCGATGCTGTCCACCAGGTAGGATGCGCCGTTGTTGCGAGATTCGTAGCGGACCTCATTGAAAAGGAAGAACTCGAGTTCCGGCCCGATGAAGCAGTTGGTGCCGAGCCCGGTACTCTTCATGTAGTTGATCGCGTTGATGGCGATGTTGCGAGGGTCGCGGGGATAGCGTTCGCGGGTGATGGGGTCGGCGATGTTGCCGACAAGCGAGAGGGTGGGGATCTCACAGAACGGATCAATCATCGCCGTTTCGGGATCGGGCATGAGAAGCATGTCGGATTCGTCAATGGCACGCCAGCCGCGGATGGAGGAGCCGTCGAAGCCAAGTCCCTCCTCGAACACCGAGGGGGAAAGCTCGGCAACCGGGCAGGTGGTGTGCTGTTGCACGCCGGGAATGTCAGTGAACTTGAAGTCCACGAACTTGATGTCCTTCTCCTTGATGAAGGCGAAGACCTGTTCTGGAGTCATGGGCGGTACCTCTTTGGGGGTGGGTTGGTCCGGAAGACGGACAGATGCCGCCATGCCGGCTCTCCGCTCCTCCGGTGTGCCCCCGATGGGAGGCTTCCGGCCGGAACGGGGCGGATTAGAGGGACCCCGTCCGGCACGCCAAAAGAGAAAATGTGAGCAGAAGGAAGCATTTTTTTCTGCCTGGCGGACCTCATCGGTCCAACGCGCCACCATGACCGGCCGGATTTGCCCAAAGTGGCTCAATTTGACCACCCCGGCCGCCCAAGACGCGGCAAACTGGGTGGGCAGTTGGTACCACAGAGCCCGGATGGCAGGCCCCGCGACCCGGCCCGGTCCGGCCCACCGACCGGCACCGCGGCAGGGCGCAGCAAGCCAGAGCCAGCGCGGCTCGGCCCTTGCATACGCGTGGATGGCGGATTACCGGAGCCCCGGCCCGGCTTTTCCCGTGGCATCCCGCGCGAACCACCACTACGCTGCCGGACGATGCAACTTCCTCCGCGCAAGAGGCGACAATGAACGGCTTTTTCAAGGACACGGACCAGTTCTTCTCCCAATTCATGCCCCCGGTGGCACGGACATTCTTCTACATGAACATCGTGGTGTTCATGCTGGCCTTTCTGTTGGCGGAAGTCATGCCGCTGGCGGGACTGTTTGACCGCCTGTTCGTGCTGACACCCGCGCAGGCGGTCCTGCAGGGCAACATCTGGCAGTTCTTCACTTACATGATCACGCAGGCGGAGTTCTGGCACCTCTTCGCGAACATGATCGTCCTTTTCTTCTTCGGCGGGCTGGTGGAGCGCCACATGGGGGGGCGGCCGTTTTTCTGGCTGGTGCTGGCGAGCGGTTTCCTGGCGGGTGTGGCACACACGATACTCGCCTTTGCGACAGGAAACGCTCAGGTGGGACTGATCGGCTTCAGCGGGGCAGGCTTCGCCATTCTGACAGCGGCCGTGATCTACTTCCCGCACGCGCGCGTACTGCTCATGTTCATGATACCGATGCCGATGCGCGTCTTCGCCGTCATTATTGGGGTGCTTATGGGCATGACGATCCTGGCGGACCTGCAGACCCACGGCCTGATGGGCGGAGGCATCAGCCACACAGCCCACCTTGTTGGCATAGCGGTCGGCATCATACTGGTGAAGTACCCGGTGTTTCTCTATCTATTGGAGGACCTGCGCATCCCCTTCCTTATGCGGCGCCGGCCCAAGGCGATACGGGGCGGAGGCGGGCGCGTCGGCATGGGACATCCCGGCCGGCACAGTGATCCCGACGACCGCTACGACGACCCGCATTGGCGGCTGGACCAGTAGAGCTGCCACCGCGAACACGCTATGCGCGACAAGAGGGCTTACGCCCAGGAGAGAGACATGCCGGACCCTGCACCGGCAGCCCACGCGAGCTCCGTTGACAGACCTTCTCCATAAGAAACGAACCGGGGAGGTCATTGCTGCCTCCCCGGTTCGTTCTTGTCCGTTGTTGTGTGGTGTAGTTGCTCAGGCGAGAGCCATCGCGCGCCGCTTCCAGACATAGTACGTTGGCGAAGCGGGAGCGAGGTTGTACTTTTGCTTGAGCATGGCTTCGACGTCTTTCTTCGTCTTGCCTTCCTTGACGAGTGCGGCCATTTCGCGGAGTGCTTGGTCACTGACGCGCGAGCGGCGTCCGGGGCGGCCCTTTACTTTCTTCGCGGCGGGCGCCTTGGCGGCGGCTGCCTTGGGCGGACGGCCCGGCTTCTTCGGAGCTGCGGCGGGAGCGGCCGTGGCCTTCTTCGGCGGACGCCCTCTCTTCTTGGGTGCGGCCGGAGCGGCAGCCTTTGCCTTTGGCGGACGGCCACGCTTCTTGGCTGGACGGCCTGCCTTCTTGGCGGCGGGGGCAGCCTTCTTTGCTGGACGGCCACGCTTCTTGGCACCGGCCTTTGCCGGACGGCCCGGGCCGGGAGCGGCACCGGCGGCGCCAGCCACGGAGACCTTGCCCTCGACGGCTGCGAGCGCCGTCACCGGAACCATCGCCTTGGAAGGGGACTTCTTGTAGGTCGCGACGGCCTTCTCGATCTTCTTCGTTGCCGCGAATTCGTAGAGGGTCTTCTGACCGTCTTTGATTTGCCCCTGAAGCGCGGCGGGGTCGCTGTGGGCCAGGTAGGTGGCTTCCAACTTATCGGCTGTCCGATAGTACGACACGAAGCCCGTTGCGTTTTTCTTCGCCATGCGAATGGCTCCTTCCTTTTGAAGAGTAGGCTGCGGGAGTTGCTCCTGTTACGATACCCACAGTCCGTGTCTTGACGGACCGTTGTGAATACCGGTGTCGCAACGCAAGCATTTTTATTAGATTCTACCGCAACTCTGTACGATTTTTACTCTCTATAGGCTTCCGGAAGCCTTTGTCCGCCCTCTGGAGGCGCTTTTGCGGGTGTGAATACGTCCGTATTGTCCGTATAGGCCGGAACGCCGGACCGTCTGCGCATATACCGTTCAGGGAGTGGGAGGGAGCAGAAATCGCACGGGAGAACGGGGGCGTGTCCGAACTGAACAGGAAGGCGGAGGAGCTTGCAGGGGAGGCCACAGCGATGCTGGAGCGTTGGTTGTGGCTCTACAGGGGCGTGCTCGAGACCGCCGAGTGCGAGACATCGGAGCCGCCCCCGCTCAGGGAGTTCGTGCACTTCCTCACCGCGCTGAAGCGCGCCGTGGAGATCGGCCGCCTGAGTGAATCGCAAAAGGAACGGGAGCAACATGACCGGCAGAATGGACTGGATCCGGAGTCTCTCCGAAGACTCTTTCTTGGAGAGGATGGGGAAGATTGATGGGGCGCGCAGGCGTGCGCTGATTCGCCTGAGGATGAAGGAGGATCCCGAGTTCTTTGCCCGCCGGCTGTTCCCGGATTATTGCCGTCTGCCTTTCTCGCCGATGCACCGCGCGATCTTCCGCTGGCACGGCCGAATGGGTGAGGGACGCGTGCCCTCTCGCCGCGGGCTTCGTTTTGCCCTGGCGGCACCGCGTGGCAGTGCCAAGTCCACGCTTGTCAGTCTTATACTCCCCCTCCACGACCTGCTTTTCCGGCGGGAGAAGTACATGGTACTGCTCTCCGCAACGGAACGTCAGGCAGCACAACGGCTTCGCGCGGTGAGGCGCGAGCTGACACGGTTTCCCTCCCGCCACTGCAGGCTGACGGCACGCGTCCTCGAATACGGGAAGGCGCGCATGGAGGCACACGGCGCCGGGACGGAATTGCGAGGCATTTCGCACGGAAGCTGGCGGCCCACGAAGATCATCCTCGACGATGCGGAGACATCGCGCTGTGCCACGTCCGGACGAGCCCGGCTCCGCCTGCGTGACTGGTTCGCCGAAATTGTGGAATACCTCGGTGACAGCTACACGCACCTTCTCGCCATCGGAACGATACTGCACACGAACAGAGCCTGCTGGCGGAACTCCTGCGGCGGGAGGACTTTTCGGGCCTGCGCACCCGCAGTGTCATCTCGCACGCGGACGCCACAGGCCTGTGGACCCAGTGGAAGCAACTGCTCTGCAATCAGGAGGACGACCGGCGCCGTCAGTCCGCCCGGGATTTCTTCCTCACGAACCGGACGGCAATGGAGCACGGCAGCGAGGTCCTCTGGCCGGAAAAGGAGGACTACGAGGAGTTGATGGCGCAGCTTTCCCTGCAAGGCCGGCGTGCCTTCATGCAGGAAAAGCAGAACATGCCACTGGGGCCGGAGGATGCGCTGTTCGATGCATCTGCGGCGCTTGTGGCCATCGAGGAGGAGGGCTCCCTGGTCGTCCGTTCGGGGGCGAATACTGTACGGCGCCACGGCCCCGGCTGGCGCGAAGGCACGCGGTTTGGCTATCTTGATGCGGCGCTCGGGAAGGCATCCTCCCGCCGGGGGGACTTCGCCGCCGTGGCCACGATCCTGGTGCTGCCCGGGGGAACTCTCTATCTCGAAAGCCTGCTGGCACGCAAATGCCCTCCAAGCGAACAGGTCCGCCTGCTCCTTGACCTGCACGAGGCAAGGCCGTGGGACCTCCTCGCAATCGAGGGCACGGGATTCCAGGAATTGCTGCTGCTCCCGCTGGAGGAGGAGAAGAGCCGCCGCCGCAAAGCCGGCAGACGGGCCGATCTGCCTGTCTCGCTGGTCCATCCCAAACGCAACAAGGGCACTCGCATCGCCGCGCTGGAGCCACTTCTGCAAAGCGGCTATCTCGTGCTTTCCGCCGGGCTGGATGAGGAGTTCTGGGACGAACTCCAAGCCTATCCGCGCAGCGATCACGATGATGCGCTGGACGCCACCGCGGGAGCCGTGCAGCTCGCGCGCGAGCACTCCGCCCTTGGATCCGCAACCAGGCCCGAAAGCACCGGCTCCCCCCGCCAACGCCCCGCGACAGGCTATTAGAGAAGCAGGAAACAAGACCAACCGCCGATTGACGCCGATGAGGTCTGACGCATAGCCGAGGTTCACGCGGTGTCGCGCCGTGAGATTATGAAAACGGAAATCACGCCACGCCGCCACGGCGCAACGGTGCCTGTGGTGGAAGGCATCCCGGGCCAAGGTGATTCCGTTCTCATGCTCGGGGGGCACTGACCCTGGAGTTATCCGTCGATTCCACAGATTCTCGCGGATGCTGTCTTACTCACGCCACTGGACTGGCCATCAGCCCCCTAATCGGCGTGAATGGGGCGAAATCGGCGGATGATTTCTTGCGACCGAAGCACGCGGCCCAACCGAACAGAAGAACGGAAATTTTCTGCGATAGGGTCTGCACCCTGGGTGTCTTTTCTGTTTCGGTGCGTTGTTTCGCCTCCAGCCGGCCCGGCGAGACCGGGCAGGTCGCGCGGGGTTCAGTGGACCGCTGCCAAGTGGGTCACGGACACCATCCCGCGAAGGCGGTGGATGCGCCCCGTTGCCAGGGCTCCGGTGCCCTTCGTGCTTGACCGGCGGGGCGGCATGGGGACCATGGCCCCAGTGCCGGGGTGCGGTACCCAAGTGGTTAAGGGAGAGGTCTGCAAAACCTCTATTCGTGGGTTCGAATCCCACCCGCACCTCCATCCGCCCCGGAATCAAGGGGGCGCCACCCCTCCCAAGACAGCGACATGGCCCGGTCAACTCTGCTGGTGGGATTCGACGCATCCTCTGCGGCCGATCCACGAGCAACCGGTGTGGGGCGCTACACCCGCGAGCTGCTCCGTGCGCTGCTTCGTATCGCTCCCCCGGACATGGAATTCCTTGTCCTGGGCAATTCGCTGCGGCACGGCGCAAGGCTGCGGCGCTGGAGGCCCATCACGGAGGCGCCGAATGCCCGGCTCGTGGTGCGCCGCTGGCCGGGGCCGATGCTCCTGCGCAGCTGGAAGTCGCTCGGTTGGCCCTCGTGGGAGGCACTCGCCGGGACGCGCGAGTGCGCGGTCCTGCACTCTCCCGCCATGTATCTGCCGCCGGCGGAATGCCCCCGGGTGGTGACCGTCCACGACCTCGGCTTCCTGCGGGAGAGGATGCCGTCTCCACTGGCGGGCGGGTACTTCCGCGAGACCTTCCCCCGGGAGCTGCCCCGGTGTGCGGCCATTGTGACGCCAAGCATGCACACGGCGGAGGACGTTCAGCACCAATACGGCCTGCCGCCGGACCGCGTGCACGCAGTGCCATCCGGGCTGCCGGAGGCATTTCTTTCCGATTCTCAAAGGAAACCTGCGCAGGCGCGGTGGGACGTGCTGGGAGTGACGGCGCCCGTGGAGCGCAAACGCCCCGGGCTGCTGGCGGAGGTGCTTCGGCGTCTGGAGGCCCGGCGGCCCGGGCTCCGCATGGCGGTTGCCGGATGGGGGGACGGGCCGCATCCCTTCCCGCCCGGCGTGTACGTCTATCCCCGACTCCCGGACCCGGAGCTGGCGTTTCTGTACCGCTCGGCAGGGGTTGTTCTCCTGACGACGCGCGAGGAGGGGTTCGGCTTTCCTGTCCTTGAGTCCTTCGCCTCCCGAACGCCGGTGGTGTGTGGCCGGCACAGTGCGCTCGCGGAGATCGCCGGCGGATTCGCTGATTTCGTGGAGGAGGAGACACCGGAGGACTACACGGCTGGAGTGCTGGAAGTGCTCGCGCGTCAGCCCGACGCACTCCGGACCGCGGCCGCGCGCCGGCACGCCCTGTCCTTCCGCTGGGAGGAGACGGCGCGGCAAATGGTGAGCATCTACCGGAAGGCCGCCGGCAGGTAGCCAGAGCCCTGCTTGCCAACAGGCGGAGTCCTGACACAGGCTAGGTTTCAGTGCTGGCACGGATTTGACGGGCATTTCGTTGTCAGTGGTGTTTTGTGCCACAAACTCCCTCCTGAAAGAGGCCCGAGTGACCATAGACCCAGAAAGTGTTTCCCAAGGAAGCACCTTCCCGGCCCCGCCGCCCCAGGTTCAGGACATCCCCGCCAACCTGCCCATCCTGCCGATGGAGGGGGTGGTACTCTTCCCCCAGATGATCGCGCCCGTCGTCGTGCAGGAGACTCCGGCGAAGGACCTCGTGGAGTCCGTCATGCGCGGGGACCGGCTGCTGGCTCTCTTTCACCCGGACGGTGGGGAGCCTGCGTCGGCATCCGGCGATGGGACCACCCCCGAGACCGCCAACCGGCACCTGCACCCTGTGGGGACGCTTTGCAGCGTGCTGCGCATGCTTCGCATCCCGGATGGCTCCGTCCGTCTGCTGCTCCACGGCGTGTGCCGTGTGAAGCTCGAGCACATCACCGAGACGGAACCTTTCCCGCGCGGCGACGTGGACCCCCTGTCCGACAAGGAACCCGGCCCCGATGACATCGAGGTCGATGCGATGATGAAACTGACTCTGGAAAACATCCAGCAGGCGCTGAACCTGAACGCCGTTCCCGAGGAACTGATGGTCGCAGCGATGAACGTGGAAGGACCGGGGAAGCTGGCGGACCTGGTAGCTTCCAATCTGCAGGTACGCATTCGCGACCTGCTGCCGGTTCTTGCCGAGGAGCGGACAAAGAGGCGCCTCGCCATGGTGCTTCGCCTGCTCGGCCGCGAAGTGCGGGTGATGGAGATCGGCAGCCGCATCAACGATGAAGTGCGCGATGAGGTGGACAAGAATCAACGGTCCTTCTTCCTCCAGCAGCAGATGAAGGCGATCCGCAAGGAGTTGGGCGAGGCAGACCCCCACGAGGCCGAGCTGGACCAGCTCGAGCACCGCCTGAAGACAACCGAAATGCCCGAGCACGCCCGAAAGGTGGCGGAGCGCGAGCTGGGGCGCCTCAAGGCGCTTCCCACCGCCGCCGCCGAGTATGGCGTGATCCGTACCTACCTGGACTGGATTCTCGATATGCCTTGGGCCGTTTCGAGCGACGACCATATTGACATCGCCAAGGCACGCCAGATTCTGGACGAGGATCACTACGGCCTCGAAAAGGTGAAGGAACGCATTCTCGAGTTTCTGAGCGTGATCCGGCTGAAGGGCGGAGACCTGAAGGGCCCGATCCTGTGCCTTGTGGGCCCGCCGGGCGTCGGCAAGACATCGCTGGGCCGTTCGGTGGCGCGGGCCACGGGCAGGCAGTTTCAGAGCTTCTCGCTCGGCGGCATGCGCGACGAGGCGGAAATCCGCGGTCACCGGCGCACCTACATCGGCGCCATGCCGGGGCGCATCATCAAGTGCATCAAGGACGCGGGGACAAACAACCCGCTGATCATGCTCGACGAGGTGGACAAGCTGGGCTCCGACTTCCGGGGCGATCCGGCATCCGCGCTTCTCGAAGTCCTCGACCCCGAGCAGAACCACCGCTTCAACGATCACTATATGGACATGCCGATGGACCTGTCCCGCGTCATGTTCATCACAACGGCGAACACGCTGGATTCCATACCCGATCCGCTTCGGGACCGGATGGAAATCATCCGGCTGGCCGGCTATACGGAGTGGGAGAAGCAGGAGATCGCCGCCCGTTACCTGGTGCCGCGCGAGATGAGCAATGCCGGCCTGTCGCGCAAACAGATCTCCTTCACGAAGCCCGGACTGCGGCGCATCATCCGCGACTATACGGCGGAGGCGGGCGTCCGCGGCCTGCAACGCGAAATCGGGAAGATCTGCCGGAAGGTCGCCATGCGCGTGGCCGAATATCAGTCCGCGCTCGAGCGAATCGAGCAGGCGGAGAAGACACAGTCCGGGAATTCACGCCGTACGCGGATGAAGGCGGAAAAGCCCCCGGCCAAGCCGGAACCGGTCAAGATCACACCGGACAACCTGGAGGAATTCCTTGGCGCACCGCGCACACACCAGGAGGTGGCCGAGCGCACCGCGCGTCCCGGCGTTGCCATCGGGCTGGCTTGGACCTCCATCGGCGGTGCCATCCTCTTCATCGAGGCGTCGCGCTACCCCGGTAAGGGCGAGCTGAAACTGACCGGACAGCTGGGCAACGTGATGAAGGAGTCGGGAAGCGCCGCGCTGACATGGCTGCGCGCCAATGCGAAGGCACTGGAGCTGGAAGGCAACCCGTTCTCTGAATGGGATTACCACGTGCACGTTCCCGCCGGGGCTACGCCGAAGGATGGTCCCAGCGCGGGGGTCGCCATTGCAACGGCGCTTGCCAGCCTGCTAACGGGCCGGCCGGTGAAGGATTACGTGGCCATGACCGGCGAGATCACCCTGCGCGGCAACGTCATGCCCGTCGGTGGCATCAAGGAGAAGGCGCTGGCCGCCCACCGGGCGAAAATCAAACATGTGCTGCTGCCGAAACGAAACGAGAATGACTACAAAGAGGAAGTTCCGGACCGGGTGAAGAGGGCCCTGAAGGTCTCGTATTTCGAGGAAGCTCTGCCGTTGGTGCAGGCGGCCTTGCGATAGGGCCTCCTCACCCCCTCTGGTTTGATTCCAATATCCCAAGCGGACAGGAGATGGACATAGATGCGCGGAATCCTTTTCGGGGCGGTTTGCCTCGCACTGACAGTGGGGCCAGCATCGGCCGCCGAGGTCCCACCGCCGGACCACCAGCCGTGCTTTCCGGGAGCCTACTATCGAAAGGCTGTGTCCTCCCAGGACGTGTGGACCGGCATCGAGACGATCGTGCGTCTTCCCACCCCGCACTACGACATGGACCGGCTCCACCCGGACACAAACCGGCCGCTCGACAACTCGTCCATCTACCTTGGCGGGAACGCCGGGGGACAGGAATCCGACGCGGGGGTGAACTGGGAGATCATCCGCCGGCCGGACGGCACGATCAGCCAGCAGCGCGTCGCCTTCCGGCCCTTCTGGCGCGTGACGGCCTGGAACAGCGGCCCGGCACAGGCAGAGTACTACTACCAGCCCGGTGACGTGCTACGCATGGCCGTCTATACGGAGGAGACGGACAGGATGACGATGGAGATCGAGGTGCTCGAACGGACCGGGGAGTCGCTCGAATTCGTGCAGAACCTCGGCGTGGAGGATGCCTTCGCGACGCTGACCGTCACCTTCGACGCGCCGGGCTATGGACCGGGCCGAGTGCAGGAGTGGAAGCGCGTCAACGGCCTGGACCAGTTCGGCGGCGAAGGTACCGAGGTCGAACCCACGAAGACACGCATCGAGAACGCGGAGTGGCTGGAGGCATGGCTGCTGCGCGGTGACGAGGGCCGATTCGCCTTCACTTCCGAACGCTACACCGACATGCGCTGCCCCGACCCGGCCCATGTGACCGTGATCGGGACAGAGAACGCGGCCAAGGGCGGCGAAATCGTCCACCTGCATGGCGAGGCGGTGGAACCCGCGGACCTTCAGGGCAACGGCATCGCCGTGGAATAGAGAGGCCCGCGAGGGGGCACAACCGCCTCGCGGACCGTTCCTGACACATTACAGGGTGCTGACACCTTACCCGCCGGCCACCTCGGTTTCGGCGGGTTTTTCAAAGCGGAGGGCAAGCATGCCACCCTCCACGTCCACGTTGATTTCCGTTCCTTCGATGGCCTCGTTGGCAATGAGGGCGCGGGCAATCTGGGTTTCGAGTTCGCGCTGCAGGAACCGCTTGAGGGGCCGGGCACCGTACACTGGATCGAAGCCTTCGCGAGCGATGTGCTCGCGTGCCGCGTCGGTGAGCTTGAGTCCGATCCGCCGTTCGGCCAGGCGCTTGCGCAGGTGCTCGAGCAGCAGGTCCACGATCTTCTTGATTTCCGCGAGACGCAGCGGCTTGAAGAGCACGATGTCGTCCACCCGGTTCAGGAATTCGGGGCGGAACCCCGCGCGGAGCTGCGCCATCACCTGGTCGCGGGTGCACTCCTTGATAAAGCCTTCCTCCGTGATGCCTTCGAGCAGTGTTGGCGCGCCGATGTTGCTCGTCATGATGAGGACGGTGTTCTTGAAGTTGACGACGCGGCCCTGGCTGTCGGTCAGGCGGCCGTCATCGAGGATTTGGAGCAGCACGTTGAACACGTCCTGGTGCGCCTTCTCGATTTCGTCGAACAGGATGACGGAGTAGGGCTTGCGCCGCACGGTTTCGGTGAGCTGCCCGCCCTCCTCGTAGCCGACGTAGCCCGGGGGCGCGCCGATCAGCCGGCTGACGGAGAACTTCTCCATGTACTCGCTCATGTCTATACGGATGAGGTTCTCCTCTGAATCGAAGAGCGCTTCCGCGAGTGTCTTGGCCAGCTCGGTTTTTCCGACGCCGGTCGGGCCGAGGAAGATGAAGCTGCCGATGGGCCGGTTCGGATCCTTGATGCCGGAGCGGGCCCGCAGGACCGCGTCCGCCACGAGCTGCACGGCTTCGTTCTGGCCGACGAGCCGGCGGTGCAGCACCTCGTCGAGGCGCAGGAGCTTCTCCCGCTCCCCTTCCACGAGCCGGGTCACCGGGATGCCGGTCCAGCGGCTGACGATCTGGGCGATTTCCTCCTCGGTGACCTCCTCGCGCAGCAGCCGTGCCTCGCCGGTGTCCTCGTGCTCGATGCGCTGCTCCTCCTCTCGGAGGCGTTTTTCGAGTTCGGGCAGCCGGCCGTGCCGCAGTTCCGCCACGCGGTTGAGGTCGTACTCGCGTTCGGCCTTCTCGATTTCGCGGCGGACTCCGTCTATTTCCTCGCGGATTTGCTGGACGCGCTGGATGACCTGCTTTTCCGCGTCGTACTGCGCGCGGAGGGTGTCCGCCTGTGTGCGTGCTTCCTGGAGCTCCTTCTGCAGGGCGGAAAGCCGGTCGCGCGAGGCCTTGTCCTTTTCCTTCTGGAGGGCGGCTTCCTCGATTTCGAGCTGCATGACCCGCCTTGTCGCGGCGTCCAGCTCCGCCGGCATGGAGTCAATCTCCGTGCGAATCATCGCGCAGGCCTCATCCACGAGGTCTATCGCCTTGTCGGGCAGGAAGCGATCCGTGATGTAGCGGTGTGAGAGGGTTGCCGCGGCCACGAGCGAGTTGTCCTGTATATGCACGCCGTGGTGCACCTCGAACCGCTCGCGCAGGCCGCGCAGGATCGAGACGGTGTCCTCGACCGTTGGCTGCTCGATCAGGACGGTCTGGAAGCGGCGTTCCAGCGCGGCATCCTTCTCAATGTGCTTGCGGTATTCGTCGAGCGTCGTCGCGCCGATGCAGTGCAGTTCGCCACGGGCGAGCATGGGCTTGAGCATGTTGCCCGCGTCCATGGAGCCTTCCGCCTTGCCGGCGCCGACGATGGTGTGCAGCTCGTCTATGAAGAGCAGGATCGCGCCTTCGCTCTGCTTGATCTCGTTGAGGACGGCCTTGAGGCGCTCCTCGAACTCACCGCGATACTTGGCGCCAGCGACCAGCGCGCCCATGTCCAGCGCGAAGATAGCCTTGTCGCGCAGGCCCTCCGGCACGTCGCCGCGGACGATGCGCTGGGCCAGGCCTTCGGCGATGGCCGTCTTGCCGACGCCCGGCTCGCCGATCAGCACCGGGTTGTTCTTCGTCTTGCGGGAGAGGATGCGGATGACGCGCCGGATTTCCTCGTCGCGCCCGATGACGGGGTCGAGTTTGCCCTCCCGCGCCATGCGGACCAGGTCCCGGCCGTAGCGCTCAAGCGCCTCGTAGGTTTCCTCGGGATTGGCGCTCTGTACGCGCTGGTTGCCGCGCACCTCGGTGAGCGCCTTGTAGAAGCGGTCCTGCGTGACCTTGAACTTCGCCATGATGCGCCCGGCGGGCGTCTTGTCCCCTTCATCGAGGACCGCGAGCATGAGGTGCTCGATGGAGAGGTACTCGTCCTTGAGGCGCTTTGCCTGCTGCTCGGCGGAGACGAACAGGCGGTTGAGGCGCTGGGAGACGGTGATCTGTCCCGGCTGGGCACCCGGGCCGGAGACGCGGGGGCGGCGTTCGAGCTCGCGCTCCACCTCCTTCGCCAGTGGCTGTACCGGCACGTCCATGCGCTGAAGCAGGCGGGGCACAAGCCCCTCGGACTGCTGGAAGAGGGCCAGCAGAAGGTGCTCCACGTCCACTTCCTGATGGCCGTGGGTGACCGCTTGGTTCTGCGCTTCGACGAGCGCCTCCTGGGTTTTCTGAGTGAATTTGCTCGGGTCCATGATCGCCTCTTTCTCCCCGGCGGGGTTCTCTTCAGGGTTGTGGAGGGACCGAAATCCGTGCCAGCGAACGGAAGGCGAGAAGTAGGGGTGCCACGGCCCGGGCTGGGGTGTTGTGGGTTGAAACTCCACACTTGACAGGCCCCGGCATCTGGCGTGACACAGTCCCCGGCCGCAGAGGCCACCCGTCGGGGTATGGCGCAATTGGCTAGCGCACCTGCTTTGGGAGCAGGGGGTTCCCGGTTCGAGTCCGGGTACCCCGACCAGCAATGACCCACTGATACAATTGAAGCAGCGACGTTCCGAGTCCGCCCGGACGGACAGAGGCCCGGCCATGCCGGACTACAGCGGCGGGGGACTCCTGTTCAACCGTCCCAGAAATTCACCCCGACGACGGTGCCCTCCTCATCCACACGAAACCGGGCGAAGAGGTCCGGCGAGTGCCGCCATCTAGAGGACGAGGCGCTTTGCAGGGCAAAATGGTGATATCCGTCACCCTGTTCGTACTCCGTATATCTCAGTTCGGGAAGGCGGTCGGCGGGGAAGGTGGACCCTTTTTTAAACGCGGCGA
>SLOM01000086.1 GCA_007132505.1 Candidatus Sumerlaeota bacterium
CCGGGACCTATCTGGAGAACCTTGAGGCTCCTTTCCTCGGCGTCGGGCATGGGATGCACGGCGGCGGCGAGACTGCCATGAATCACGGCTATGGCATGGCTCCGCTGGCGAAGTATCTTGTTGACACGGGGCGCACCGGGGCGCCCCTGGCTGTCTACGAAGCAACCTGGGGAGGCAGCGACCCTGTGCAGGCACTCGAGAGCGCCGTCACTGACTATCCGCTGCGCATCTGGTATGACGATTTCTTCCGGCAGCTGGTGGAAGGAAAGATATACCCCTACGAGAATCCGGCGCAAACGTTCGTCGGCCTTGCCGGTCCCGCACGAACAAGACTGGAGCCGGGGTCGTCGATGTCCTGGTCCAGGTTTGAGGTCAAATTGCCGGATCTCGCGGCCGCACCGCATCCACTTTTCTTTACAACGGACTATCCGGATCCACCGGCGGACGCGTTCTTTGTCATCCGGTTCGAGGGCGACCCCTGGCTTGGAATTCAGTGTTTTCGTGTCCCTCCGGACGAGCAGGCCGTGCGCGTGGCAAGTGCCTTTGAGCCCAACGAGATCAAGTACGGCACCATACCGAACGCCCTCCATTACAAGACAAATCGTCATCAACTGCTTACCCTCGTTTCCAACACAAACGCGACTGCTCCCTACACGAACGAGCGCGGGGGGGTACTCTCGGTTGGCCTTGCCCGCCCGGGACCGTTTCCGTTGGAAACGAACACCATCAGTGGACACGCTTTTGGCCGCGCCTTCCCCACCATGACGGGGACGGGCACCCTGAGCGCCGATGCAGTCTCCGACCTGTCCGAGACCGCCGGCGCAAGCTTCACCACGGTACAGGCGTCGGTGTGGGGCAGGGAGACGGTGGATGTGACCCTTGCCTATCAAGCCACCATCTCCGAGCTGAGCGACTCCTGGGAGTCCGGTGGCTCCCACCACAACCTGACAACCACTGGAGTCTCCGACTACAAGCTCGTCCAGGTGGGCGAATCCGGAGCGATAGTTCAGACACAGACGGACAGCAGCGGGTCCTTCAACGTGACGCTTGGACCCGAGGAAAGGGAACGGGGTTTTGGTTTCTATCAACTGTATGCCGTCTATCCCGTGACCTACACCGTTGACGGAAGCGTGCTTGCCAGCCTCGATCAGGAATGGACGGTCGCCATATTTGCCATCTTCCTGCCCTGAGAAGAGTGGTTGCTGTGGGCGGCGTCAGCGGCCGCCATCCGGTAGACAGGTGGCTGCATCTGGCTTCAGCTGGCCGGGTGACGCTTCCGCATAGTCACACCGGCAAGAAGCTGGCTTAATTGACTCGGTGGTGTCCCTGAGCCAGAAAGACCAGAGTGCTGAGCCCATGTGCCCTACGACAAAAGGCAAGGTGGTATCCGATCTCCTGCAGTTCCTGCACTGTTCACCGGCCATCACGAGCGGGCGTATGGGGCGCAGCTCCGTTCGGCATGTTGGACTGCGCCCGTTTCCCCCTTGCTCGCCAGGCTTCCGGACCGGGTGGCTCACGCGGGATTGGCAGGCAGGGACACCAAACTGACTGCTATTTCTGTTGACTCCCGGGTCAGGAATGGGTCTGGTTCAGGGTGCAGCAAGGGGGCAGCTTTTTCCCTACTGTCACATCCCAGTTGCACGGCGTGCCTCGCCGTCTGTGCCGGAAAGGGGCCGAGCCGTGTTTGCCAGCTCTCTCCGTCCTATTCTTCTTGGTGCTGACAGACTCCTGGTCACCAGCATCATTGTCACTGTGTTGCATTTCGGCGGCGCGCCGCCGGCGCTGGCCGAGGAGCCCGGGGCCATCCGGCACTCCTTCCCCCCTTCGGTAGGAGCGATGCACTCTCGCTGGGCGTTTGACGACACCCTGGGCCGGCACTACTTCATTGGATATGGCTCAATCCGGACCACCGACAGGGATGGCAACGAAATCAGGACGTGGAGCATCGGCCGAGACGACGGCCGGGACGAGTTCTTCAACGCGCTGGGGTCAGTATCGGCTGGAGCGCTCTTCGTGACCGGCGGGAGCACCTTCTACCTCCTCGGCGAGGACCGCACGACGATGACGGTGTGGGGCCTGACCGACCTGGGGGAGGGCAAGGGGGCCGTCGCGCTTCGCGAGACATTGGACTTCTCGCTCGTCCTGCCCGGCGCCGGAGCCACAGCCATTGACCGTGCCGCCGACGGGAGTTGGTGGATCATCTCCTCGGGCAGCATCTACAACATCAATCCGCAAGGCACCGCCATCCGGCGCTCGGTCACGTTCGAGGAGCTCGGCGCTAAGGTCTTCGGAGGCCAGCCATTTCACGCCTCGGACAGACTGATCGCAGTGGATCCGGTATCGGGCGCGCTCTACCTTCACCATAGCGGTCTTCAATACCAATCGTTCGCACATGGCCGCTACTATCGTATAGACAACCAGTCGCTGCTCACGGAGGGGAGATTTGCGGCGGGTGCAGTCGCTCGGATCGCCGGAACACGGGACGGCTTTGTCGCGTTCGGCACCGAACTTCGGGAGCGCGCTCTCCCGGCACAGGACCTGCCGGACGTCACCTCGGTCTCCTTCGACCAGGAGGGTGTCATGTGGACCTACTGCCCCTCCACAGCGAACGAGCTGGTTACTGTCACATTTGGCACGCGATGGGGCGAGGACGCCGGACCCTACCAGCAGGTTGAATCAGGCCCACTTCTCATAGGAAGCATTCACGCCGGTGGCCTGGGCCCCGAGGCGCAGAATAGTTTCAGCCGCACGTTCCCCCGGTCGCGCCTCAACGATTATCCCCCGTTCCCCTGGACGATGATTCTGCTGCTCAACGACAAGGACCAGATCAGCACCCCAATTCCCGTCAACCTGCCGCTTGCCGCGTACGCGGGGCCGATCATGTTCATGCCGGGGTGCACCTTCTGGATTTCCGAGGTCACCCAGAACAAGAAGGTGACATGGTCATGGGGTGGGGTGGCGCCAAAGGAACCATTTAACGCATGGGTGGAGTTTGCCCACTACGTCCCCTGGGTTGGTGACAAGAGGTACGGCATCAAGGACGTTCAGGCCTCGGGGCAGGGACAGATAGCCAGCCAGGACGACGGCTCGGTGGCGGTCAGTGGCGGTGGGGAATTCCTTCTTGGGCCGGGCAAACTGCGTACTGAGTTCGGAGGCGGTATCATTCAGAGCCTCACGCCCGAGGGCCCTGAGATCGGCGGCGGCCTGCTCACCATGAGCGTGGCCGGCTCGGTGTCGCAGGAGGCCGGGCTGGTGGATGTGTTCCCGCAGCTCGCCCCGCTGAAGACCATGCGCTTTCTCTCCGGCGCCTTCAACTGGCTGAACGATCGCGCCAAGCTCACCGCGACAATCACTATCGGGCTCGATTCCTCCACAAAGGTCACGCTGTCCGACGAGAAGGACATTCTTTTCGAGGGCGAGATGACGGCGTTTCTGGCGCTCGGTGTTGCCGCCGCGGTGAATCTGATCGGCGGCTATGCAGAGGTGTCCGCTTACGGTGAGGGGAAGGGCAGCGCCACGCTCACCCCCAGTTCCGACGGACTGGCGCTCAAGGAACTCGCCATCACCGCCCTGGTGGGAGCTAAGCTCCGCGCCTGGGTGTTGGAGCGCAGCGTCGAACGAGTGATATCAATCAGTACGGTGGACGGCGTCACCACCTCCAAGGAGCTGCCGAACGGCGGCGTTATATCCGACAGCGGCTGGCAGTACGCCTATGGCGCCGGCAGGGAGGGCCTCGTTCCCAAGTCGCTCCCGATGCCCTACGTCGTCACGCCCAACCCCTTCGCCGAATTCGACAGCCACAAAAGCACCGGCTTCCCCGTGACAGGCTCGCATTCCTTCGACCGGGAAGTGAGGGTACTGGGAGGCATCCCCCCTGACGCCACGCTTCACACAACCATGCACCCCGAGAACAACACGATGATGGTTGTGTGGGCACAACCCATCCCCGGCAACCCGGCCACGCAGGCCACCGACATCTGGTACAGCTACTTCAACGGCGCATATTTTTCCATTCCGGCACCCATCCACACGGACGACCGCGCGGCCTTCAACCCGAAGGTGGAGGTGCATAGACGCGCGCCTTGGGGGGAAGATCAGTGGGTGGCATTGTGGGAGCGCAATGGCATTCCCAACATGCATCCAAGTGGGAACCCGGAAGCAGACACCGAGACGATCGTCGCCAACCTTCGTCCCACCTACTCGATATTCGTGGTGGAAACGGGCGTCTGGTCCGAGCCGAGGGAGATACCGATAGAGGGCGCCAATGGATTCAACACACAGCTTGCGAGCGTTGGAAAGTTTGTGCGTGGCGGTCCTCTCTACGCCTGCTGGCTCGAATCGGACACGGGCAACCTTCTGCCGTGGGACCTGAACGCCCCGGACCCGTCCCAAGGCAGGATCGGAGGCGTGCGCCTGCGCTACGCGCCGCTCTCCGGCACCTGGCAGGACGGTGAGTTGGTGAGCTGGGGATTCAATAATATCTCCACCCTTGGCGAGGAAGACCCCGATGTAGACACACCCGAAGATGTCGTTGAATACTCGGCAGCCACGAGTGACAACTGGAGTGGCGTCGGCTTCCTCCTGACACGGATGGCGGACGTGCATTCCGTTGATCCCTTCCGTCCAACGATGGTTCTCGAAGTCTGGCAGATGCGTTGGGGGGTCTCGGACACAAGGCTAAGGCGCCTCCAGAGATCAACCGTACAGCACAAGGTCATCAGCAATCCGCGTGTCCACCCCGACCGCTCCATGGGAGTTGTGTGGGAAGACGAGCTTTACATCTCAGGACCCGACCCACATTCGATGGGCATTGTGTCTATTGCTCAGAATCCCGTTTCCGGCTACCCACCGGTCCGTCCCACCTACGAACGGGTGGAGTTCGCCGCTGACGACCCGGCGAGGCCCCAGGGCGCGGAGACGCAATCCTACACACTCTCCGGCGTGCTGCCCGATCCGGCGGTGAGTCATTGGTTTAATCTCCGGAGTGCGGCGATCCTTCACAAGCCGGATGAACGCGGGAACCTCAAGCTCCACATGGGTGCACCGAATCGTACGCTCGGCCCAATCACGCATGGGACCGATACGGAACGCCATGCCACCGCCATCGTGACGGACGACGGACATCTCCTCACGATGTATCAGAAGGTGCCCATGCGCAGAACTCCGGTGACTGTCAAGATAGACGGCGTGGAGCAGGAACTCGTCCGCATTGAGGAGGAGGACGCCACCTACTTCGCCATGTCTCGCCGGATCGTTGCCACGGAGCTGATGGCAGGCGAGGTGCGCCACCGCTCAGGCTTCTTCCTGCCCGGCCACACGATCACGCTGGAGGCGGAGGTCCACAACGTGGGTGACCTCCCGGTCAGGGGCCTCAAGATGTCGCTCTACGCGCTGCCGGAAGGTTCCAAGGGGGACGACCTTATCCCCATCATCGAAAACGAGCTTGTACTGGATGCCGACTACCTGACACTGAACGGGAACGACACCGCCGTGAAGCGGGTTGAATGGACCGTGCCGGATGATCGTGCCTACAGCTTCATCATGTATGTTGACCCGGATAACGAGATAGACGAATTCGACAACAACAACAACGTACGCGAGAGTTTCGTGCCGGTGGGCCTGGTACCCGAGGTCGCCGAATGGCTGATCGGCCGCCTTGTAATCGAACCGCCCGGCCTCGACAGAAACGAGGACGGGGTTATAGACGCCGCGGACACTTTGGACTGAGAGGATCTCGCGGCGTCTTGAGCGCACGGCTTATAGGGGGGCGTCTCGCCTTGGACATCCTGAGGGAGACGTTGCGGGCAGGAAGGAGGAAGTGGGGCGTTGCAGGATGAATCGAGCAGACTGAGTAAATCTCTCATCACGGAGGCGAGGAGAGTGCATCTCCTGGGCCCTCAGAGGGTGTCGCTTACATGCACGTTCGGACACCGCAATGGGAAGAGACGCGCCGATCGAATACCGGTCGCCTCCGTACCTTGATATCTTCTTTTTTCATTCTGTCAATGTGATTTGCGAGGGACCGAAGGGCTGGTGGTGCTCTGAAGTCCTGAACTGCGCACCAAATGTGAAAGGACCCGGAACCCATCATGCTCTCAATCTGCTTCGGTTTCGGGAGACGAGGTCTCATCCACTGGTTCGTCTCCCTGCCAGCGCACAGGGATGTGCACCTCCAACCAGTTGGCCCAAGGTGTCCAGGATGGACCATTGTAGAGAAGTGCGCGCGGAGGACCCGCGGGGAGCCAATCAGGGTTTTCGGCGAGCCAAGCGGTGAGCGTGTTCAGGTCGCTCTCAATACGCGAGTTCGCGTAGGAGCCCCTGCCACCCAGGGAGACGACGGTTACGGGCTCGATATCGCGGACTGTGATGCGCTGGTCATGCGGGTCAGTTCCTGTCCCACCCAACTCCTGTGTTCTGTATAGAAAGCTCATGGTCCACCGATCAGTGCGGGCAGTAGTGGCCTCACCGGTCTCGTAGTCCATCTCCACAGGGGAAGTCATGGCGATCTGGTTTCGCTGGATGTGGCGGAAGAGGGGCATGAAGCCGGAGTTGCTCCGGCCGCCGCTCCCGGAAATTTCGGCCCGGCGGACCAGTGGGTACGTCTTGATGTCAATGGCAACGGGAGGTGTCGGAGCGGGGTATCCCTCCGGCAGGGGCGTATCAATCCGGGAGTCGCCCGAACGCCACTCCCCTCGGGCGCCATTCCATGTCGCTTCAGCTTGAAGGTCCCCTCCGACCCGAAGGACATGGCCGGGTGGAGGAACCGGGTGGGCGCCCTCCATCTCTGCTTTGTCCGCGGAGACATCCTCCGCGAAGGAGGAGCCTGTTGCGGACAGGAGCGTCATCAAGGCGAGGGTTGTAAACGGTATTGATTTCACGGTATGAGCCTCTTGAATGGGGCGTTTCGGGGCACATCCTTGCCCCGTCGGGAGGGGAGGTCAAGTTGTGCGCCAAGGCCATGACCGATGAGCACCGCAGGGAGCCCGGGTGCCGACACCGGAGTCCGAGCTGGACGGCGCATGTGGAGCTTACAGATGGGGGAGGGATGAGCAGGCCACCCCTCCCCGTCCGCATGGATTTCGCCGGCTAGTCGCATCCCTCGCCCCAGTTCTCCAACAGGTCGGTGAAGGCGGGGAAATCCATCATGGTTCCCTGGTATTCCTGCCCCCAATTTTCCAGGAGCACCGTGAAGTCCTGGAAGTCCACGCACCCGTCGCCGTTGAAGTCGCCGGGGATCGCATCAGCCGGGTCGTACACGATGTATTGCGTCCACCGTTCGTTCGTCGTTTCGCTCGTCCATTGCGAGAGGCTTTCCGGTTCCGGGCCGAAGGACATCGGCAGGAGGAAGCCATCCCCCTCGTTGCCTTCCGTGTAGCTTGTGACAGGAACGTTTGTGTCTATCTGCCAGGCGGCCCAGTAGGCGCCCTCCGGCAGGTGAAGTGAGGACGGCGTGCCATCCGAGACCGGCAACACCAGCTCATCCCCCTCCACGTTGACGCCGACCGGGCCCGACTCCCAGAGGAGCTGACGCGGCTCGCTGTCGTCGTAAAGCGACAGCCGGACAATGCCCTCTGCTGCGTGACTGTATAGACGCATTTCCTGCATGTCACCGCCCTCTTCCATTTCGAAGCGCGTGCCCTTGAGGAAGCCCTTCTGCCCCATGGCCACGCGCACCGCCCGGCCGGGAGTGTCGTCCACGCCGGTGCCGACGTGCAGGAATCCGTTCGCTGCGTCCACGACTGCCGCGCCGATTTCCGCTTCACCGGAGGTAAGCTCAACGGCTCCTGTCCGCGAGGGCATACCGTCATCCTCGTCCAGGTTGAACTTCACCACGCGGCCCGGTGTGGTGTGGGTTCCGAAGAAGAGTGCCCCGGCCCCGGTGTCTATCGCTGCCGCGCGCAGATGGTCCTCGTCCTCCTCGAGGTTCACGCGGCCTGCGCGCGAGGGCGGATTGCTACCCCCTCCCAGATCGACCACGGCGACCACGCCGGGCTCCGTATCCGTGCCGAAATACGCCAGCCCAGCCTCGGGATTGATGGCCCCGCTGACAAGGTAGCTTTCGCGGATGACGAGGGGTGGGAAGTTCGGGCGGCTCACGGTTGTCTGAAGTGTGGCGGTGCCGAGGCGGAAAGGCGGGTTGTCCCCACTGCCCAGCCCCACTTTCACTACCCGCGCGGGGCTGGTGTTCGTGCCGAAGTACGCATGGCCATTTTCCGGGTCTATTACCGCGGCGGTCAGATAATCCTCCCCCTCGTTCAGTTCGAGGGTGGCCACGCGCTCGGGCAGCTCGTCCCCTTCGCCGAGTGCCACCTTGACGACCCGGCCGGGAGAGGTATTCGTACCGAAGTACGCGTACCCGTTTTCCGGATCAATGACGCCGCTCCGCAGGTCGTCCTCATCATCCGTAAGTTGTAGGCGGCCAAGACGCGAAGGAGCCCCGTCCTCCCCCCCGAGGTCCATCTTAATCACAAAACCAGGACTGTTCCGTGTCCCGAAGTAGCCGTAACCGTTCCCGGTGTCCAGCAGCGTCGTATGAGCGCCCTGCTCGCTCGCGCCAGTAAATGGTGCGCTGAATCTACCGGCGCCAAGCCGCGTGGGAGCGTCCTCCGGCCCTCCCACCGACGTCTTGACAACCCGGCCCGGACTGCTGTCCGTGCCCCAATA
>SLOM01000204.1 GCA_007132505.1 Candidatus Sumerlaeota bacterium
AAACGCTGGTTGAGGGTTGGCGCGTGGAGGGCGCCGGTTCTCCCTACGCGGCTTAGTGGCGCAGGTACATCCAGTCGTCCACGCCAACTTCCTGGAACTCCACGCTGAAGTTGTCGTAGTAAACGGCCCGCTCTTCGGTCGCTGCACCGTTGATGTAGGTGGCGACGCCTGTCTTGCCGCCATCGGCGTAGCCGCCTTGCGTCACGGTGATCGGATCGCCATCGTTGAGGGCAATTCCGTCCACGACGATATTCATGGTCATGTCGGAGTTGTTGACGTAGATGCGGACGTTGTACCAGCCCTCATCCTTGTACCCGAGGGCGTCCTCGGTGGGCTCCTCGTACACGACGCTGAAGGATCCGTAGCGTGTCCTGACGACCATGCGGCCTCCATCAGCGCGGTCCTCATTGTTCTGGAAGAAGAACTGCGTGTAATCGGATCCAGGACGAACAGCGAACTGAAGCTGCTGGTAGAAGAAGTTGTCCGGTGGCGAGTCTGCGTCCACGGTTGGGACGAAGATGTCCGCCTCGACGACGTAATCAACGGCGTCGTAGGTGCCGACAATTCTCCGCAGGGTTTGTGCCCCTGGGGGAACAATCGAGAGTTTGCCCATGTAGTCGCCATCCGGCGGCTCGATGAGCGTGCCGCGCCAGTCATCCTCGGCCTCGACGGCTTCCCATGTTCCTGCCTCGTCCCAGGCCGCGTTGGAGTCGGAATCCCATTCCCAGTTGGGCTGGGGAGCGCCAGCCTCGAAGTCATCGGTGAAGGGGAACTCGGTCGGCGGCGGAGGAGTCGGAGTGGGTGTCGGAGTCGGTGTGGGCTCCGGCGTTGGGGTCGGAGTCGGATCCGGGTCCTCCGGCGTGCCGGTGGCGACTACGAAATCGTCGTAGTAGAAGTCGTCGCCAGCGGTCTCAATCGGTGGAGCAAAGCGAACCCAGTTTGCGTAATTCCAAGCTGCCGGAGAGGTAAAAGTGCCATCCGCGACTGGAGTGTCACCGTCATTGTGGAAAACTTCCACGGTGCCGTCGTCCAAGACGATTTCAAGCTTCTGCCAGCCAACAGACCTGGGCGCAGTCGTAACGACCCATCCCGGGCCGCCGTCCATCAGGCGTGCGTGGTAGAAGTCGTCTTTGTCATCTCCGCTGACCATTGATGATCCAAGCCCGACAAACATGTGCCCCCAGAGCGATCTGCCGATTGCCATTCCTGCGTGGCCTGGGTCCTCACCTGTAGGGTCATAAAACCAATAGGAAGCACGAATTGGGGCATCCCTGGGGTCCAAGTCCATGGCGCCTTCGAGGAGCAGTCTGTCGGTGTTCCCATCCCCGGCTGCCTGCCCGACGGACTGGTCGTCCCGGGTGAAAGCGCCGTCATGCAGGCCGATGCCCAGCGTGTTTTCGGACCACTGGTTGTCGCCGGCCGCGGTGGTGAGTTCTGCGTTGCTGGCATAGGACTCGAAGTCGTCCTGGAACACAACGGTGAGCTGTGCACTGGCGCTACCGGCCACGAGTGCCAGCGCGCCGGTTAAGGCTAAAAGCTTTCGCATAACCTTCTCCTTCCATGCTCCTGAGTGGTTTCACGTCCTGACCGCAGGGCCACGGAACGCTTTCTACCGTGATTTCCGGAAGAGCGGCCACCCATTCCCCACTCGCTGGCCCCGGCATGGGCCGGGCGGCTGTCGGCAGGCCATAACCTGATTCAGCGGGTGGCGGGGCAACCTTCCCTTCCTTCACGGATTAACGGGATTGTTGGAGCAAGCCGGGAGCGGGTGTCAACACGTATCATGCTGTTTTGCAGGGAGATTCTTGTGCAGGACGGCTGAATTATTAAACCGGCAAAATAACCGCGGGGCTTCCCTGCCCGCCCCCATCAAAAAGAGAGGACCGCGAGCGCCAAGCCCGCGGTCCCGAAGTCAATTACGGCTGCGGCCGGTCACAGCCGGCCTTCGGCCGTCTCAGTGCCGGATCAGCATCCAGTCGTCCACGGCGGTGGGGGCCACCTCGCGGCGCAGGATGGTGAATTCCGAGTTGTTGTGCGACAGGACCAGGTACTCGTACCCGTCGTTTCCGTTCAGGGTGACTGCATCGGCTGTCAGGTCGAACGGATCGCCATCATCGTTCCGTTCGGTGAGGACCTGCTGAACGCTGCCCGTGGCGGCATCCACAACCGTGAACTGGGTGCCGTAGTTGCCGAAGATCACCGTGTCGTCCGAGGCATTGTATGCAACGCCGGGGCGAACCTGGAAGCTCGCGTCGGGCTGGGCGGAGACGACCGTGGTCGTCGTGTAGCCCATCGGATCGGCTGCGGAACCGCCCGTGAACTGGACCAGCGAACCGGAACGGGTCGCGAAGATGATGTCCTCGCCACCAACCTCATCGGGGCGCACCACGATGTCGCGCACGAAGTTGCCGGAGCCAGTGTTGGCGGCTGCCGCCTCCGCACCTGTCATCGGATCGAAGGTGTAGAGCTGTCCCCCGAAGGTGGTCGCGATGAGGGTTCCGTTGCTGAGAATGCTGAGTCCTGTCAGGCGGGCTGTAGGGTTGACCACGCCGTCGGTGCCGAATGCGGTCACGAGGTCACCGTCACTGTCGAACTTACGGAGGGTGCCTGTTCCGACAACGCCGGATTCGCCAAGGACGAAGAGGTTGTCGTCCTCGTCAATGGCCAGACCTTGGAAGCCGTTTGCCATGGCATTGTCCGTGACCACCTCGGTCCATGTCTCGCCGAGATCGTCGCTTGCGTAGACGATCATGTTGTCGGGCGTGGAGCGCGATGCGTACAGCTTGCCGGTGGAATCCGCTGCGAGCCGGATGATGCCGCCCGTTCCGTCAGGTGTTCCAACGGTGTCGAACACTTCCCAGATGGGCGTGAAGTCGGGGTCCACCTGGGCGGGGATGCTGGCCGTGTCCGCGACGTTGTCGAACTGGGCGAGAAGGATGACCTCGTCGCCGTTGTCCTTGTCCGGAGCGGGTACGTTGATCGCGTACAGGTTGACCGCCTTGGCGCCGGCGGGCAGTGCGGCGGCCGGAATGACGTAGACAAGATCGGCCTCGCCGGTCTGTCCAACGTCAATTCCGATGGTGTAGGTCTGCACGGGGACGTCCAACGTGGCGCTGGCGTCGCCGTAGTCAAGGGCCTCGAAGAGGACTCCCGGGTTCTGGGGGTCTGCGGTCAGATTCAGGATGTCCACGACTCCCACGCCGTCTGCGACGTGGATGGCACGGATGCGAATCTGGCCGGCTGCGATACCTTCAAGGTCATCCACCAGGACGATGCCTTCAATTTCACTCACGCCATAGGCGGCGATCGTGTAGTTCACGGCCTCTTCAAGGACGAGGTCACTCACGTTCAGGGCGCTCTCTGCGACCCCTTCGCCTTCCGGAACGACATCGAAGGTGTAGGTGCCATCAGGCAGCTGGAGGTAGTTGGTCCCGTTGGGGAAGGTAAGTCCCGTGACAGGCCTGTTCTCCTCGTCGCCGTTAACGAGCACGTCCACCGCGGGCACTTCGGGTGCGGCATGGAGAACGCGCGCGAAGGCGGGCAGCGGGACGTCAAGACCGCCAAGGAAGGCTGCCCCACCGCGCAGGTCCGAGCCATCACTGGCTGCTCCGGCGTAGTCGTTGTTCTGCACGGCGAAGTAGTCGGCCGCGGTCGGGTCGTCCTTCTGGGCATAGGCGGGATCGAGTTCGACGATGCCATCGCCAAGGCTCGCGCCGTCCTCTGCTTCCGTGATCGCTGTCACTTGATCGGGGCCGTAGGCGGGGAAAGCGCTGTAAGAGGCAAGAGTTCCGCCCACGGGGTGCGGGATGCCGACGAGCTGGGTGCCCGGTCCACTGAGAATTGAGTCCTCGATCTCGAGCGCACCAGCACCGCCAACAAGCAGAACGCCTTCCGCACCAGTGGAGTTATTGTGCACTGTCAGGTTCCGCCACGTCGTGACCGGATTGTTGGTGTCACCCACGATATCCACGATGCCCACGGATGGCGCGTTGATGATGATGTTCTCGAGCGTCTCGAGGTCCCAGCCGCCCACGCCGGAAATGCCGCGTGTGGCGCTGCCCTCGAGGTTGATGTCCCGGGCGAAGATGGAGTTGGTGATGCTCATCACGAGGGCGGGTCCCTCAGCGGGTGATCCCTCGGGACGCATCAGGTGGTTGCCACCGGAGGGCGGTGAGTTATAGACGATCACCTCGTCCATGCTCATACTGTACTGAGCCTGACTACCAGCTCCGGCACGGATACCATGACCACCGGGGCCATAGGCGAAAACGGTGTCGCTGACGGTGACCGTCATGCCGTCCTCTGCCGGTGTGGGGATATTGACGCGCAAGTGATTGGCCGCGGTACCACCAAGGGGTGAGGCACCATAAACGGTGGAGCCGACGACCTCCAGGTTCATTGAGATCGGGGATGGGCTGGGGAAGGGAGCGAAGTTGATGGTGTTGGCGAAGGTGTTGTCACGGCCGGAACCCGAGGCCTCGACTGGAGGGTCGAAGGCCTGTTCGCGCGAGGTGATGAGCGGTTCGCCGGAGACACCCACTTCCGTGATGATGCTGTTTTCGATCCGCACGGTGTTGAACACGGTGTTGGTGTTGTGCTCACCCATGTCAATGATGGGCCGGCGGAACTGATCGCCCGTTGTGGACGGATAGATGATCAGGTCCTTGAGGGTGACGTTGGCTTCATCCTGCAGGATGCGCAGACCGGCGGAGTTGGCGTCCGTTGGGTCGTCGCCCAAGTCTGCCTGCAGGGCGATTCTGGCGAGTTCAAAGGGGTCCGCGTCGGGATCGGTCTGGATGACGATGTCTCCGACGATGGCGCCCTCGGCGACGTTGCTGTTGAGGGTGAGGCGTTCGTTGTACGGGCCACCCGCCGGATCAATGTTGATGATCAGGGGCTGGTCCGCCAGTTCGTTTGCACCACCGGGAGTGTAACTCGCGATGGCATCCTGAATGGTCTCGAAGTCGAGGCCTGGACCAACGGTGACGGTGGTCTGGGCCCCCGCCGTCCCTATCGTCAGCGCCAGTGCGCCGGCGACGGCAAAGATTTTCTTCATATGAACACCCTTTCCGGAAAATGTGGATTATGACGAATGGCTCGACGTCCTAGTTCCCGGCACAGAGCGGCCTGGGGGGCAGGTTGCACGGGCATCCGTCTTGGCACTACACCAAGTGTCTCCTTCCCTGCCAAAAAAGCCAGTTCCGGTGACAGCTATCCGAAAGGGCCAGTCCACCTCGAAGAGGTCAAGCCCTTTTTCCCCTGCCCGCGTGTCCTGCTTGGACCGCCGGTGCCGCTCGGTTGGATCTGCCAGACCGGACACGTGAATCCCTTGCACCTGGGCAATACGGCGGCACCCTCTGATGTCACTGGCCACGCTGGCCCAATACCCACAGGAGTCCCGGACCATGAGACTTTGCCTGACTCAGATTACCACGCTCGCTATCGCGCTCTGCCTGTTTGGCGGACCCGTCCCCGCCGGGAGCGAGCCACAGGGGGAGGAGGACGCCCGCGAGCCAAACCAGCTCCGAGTCCTCAACTACAACATCCGCCACGGCCGGGGAATGGACGACGAGATTGACCTCGAGCGCATCGCCGGCGTCATCAACGCGGTGAACCCGGACCTTGTGGCCCTTCAGGAGGTGGACGTGGGCGTCCGCCGCAGCGGTGAAGTGGACCAGGTGGAGGAGCTGGCCCGCCTGACGAACATGCACGGCGTCTTCGGCAAGCACCGTGACTTCGGAGGCGGGGACTACGGCCAGGCGCTTCTGGCCCGGTGGCCCTTCGAGTCCGTCGAGGTCATTGACCTGCACGGCACCACGGGCGAGTCCGCGGACTACCGCGTCGCCGTGGCGGGTCACCTCCCGGCCACGGAGCGCAGCCCTGAAATCCTGCTCGTGACCATGCACCTGCACCATCAGGCGGAGGAGCACCGGCTGCTTCAGGTGGCGGAGCTGAAACGGGTGCTGGGCGCGGCGGAGCAGGAGACCGTCATCCTGGCAGGCGACCTGAACGCCCGGCCGGGCAGCGAAACCGCCAACAAGATCCTGGCAGAGTGGGTGGACACCACGGGCGACGACGCCATGACCTTCCCCGCCGACGCGCCGGACCGGAAGATTGACTACATCCTGTTCCCGAAGGGACACCCATGGCGCGTGCTCCACAGCGAGGTCGTGGACGAGCCGATGGCCTCTGACCACCGTCCCGTGCTTGTGGACCTGGAGTGGACGGGCTGGTAGTCCCCCCCCCCAGCGGGGTCGTCGAAGCAGGGACCAGTCTGCTGCAGAGAGATCCACCGGGGACCGGAAGAGAATGCCCTGCCCGCGGCCTTGCGCCGTGAGCCTGCGGATTGACCTGCCGGGGGGTGCGGCGGTAGTTTTTCCGTTTGGTGGGGCTTCCGCGGCAGGCACAGCGGAGGCCATCTGCACCGATCAACCCACAGGGAACGGCCATGAAACAGCTCTCGGACGTCATTACAAAGCTGCATGATCTCCGGCGGGCGTGCGCCCGCAACAGGGAGTATCTTTAACTACGAAGCAATAAAGTCGGAGATCGAGGCGCTCGAGGGCCAGACCCAGTCCCCCGCCTTTTGGGAGGACCCGGACCACGCCCAGACCGTGATGAAGAAGCTGACCACGCTCCGCGGCCGGGTGGAGCCATGGGAGGAACTCGAGCACGACATCGAGGAGAGCCTCGAACTGGCCCAGCTCCTCAAGGAGGAAGGCCAGGAGGACAGCGAGGACGCTCGCTCCCTTGGCGAAATGGTGGAGCAGATCGAGAGCCGGCTCGAGAAGCTTGAGCTGCGCTCGATGCTGTCGAACGAGGAGGACGCGCTCCCCTGCTTCCTCAAGATCCACTCAGGGGCAGGCGGAACCGAGTCCCAGGACTGGGCCGCGATGCTCCTGCGGATGTACCTGCGCTGGTGCGAGCGCAACGACTACAAGACCGAGGTGGTGGACTTCTCCGAGGGCGAGTCCGCCGGGCTCCAATCCGCCACGGTGAGGGTGGAGGGGCCTTACGCCTACGGCTACCTGAAGGGCGAGGCGGGCGTCCACCGGCTGGTTCGCATTTCGCCCTTCGACGCAAACGCGCGCCGCCACACGAGCTTCGCCAGCGTTGACGTAACCCCCGAAATAGACGACAGCATCGAGGTGGACATCGGCATCCAGGACAAGGACTGGCGTATAGACAGCTTCCGCGCTTCCGGAAAGGGCGGGCAGAAGGTCAACAAGACCACCAGCGCAGTCCGCATCACGCACTTCCCGAGCAACATCGTGGTGAGCTGCCAGAACGAACGAAGCTGGCACCAGAACCGGGAAATGGCCTTTACCATCCTCCGGTCGCGCCTCTACGAGCAGGAGCTGGCACGCCGCCGCGAGGCCGCGCAGGCCAAGGAGGAGGAGAAGATGGACATCAACTTCGGCAGCCAGCTCCGGAGCTATGTCCTCCACCCCTACAAGATGGTGAACGACCACCGGCTCGAACTGAAGGTGAGCGACGCGGAGGGGGTGCTCGACGGTGAGATTGACCCATTCATCGAGGGCTACCTGCGCTGGCAGCTCGGCCGCGGAGAGGCAAGCAAGACCGGCGGCGTGGCCTGAGGGACGGGATTCACCACAAGAGGCACAGAGGACACCGAGGAGAAACCTGTGTTCCAGCTATACATCTATTCTCACACGGTCTCCCCGTTGAAGCCTCCTCTGTGCTCTCTGTGTCTCCGTGTTGAATGTTTCCCAAAGCCCACAGGACAGTCTACATGACAAGTATCAGCCATCACGATCCACAAGACCCAACAACGGGGGAGGGATTCACCACGAGAGGCACAGAGGTCACCGAGGACAAACTCATGTCTCGGCTAGACATCCCTTCCAGCAAGGCCTGCCGGGTGAAGCTTCCTTTGGGTTCTCTGTTTTTCCGTGCTGAGTTATTTCGAGGGCCCTCAGGACCTTGACCATGACTGCCATTCACCGGGATATCAGCCAACTAATCATCGGTTGTGCCATCGAGGTGCATCGCGTGCTGGGGCCCGGCCTGCTTGAGAAGGTGTACGAATCGGCACTGGCTCACGAGTTGGCAACACGAGGGTTGCAGTTTCGACGTCAGTACCCCTTGCCGGTCTGCTACAAGGGAACCGAACTGGAACTGGACTACTGGATTGACTTTCTTGTCGAGAACGAGGTCATCGTGGAATTGAAGGCCGTGGAGAAAATTCTGGGCATTCATGAGGCTCAGCTACTGACGTACCTCAGACTTTCGAACAAGCGGCTCGGCCTGCTCATCAACTTCAACGTACCACTCCTCAAGGACGGAGTGGTTAGGCGCGTGCTATGAAAGAGTGTACGAGCCTGGGATTCACCACAAGAGGCACAGAGGACGCCGAGAAAGGGCTTCTGGCTTGGCTGGACGCCTTTTCTTGCACGGTCCTCCAGGTGAGATTTCCTCTGTGTTCTCTGTGCCTCCGTGTTGAATTTATTCTAGAGCCAACCGGAGAGCCTCCATGAAAAGTACCCGCCACCCCGATCTGGAAGACTTCGCAGCCGGAATGGGATTCACCACAAGAGGCACAGAGGACACCGAGAAAGGGCTTCTGTTTTGGCTGGACG
>SLOM01000108.1 GCA_007132505.1 Candidatus Sumerlaeota bacterium
AACCGGTCCACGTAATACGGGCGCTCCGGCCGGGGGCCTACCAGGGACATGTCCCCGCGCAGCACGTTCCAGAGCTGGGGCAGCTCGTCCAGGTTCCATCGACGGAGCCAGCGCCCGACGCGCGTTGTCCGGGGATCGTCCTGCCCGCCCCAGCCCGGCCCGTGGGTCTCAGCGTCCGTGCGCATGGAGCGAAACTTGTATATCTTGAACTCGCGCTTGTCCAGGCCGAGCCGTGTCTGCTTGTAAAGGACGGGGCCCGGTGAGGTGTACTTCACCGCGATGGCGATTCCCGCCAGGAGCGGAGAGAGCAGAACCAGGCCGGCCAGCGAAAGCGTCACGTCCACCGTCCTCTTGAGGAAGGCGTTGGCCCCCTGCAGCGGCGTATCCTGCATGGAATAGACAGGTACCCCGGCCACCTCGTCATAGTGGATCGAGGAGCGCATCATCTCCACCAGCGAGGGGACGAACTGCACGCGCGCCGTCTCCTTCTCGCTGTCTATAAAAAGCTGGAAGAAGGTGTCATTGGGGATGTCCGTCTCGGTGACGAAGACCTCCTCCACGCGGTTGTCGCGGATGAGGCGACGCAGGTCGTCCTTGCTTCCCAGAATCGGCACGCCCCCGATGCGATGGCCCACGCGGCCGTCCTCCAGCGCCACGAAGCCCACCAGCTCGTAGCCCAGGCTGGGCCGGTGCATGCAGCGCGCGGCAAGGCGCATCGCGACCGGCCCGAGCCCCACGATCAGCACACGCGCCCGTGCCCCCCGTGTCAGGAGGAAGCGCGCAATGATCCACTGAAGCCCCACACGCTGCGTCACCAGCGCCGTGGAAACCGTGAGGAAGGTCATCGGGTAGAGAAACCGGGAGACGTCCGCGTCCCGGAAGAAGTAGTTCCGCACCGCAATCAGCAGCACAGCCAAGGCCGAAGCATAAAGCAGCCGGCGCGCCCGGTTGAAGCTGATCACCCGTGGGTGCGGCACCACCGCCCGCATCATCTGAAGGCAGATCATCCACAGCAGCAGCGCCCACCAGAACTGGTTAACGTAGTCGGTTGCAATGGTCGCGGCCGGATCAATGCCACTGGCAAAGCGGAACCAGTACGCGGCCATCAACCCTGCTGCGACGGCCAAGCCGTCGCCCAGATACTGCAGGATTACAAACTGGTCCCGATGATGGCCCCTCACCCAAGAAACCTCGCTTCTTCTCGAATCCAGTCCACGGCGGCGGCCCGGAAGGCTTCCGGCGAGAAGGTCTCCGCATGACGCCTTATTGCCTTCGGGTCATATGCGGAGTCTTGGTGGCTGTCCATGAGCCTAGCAAGGCTTTTGGCTGTTGCCCGCGTGAAAAACCTTCCCGTCACTCCATTCACCACCGTCTCCAGCGCCCCGCCTCCCGCGAAGGCCAGCACCGGCCTCCCGCAGGCCTGTGACTCCAGCGCCGTGATGCCGAAATCCTCAACCCCCGGATAGATCAGGGCCCTTGCCCTCCGGTAAAGCGTGCAGAGCTCCTGGTCGGTCACACCTCCGGCGAACTGGACAGTCCGTCCGGCCATCTTGCGCAGGCGTGCCTCCTCCGGACCCGTCCCCGCCACGACCAGCCGCTGCCCTGTCAGGTTCGCGGCCCGGATCGCACGGTCCACTTTCTTATATGGCACCAGCGCCGCAACGACCAGAAAAAATCCCTCCGGCATCTCGTCACCGGGAGTGAAGCGCTGCAGATCCACCGGCGGGTGGATGACACGGGCGCTGCGGCTCCAGAACCTCCTCAGCTTGCGCGCCACGTGGGCCGAGTCCGCCGCGAAGGAGTCCACGCGCTGGCTGCTCTCCCGGTCCCAGCGCTGAAGCGGCCGGCGGAAGAGCCGCATGGCAACATTCTTTATCGGGTTGGTGGATAAGTAGTCGTCGAAGTGGTCCCAAACGTACCGCATCGGCGAGAAGACGTAGGACAGGTGCATGCCGTGGCGTGGCCGCGGCGCTGCCTTCGCCACGCAGTGACTCAGCGACAGGACGAGGTCGTAGCCCCCCGTGGGGAGCCTTTCAGCGAAGCGCGGCAGCACCGGCAGCAGCGAGCGGTAGGCCTGCCGGGCACCCGGCAGCCGGCCAAAAGGGGACTCCACCACCCGCATCGAGCGGATCGTGGAGCTGACAGCCTCGCGGTTGTAGATGAGTGTGTGGAGGTCGGCCTTGGGGAACAGGCGGCAGAACTGCTCAAGGACGCGCTCACCTCCGCGCATCCCCGTCAGCCAGTCGTGAACCAGGGCGACGCGGCAGCCCTCCGGGAGCGCCTCATGCCCTTCCATCGTGGATCAGCTGTTGGAGCGGTAGTCCTCGCCGCTGCCCGTGAGGTGATGACGGAACTCCCATTCCAGCAGGTCGTTCCGGTACTCATTCACAGCCACGTCCACCGGGTCCGGCATCTCTTCCTCGTAAAGGCCGGTGTTGCCGCGCCGGCGGTTCAGCTCCCTGGCGCGGCGGGCGATGATGTTCACCGCCATGTAGAGCCCGTCGCCTGGTGGGAGTTTTTTCTCTTCAATCTTCTGTGTATCAATCATGCAGTGGCTCCTCCGCGAAAGCGGGGGGTATTCCGCTCCGGCGCGCCGCCCATGTCAAGCCCGGCCTGCAGTCCAAAAGGCCCGGCAAGGACACATGGCCCCCTGTCCAGCGATCGCAGGACACAGGGGCGAGCGCCACGGTGACGAGGAAGACGGAGGGAGCCAAGCTGGTCCGGCCGCGCGTGTCCGGTCAGCCTTCCCGCAGGGCCAGCAGCTCCTCACGGATGTCGCGGAGGGACTCGCGGAGTGCCTCGATGGTATCCGGGCCGGGCTGGGCCGGGCTCTGGCCGTTCCTCTCCACCTCGCCGTTGCCCGCCTCCACGGGCGCGCGGCCATTGCCGTTCCTGTTCGGTTTGCGGAGCTGCTCGACGGCGCCCGCGATGGTGAACTTCTGCTCGTAGAGCAGGTCGCGGATTCGCAGCAGCAGATCAATGTCCTTGCGGCGGTAGCGGCGCTCGTCGTTGCCGCAGCGCTCCGGGCGCAGCATCGGGAAGCGCGTCTCCCAGTAGCGGAGCACGTAGGCCTCCACTCCAAGGATTTCCGCCACCTCTGTTATTCGGTAGAAGAGCTTTTTCGGGATGGGCCGGGCCGGTTTCATCGGGAAAAACGTCCTTTCAGCGGGGATGCCGGCGTGTCCGTGGCGCACGGACGCTTCACCTCCGCTTCCCCGCCCGTACGACGGCAACATCAAAGTGCCGCGGGTCGCAAAATCAGGCGGGGCTCAACGAAAGGACCGTGGGGCACACCCACAACGAAAAGGGCCGGGAACGTGACGCTCCCGGCCATCTTCGAACTGGGTGGGGGGTGTTTACTTGGCTTCGGGCGGAAGCAGCACGGTATCAATCACGTGAATGACGCCGTTGGAGGCAATCACGTCCGCCAGGACAACGTTGCTGCTGTTGATCCTTACGCCATCATCGTCAGCGTCTATACTCACGTTCTGGCCTTGGACCGTCTTCGCCTCGTTCAGCTTGACCACATCGCCCGCGGTAACCCGGCCGGAGACGACATGATAGAGGAGGATCTCGCGAAGCTTGTCCGTGTCTTCAAGCAGCGCTTCGACCGTTCCCTCGGGCAGCTTTGCAAACGCCTCGTCTGTCGGGGCGAAGACAGTAAGCTGACCTTCCTGCTCATTCGTCACGGCCTCCACGAGACCTGCAGCCTCGACGGCGGCCAGAAGTGTCTTGAATTGTCCTGCCTCGGTGGCCACCTCGGCGATATTCTTCGGAATCAAGACTTCATTGATCACGTGAATGACGCCGTTGCTCGCCTCGATGTCAGCCGTGGTCACGGTAGCGCCATTAATGCGGACCCTGTTGCGATAGGTGCTGATGGTTACATTGCCACCAAGCAGCGTCTTGGCTGTGCTGAGCTCGACGACATCCTCAGCCTTCACCTGTCCTTCGACGACATGGTAAAGGAGCACGCGGCGAAGCTTGTCGGGGTTTTCCAGAAGGTACTCGACTGTGCCTTCCGGAAGCTTCTCGAATGCGCTGTCCGTAGGGGCAAAAACCGTGAATTTCTTGTCACCGACGGAGAGGGCATCCACGAGGCCACCTGCTTGGAGCGCGGCGGCGAGAGTCTCGAAATTGCCGGCGGCGACGGCGGTCTCGACTATATTCTTGGAGTCACTGGCGGCGGCATGACCATGATCATGATCATTGGAGGCGTGGTTGTAGGCGAACAGAGTTGAAACGGGGAGAGCGATGGCAAGTGCTGCGGTTACAAGAATGGAACCTGCGACGGTGTACATTTTCTTCATGGGGGTATCTCCGAAATTTGGCTGTGGATGGTGCTGAACTGGTTTTCGTGCGCGCACACTATTTTTCAAATTGAGTCCCGCCCGTCGGCGGCCTCGTGCCTGCCGGGAGATCAGGTTCCATGCCAGAGGGCCGATGCCCCATTTTGTCCCCTGTGGTATACCTTAATAGGTTGCGGTTTGAATGTGGAGTCCTGCGGGTGGACCATGTGCCCGGCGGCGACCCGGTCCGGGCGCCCCGGACCGGGTCGCCCGTCAGAGCGGAACCGGTGTACGCAGCGATCCGATGATCGCGACGATCAGCAGCACCGTCCGGATCGTTCCAAGTGTTCTGCGGGTGCTCGGGGAGACGGAGAAATCGGAGGCGTTCTCCGCCGCCTTCAGGGCGAAGAAGCACGCCCATCCAACGAGCCCGAAACCCGCGATCATGGCAATCAGGGACATGAATCCGCCAACCGTTGCCCCGAGAAGGAGGGCGGCGTCAGTCGCCCCTGGTGCCTCGGGCGATGCCGCGGAGGGAGCGGACCTGCCGGCTCCGGCACCTGCCACGGGCGGAATCGTGGCGTCGAGCCTGGGTGCAGGGAGGCCGGTGCCTTCTCCCCCGATGATGCGGTGTGCCGGTGGATTCTGCTGGCCGGTGCCTCCGCGGCCCATTCCTGCTGAGAGGCGGGTCAGCTCCTGACGCCAGGACTGGTTTCCGGGGAATGCCTCCAACGCTTTGCCCAGAGCGTTCCTCAGCCGGACGGGGTCACCACTGCGGCGCTCGGTCTCCACCCCCAGGCTGTATGCCTCTGAGGCCAGCGCCATCATCCCTCCTCCCGCCGCGGCCGCCGCCAGGGCCATGATCAGGTTCCCGTTCCCCCGCGCGAGCGACATCGCCTCCCGGGCCACCTTCGCGCCGTCGCGATGGTTCCCCTGCTGCATCATGCCCTTGAAGGCTTCCAGGAGGTCGCGTGCTGCGCCCTCCCTGTCACCCATCCGGTCCAGCACCTTGGCCCGTGCCTCCCGGAGCCAAGTGTTCTCCGGGTAACGGCCGACCGCGTCGTTCACCATCTTGTGTGCGCTCTCATACTTCCCTTGGGAGAGCTGCTGAAGGAGCTTTTGCTCCCAGACGCGCCAGGGGTCCTCCTCTGCGGGTGGAGCTGCCTCCTTCTTCTCTTCCCGAGCGGCCGGTTTGCCCTCCTTCGCGGGGACGGGCTGTGCGGGGCGCTCCTCCACGGGCGCCGGGGCATCGGTGAGCTCCGGGCGTTCCTCCGCGATGGAGGGCCGTGACTCCTTGTCGAAGATCTCCACGTCCTCCACAAGTGAGCCCGGCTGGTGCATGGTCACGGCGGGACCCTCGCCAGCCTGGGAAGCGGCACCGAGGCTGGCGCGCTCCTCGATGGACGTGGGGGACTCGATCCACTGGAAGGGCTCCGCCGGGGCCGGCAGCATGGGGTTGCTCTCCAGCACCGACTCGAGTCTGCGTGCCGCCTCGCCGAGGTTCTTGCGGACCCGCTCGGGCAGGCCACCGCTTCCCTGGCGTGGCAGGACCTCCAGCGCCTTGGTGAAGGCGCTCCGGGCCAGGTCCGGCCGGTTGCGCGCCAAGGCTGTCTCGCCCAGCAGAAACCAGTGCAGGGCGTTCTCAGGTTCACGCTCTGTGGCGGACTCAGCCTCGAAGAACGCCAGATTGTACAGCCGGCGCGAGTACAGGTCCGCCCACTCCGAAACCAGTCTGCCGGGGACGATCCCGCTTGTTTTCGTCATCGCCTGTGGTTTCCTTGCGCCGCGTGGCGGGTACGAAGGGTCTCGTGTGAAATCCCTATCCGCGGGCGCCCCAACACCACAAGTGGGATCGGCGATGGTCCGCAAACCTATTACGCGGCGTGAGCTCGCGGAGGAACTCGAGAGGGCCGGAATCTGCCCCGGCATGGTCCTCGTGGTCCATAGCTCACTAGGCCAGGTGGGGTGGATGCTCGGAGGGCCGGAGGCGGCCATCGAAGCCTTCCAGGACGTGCTCGGCCCGCGTGGCACCCTCGTCATGCCCACCTTCAGCTTCAGCCTCGCCGCCTGGAATCTGCCACCCTTCGATCCCGGACGGACGCCCAGCCGGGTCGGTCTGCTAACCGACGTCTTCTGGCGGATGGACGGGGTCCTGCGCACCTGCCACCCCACGCACAGCTTCGCTGCGGCCGGACCCGATGCACCGACGCTGCTCGGAGGCCCCGTTGATTACGAGCCGCTGGGTATGGGCAGCCCCATTGACCGCGTCCGCCTTGCGGGTGGCCGCATCCTCCTGATCGGTGTCGGCCATAACCGCAATTCCACCGTCCATCTTGCGGAGGACCTGGCAGAAATGCCCTACCTCCAGGTGCCCTTCGACACCAACCGCGATTACGACGAGGCCTGGTATGCAACCCGGCCCGGGGGCGGAGCGCACCGGCTGGAGATTCGCCGCATGCCGGGATCCTCCGAGGGGTTCGAGCTGCTGGACACCCTGCTCGCACAGGAAGGGATCGTGACCACCCACCGGATCGGTCAGGCAACTGCGCAGTTCATGGAGAGCGAGGCCCTCTGCCACACCATCGTACGCCTGCTGGGGGAGAACCCGCTTCTCTTGCTCCCTGCGGCCTCCGCGTCCGAAATTACCGCACGCCGTCGCCGGTACATGGAATCCCTTGCTGCGAAAGGTCCCTCCAACCCGTGAGTTTCCATCCTCCGCCCTCGGGCCTGCTCTCGATCGCCGGCAACGTGGACTTATTGATGACGTTGGAGGAGATCGCCGGCCGATGGGCGGAGCAGAAGGAGATCCCGCTCGCGCCGAGGACCGTGGCGAAGCGGCTTGCCCAGCGCTCGCGGGCCATCCGCACCCTCCTGGAGCTGCCGGCAAGGCCGCGCCCCCGCACAGCGCGCCAGTGGGAGACGGCATGGAACCGCCGCGCCCTCTATGATGAGCTGCACGCGGCGGCGAAGCGCCTCGGCTGGGAAGTCCGCGCCGTCGAGCGCTACGAGGACAACCCCGCGTTTCTACCTGTCGCCCGGGACGAAGAAAACGTCCTCCTTGTGGAACAGGAGGCCGCCGTCCATCTGCTCGAGGAACTCCGGGCCGCCGGGCTCAGGCTCCCCTTCCAGCCGGCGGACACCCTGCTTATTCAGTTGGCGGAGGACCTGTTCCACCTTGCCGCCGACAAGGCGGGGCATCAGCCGCGTGACGCCTGGGTGGACGAGGCCGCGCCTTCTGTCTTCGCCCAGGACGTACTGGGCTTGCCGTTCTGCCCGCTTGTGTTGCGGGTTCTGGAGGACCGCCGCCGGCGCTGACGGGCCGGTCCGGCTCTGTCTATACAAAACGGGAGAGACCGCGTTCCATGAACATACTGATCACCGGCGGAGCCGGTTTCATCGGAAGTCACCTGGCCGCGCGATGCGCCGCGGAGGGACACGAGGTCATCGTGCTCGACAACATGCGCACCGGAAACAGGAGCAACCTGCAGGGTGTGGACTGCACCATCGTGGAGGGGAGCGTCGAGGACTGGAGCGTCGTCCGCATGCTGGCGGAGGACGTACAGATCATCTATCACCTTGCCGCGCTCGTTTCCGTCCCCGAATCGGTGGAGAAGCCCGAGCTCGCCGAGCGGGTCAACGTGCTGGGGACCCTGAACGTGCTCAAGGCCGCCCGTGCCACCGGCGCTCGTGTCGTCCTCTCCTCCACTTCTGCCGTCTATGGCGATGTGAACCGGGAGCGGCACAGCGAGGAGGACCTTCCAGAGCCGCTCAGCCCCTACGCCATTTCCAAGCTCGCCGCGGAGCACTACTGCCACATGTTCCGGGAGCAATACGGCGTGCCCACGGTCGTCTTCCGCTACTTCAACGTGTACGGCCCGCGGCAGGACCCTGCGTCCCCCTACGCCGCTGCCATTGCCATCTTCTCGCGCCAGGCTCGCAAGGACCGCCCCATGACCATCTTCGGCAATGGGCGCCAGACGCGTGACTTCGTGTTCGTGGAGGACGTGGTGGAGGCCAACCGCATCGCCGCGAAGGCACCTCCTGGTGTCTATAACGTCGGAACGGGGGACCGCATCACCATCACGGAGATCGCGGAGACCATCCGCAAGGCCGCCGGGTCGCGCTCGCAGATTCGCTATGAGGACCCACGCCCGGGCGATGTGCTGCACTCGTGCAGCGATCCCTCCCGTCTCCGTGCCCTCGGGTGGAGCCCGGCGGTGAGCCTGCTGGAGGGACTGCAGCGGACGCTCGCCTGGGAGGCCGCACAAACGGGA
>SLOM01000063.1 GCA_007132505.1 Candidatus Sumerlaeota bacterium
GAACCCGCAGAAGGGTCGAAAATCCGCTTGCGCGGCGGCTGGCCCATGGGGACTCTTCCACGCCCGCCGGGAGATACCGCCCGCCGGTCAGCAACATGACGAGGAGTTCCGATCCACCATGGCCAAGAAACTCAACCGCGTTCAGGTCATCCTTCAGTGCACGGAGCAGAAGGGCTCCGGCGTCAAAGGTATGTCCCGTTACGTCTCCGTGAAGAACAAGAAGAACACGACCGAGCGGCTGGAGGTGAAGAAGTACAACCCCTTCCTCAAGCGCCACACGATCCACCGCGAGATCAAGTAGGCGCCCTCTGGCCCGGCGGCACGCCCCTCGCCGCCTTCAGTCTGCCATTTCCAAGCCGCTCCCGCCCCCCGGCGGGGGCGGCTCTTTCTTTGCCCGCCTGACCACAAGGAGCTGGTCTGGCGTGGCAATCTCGTCCACCCGCTCGTCATGTTCCTCGGCCGGGAGCGCCTCATCCTGAAGCTGAAAATCGAACCCGGCGGCAATCCGCCGCACACGGGAGGGCAGCTCCGCCAGCAGCCGATCGTAGTGCCCGCCCCCCTGCCCGAGACGGCGCCCCTCCCTGTCAAACGCCAGCCCCGGCACCAGCACCGCATCGGCGGAAGCGGCCTCCTCCAGGGGGCACCGCTCCGGGTCGGGCTCCATGATGCCCCGGAAACCCGGCAGCACCTCGGCGGCAAGTTCCTCCACCCGATGGTATTCGAGCAGCCACCCTCCGTCCCCGACGCGGGGCAGGAGCAGCCGGTGGCCTCCGGCAAGCCACGTCTCCAGCAGCGGGAGGATGCCGATCTCCCGCGCCGTGGGGTGAAACGCAAGGAGGGTGCGGACTTTCAGCTCCTCCAGCCGGCCGAGCAGCAGCCCGCAGATCGCCTCCGAGGCCGCCCGGTGCTCCTCCGGCCCCACGGCATCGAGGCGGCGCCGCATCCGCTGCCGGAGTGCGGCCTTTTCTCCCGCCGGCCTCAAAGCGCCAGCACCTGCTGCTCGAGTTTGCGCATCTCGTCGCGGATTTCCGCCGCGCGCTCGAACTCCAGCGCCCGCGCCGCCTCCCGCATCTCCTTGCGGAGCTTCTCCATCCTGCGCTCCATCGCGGCGCGGCTCATATAGACAGCGCCGTCCTCCGCCGCCACCTCCGCGAAGACCTGCTCCTCCGCCTCGTAGCTCGTCTCGATGATCGTGGCGACGCGCTTGCGGATGGTGGCGGGGGTGATGCCGTGCTTCTCGTTGTGGGCAAGCTGGATGGCGCGCCGGCGCTCCGTTTCATCCATACAGCGGCGCATGGAGTCGGTCAGGTGGTCGGCATACATGAGCACCGTGCCGTCTAGGTGCCGTGCCGCCCGTCCAACCGTCTGGATCAGGGAGCGGGCCGAACGCAGGTACCCCTCCTTGTCCGCGTCGAGGATCGCCACGAGCGAGCACTCCGGGATGTCCAGTCCCTCGCGCAGCAGATTGATTCCCACCAGCACGTCGAACTTCCCCTCGCGCAGTTCCTTGATGATCTGCACGCGCTCCAGCACCTCCACATCCGAGTGCATGTAGCGCACCTTCACGCCCACCTCGGTAAAGTGGTCGGAGAGTTCCTCGGCGAAGCGCTTGGTAAGGGTGGTGACGAGCGTGCGCTGGCCCTTCTCCACGCGCCGGCGGATTTCCTCGAGCAGGTCCTGCACCTGGGTTTCCACGGGACGAACTTCTATACGCGGATCCACGAGGCCGGTCGGACGGATGATCTGCTCCACCACCGCCCCGCCGGAGTGCTCCATCTCGTACTCCTCCGGGGTGGCGCTCACATAGACGACCTGGTGAATCTTCCCCTGGAACTCGTCGAACCGCAGCGGCCGGTTGTCCAGCGCGGACGGCAGGCGGAAGCCGTGCTCCACGAGGCTCGTCTTGCGGCTCCGGTCGCCATGGAACATCGCGCGCACCTGCGGGATGGCGATGTGGCTCTCGTCTATGAAGAGCAGATACTCCTCCGGGAAGTAACTCATCAGCGTGTAGGGCGGCTCCCCCGCCTTCCGGCCCGAGAGGTGGCGGGAGTAATTCTCGATTCCGGGACAGCGCCCCATCTCGCGCATCAACTCGATGTCGTATTCGGTTCGCTGCTTGAGGCGGGCAGCCTCGGCCGGCTTGCCGAGGTCCTCCAGCTCGCGCAGGCGGTCTGTCAGCTCATTCTCGATGGCGGCGATGGCCACCTTCATGCGGTTGCGGGTGGTTGCATAGACGCTGGCCGGATAGATGGCCGCACGGCGGATGCGGCGGAGACGCTCGCCCGTGAGCGGGTCAATCTCCGTGAGGGCATCCACCTCGTCCCCGAAGAACTCAACCCGCAGCGCGCGGCGCTCCTCGTAGGCGGGGAAGACGTCCACCTGGTCCCCCCGCACGCGGAAGGCACCCCGGTAGAAGTCCATGTCCCCGCGGACGTATTGCAGCTCCAGCAGGTGACGCAGGAAATCCTCCCGGTTCAGCTCCATGCCTGTTTCGAGGTAGGCCACCAGGTTGAAGTAGTCCTCCGGCGATCCGATGCCGTATATACAGGAAACGGACGCCACCACGATGACATCGTTGCGCTCCAGCAGGGAGCGGGTGGCGCTCAGGCGCAGCTTGTCCAGCTCGTCGTTGATCGAGGCGTCCTTCTCGATGTACGTGTCCGTGGCGGGGATGTACGCCTCCGGCTGGTAGTAGTCGTAGTAGGAGACGAAGTACTCGACGGCGTTGTTCGGGAAAAGCTCTGAGAACTCGCGGTAGAGCTGCGCGGCCAGCGTCTTGTTCGGCGCCAGCACCAGCGTGGGGCGGTTCAGCTCCCGGATCACGTTCGCCATGGTGAAGGTCTTGCCCGAGCCGGTCACGCCCAGGAGGACCTGCGCGGGCAGGCCGTTCGCCACGCCACGCACCAGCGATTCGATGGCCGCCGGCTGATCCCCGGCGGGCTGGTAACTGGTTTCGAGAGTGAAGGTCCCCGGGAGCCGGCTCATCGCACCGCCAATACCCCTTGCCGTGCAGTATGCTGCGCCGGACACCGGGCCGGAACCCGTGCAACGGCGTTGACGCTACGCTATGCCCGCGGCACCCTCCGCGCAACGGTGGAGAACGAAAGGAGCGGGGAACCTTGGCGAAGACAAAACAGCGGCAGGCCGCCGGAAAGGCACTCCCCCTGTGGGGTCACGCGCTCCTTCACGGCACGGCGCTGCTCTTCCTTGCCGGGCTCTACTGGGGCTCGGTCCGCTACGGCGAGTACGCCACGTTCCTCAGCACGGGTATCCTGCCGGTCCTGCTGGTGGCCTACGCCGCGTTCGCCGGGGTGGCGCTCTACAACGCCATCCTGGACAGGATGGACCCCGACGGCGGGCCTGCACCCCCAGCAACCAACGTCAGCAGCGAGGCCGCCAAGAAGGGCGACGGCTGACCCACCAACAGGGAACAATAAGGAACCGCCCGGCGCGGGAGTTCCTCCCGGCACCGGGCGGCAGTGATGCAAGGAGTCCGCTCTGCTGGCGGACCAGCCTTGGCGTTACTCCTCCGCCATGGCCATCATGATGGCCTCGGCGAAAGCCGGCAGGTCACCCGGCACGCGCGAGGTGATCAGGTTCCCGTCGCGGACAACGCTCTGGTCCACGTATTCGCCTCCTGCCTCGGTCACCTCATCGCTGATGCCGCCCACACAGGTGAGCGTGCGGCCCTCGATGACTCCGGCCCGGACGAGCACCTGCGGCCCGTGGCAGATCGCCGCCGTCAACCCGTCCGCCTCGAAGTAGGCGCGGGTCCAGGCCACGACGTAGTCGTTGTCCCGGAGCCTCGCGGGCGATTGCCCGCCGGGGATCAGCAGCAGATCAAAGTCCGCGGGCGCGACTTGCGTGACGGACTTCTCCACCGTCATCGTGATGTCGCTGTTGTAGGCCTTGTACTCGCCCGGCTCGATGCCGATCACGGTCACCTCCGCCCCGCGGTTCACAAGGTACGCCATGGGCACCAAGGTCTCCCCGTCGTGGAAGCCTTCGGTGATCATGACGGCCACCTTCTTGCCCTCGAGCGGTTTTGCGGTATCGGCGTGTGCGGCGTGGGGACCCAGCGCCACGGCAACGAACAGAGCCGCCACAAGGGACAGCAGTCCGGTCAACTTCATGGGTCGTGCTCCTTTCATTCCATTGGGATTGGATCCTTCGGGTCACCCCGGCGCCTGATCTGGTCCCGCACCAAGGCAACCGCCATGTCTTCTATTCCGGCCCCACTGACCCGTCAAGCAGTACCCGAAATGCGGGCCCGCAACACAGTTGCATGTCAAGACAGGTGACCGGCCGGTTGCCCCAACAGCAGCGGGGCACCGGCCTGCGAACCGGTGCCCCGATGGATGGTCTGGCGCGGAAGGACTCCGCCTATTCCAGCAGCGTCCAGTCCTGAACGCTTGTCTCCGGCAGGAACCTTACGCCGTAGTCGTGGCCGAAGTTGATCCAGCCAACGTTCTCCCCCCACGCGAAGCCGGAGAAATCGCCGGTGGTCATGTTGATGTTCACCTGGGAGCCGCCCACGCTGGTTGTGTCGAACAGGATCCAGCCGATGTTCTCGCCCCAGGCGTAGCCGGAGAGGTTGCCGTTGCCGTCGTTGTTCACGCCGTGGTCGGTGCCGTCGTTTGTATAGAACGAACCGTTCTCCGGGCCGTCGCCGAACCATATCCAGCCGACGTTCTCGCCCCAGGCGAAACCGGAGAGGTGGTCCGCTGTCACGGCCACACCATCCGCACTGCTGGGGCGGAGGTTGATCCAGCCGATGTTCTCACCCCAGGCGAGGGCCGCGTCCGGGTCTATATTGGACTGCGGAAGTGCAATGCCTGCCCCGAGAAGGAACAGCGCTGCGGCACCCGCCCCTGCGATGCTTGTCCGTTTCATTGCCATCTCCTTTCTGGACGGGTGGCGTCAATCGTCGCCGCGGTAAACCGGGTTCTCGTGGCCTATCCCTGTGCTCTCGTAAAGCGGGTTGTCGTCAGCCGCCAGCGAGGTGGCCTGGTCGTTGTCTATCAGGGCATTGCCGCGAATGATGCTGTTCGCGTCGGGAACGCGTATGCCCATTGCGGTACCGGCGGCGTTGCGGCTGCCACTGATGAAGTTGTCGCGTATATCGAAAATGCCATCGGCCACGTGGATGCCGTCGCCTTCACCCTCACCGACATTGCAGTGCCGGACGGAGCCGCGGCCCCAGCACCAAAGCTGGCCGCCATCGTTGCGCGCGAGTGTGCTGTCCGCCACCGTGACGCTTGATCCGTAGAGCCGCATGCCGGCGTCCGCGTTGCTCGACGCGGAGCTCGACCGCACCACGCACACGTCCGCAAAGATGCGCATTCCGCTGGAGCCGTTGTTCACGCAGACCGTCTCCACGAAAGAAGCGCTCGACGGCAGCAGCAGATCGCCCTGCCTGTGGTCCATGTGAATGCCGTTTCCGCCGTTTCCGCCGCAGTGAACGTTGCGGGCGGCAAGGTCGCGATGGACGACGGCTTCGGTCATGAGGCTGAGGTGCACTCCGTCGAAGTCGTTTCCATGGAAGCTGGAGTTTTCGATCCGCGTCGGGATGCCGTCGCCGTCGTCGTCGGGGTCGAGGTGATCAATGATGTGCGCGAGGCCGTGGCCGCCATTGCTGCTTGCCTCGCAGCGATCGAGCGAGACGGAGACCGGGCCACTGACGTGGATGCCGTCCTCGCCATTGTTCCGGGAGACGAAGCCGTCCAGAGCCTTCTTCGCGTCCGCCTTGCTGGTCGAAACCGTCCGGGCACCGGCGCCCTCGTTGCCTGAGGCAAGACAGGAACTCAGGCTGACGTTTACCGCCGGGCAGTGTATGTGCACGCCGTCGGCCCCGTTGTCATTATAGACAGAGCTGAAGGAGATATACGTGTAGGCCAAGCTATCGAAATCCGCCGCGAAATGCGACGTCATGGCGGCGCCGTGACCGCCGTTGCCGGAGAGGTTGGAGCTGTGGAGGGAGACCTCCCTGACCCCGTCCGCCGAGAGGCCGTTCCCACCGTTGCCGCTACTGCTAAGGTGCCTCGTCTTGCAGACGATCTCATGTTCTGAGCTGTCCGCTGTCCCGGCGGAGAGCGACACGCCGTCCATCGCGTTGCTGTTCGTCCGCACGGCATCGAAAGCGGTACTGAGGACAGCCTTGCCAGCACCGCTTCCGGATGCAGCCGGGGCAAGAGCGATTCCGTGCTCGCCATTGCCGCTGAAGTCGCCCTGCGAGATCGTAATATCGCCAACCACACCGCCCTCCACCTCGATGTGGAAGCCACTGCCGCCGTTGGAAATTCCCCCGGTCCGGTTCGAACGGGTACTGTTGTAGGTCTTCGCGGCGGCCTTCACCGCGTCCGACGGCGCCCGCAGGACCAGCGAGTACCCGTGCCCGCCGTTGCCGTTGGACATGCAGCTTTCGAGCTTTGGCGGGGTGTTCCGCACGGTCACACTTACGCCAGTGCCCGTGTTGTTATTGGTTTCACAGCGCGCGAGTCTCAGCGCCATGCCCAAGGAATCCTCCGAGAGCGGCGAGAGCAGCACACCGTCACCTCCGTTACCACTGAGGGAGCTGTCGCTCAGCACGAAACTGGAGGGCACCTCGAGATCCGTCTCCACGAGGAGCCCGTTCCCGCCATTGGCACTGCTGCTGATGCTGGAGGCCTTGTTGCTGCGGGTATTATTGTAGCCCGCGGTCAGCTTCATGTCCGGCGCCACGATCCCATCGTCAAGGAGCAGATGGAGGCCGTGCAGCACGTTTCCGTCTGTCACGCACCTGTCCGCCTCGATGAAGAAGTTATGGACGGTGATTCCGCTGCCGCCGTTGCCGGAGGACTTCACGCCGGCAAGCCGGAACGGGTTCTGGACGGAACTGCTGGGCACGGTACGCTGCCCGCAAACACCGTTTCCGCCATTGCGGGAGACCACACAGCGCTCCACGTCAAGGGGCACGTCCCGGGACGAAATGCCGGCGCCCAGGTTCCCGGTGCTGGTGACCCCGGAGATATGTACCGGGTCGCCGAATCCGTCGCCGTCGGTGTCCGGCCACAGCACGCGAATGCCGTCGCCGCGATTGTTGGCGACAACGCTGTCCCTGACGTGGCCGCTGCTCAGGGTGATCCCGTCGCCGTTGCACGAGCGCACGTGCAGGCCCCAGCACCAGAGATCGCCGCCGCTCGCCGCCGCGTTGATGCCGTCTGTACCCCAGCCTATGAGGCTGCCGTTGCGGATGGTGACGTTGTGGGCGCCGCTTGCGACCACGATGCCGTTTCGGGACCCCTCGCCACCTCGGAGCGTGAATCCGGCAAGGTCCAGGGTCACGTCCGGCGACTCAATCAGGATGCCGTAGCCTGCCGCACCACCGGTCAGGTTGCCGCAGACCTCGTAGGTTCCAGGTTCACTGATCACATGCGGAAGGGAGGAGATGCAGCGCGTCGTGCTGACCTGATCGAGGCGCTTCATGGTGGGGGCGGGTGGCCCCGGCGGAGGAAAAAGCGAATTGGCCAGGACGGGGCTCGCGAGAGCCGCCGTCAGGAGGAATGCGCCCAGGGCGGGGCGGATGGAGCATGCGAGGAGACGCATGGGGGGGGACTCCTTTATTCGAGTGTGCGGCAGGCCCTGCCGAATCCCCCGGCGGAAGGGTGGAACGCCCTTCAACCGGGCGGTGTGGGTCTGCAGAAACCTGCCAAGCTGAAAGAACGTGGGACGCATCGGCAGCGGGTGTCACGCGTTTTTTTGCGCGGCGAAAATGTTCACCCGCTCGTCGTCTTTATTTTTCCCCGAAACCCGGCGAGGAGAAAGCCATCCCGAATGCGGTTGCTCCCCCGCCGGTCGTCAATTCAAGTTCCCCACGCACCGGGGGACTGTCACCGGTGCCGCCAAATCCCCCTCCCGGAGGCACGCAACACATGCGCTACCTGCTGGCACTGCTTGCGCTCATCATCGCTGCACCGCTTTACGCCACCCCGAGCCACCCCGTTGACGGCATTGACCTGCCGCTGGAGGGGGAGTTCCCCGGTGGCCGCGGTGCGGACCAGCTCATCGTCTATACACCGGATGCCGGACGGGAACGCACCGGCACGAACCGCTACGGCGTCGAGGCAACCGTCATCCGGGACGTCGTCGTCCGCGTGGCAGACAACAACAACCCCATCCCGGACGATGGGTACGTGATCTCCGGCCACGGCGAAGCGGCCACCTGGATCGTCGAGACCCTGCTCCCCGGCACGCCGGTCATACTCGACCGCACCGAGGAGGGGGACTTCATTCGCGTGGACGACGATCCCGCGGGCATTGTCCAAGCCCTCATCGTCCGCCTCGAGCGGGCTGAGGCCAGCCCCTACTTCCCAGTGGACGAGGAAGAGGTGCGCGAGGCAGCCACAAGCGCCCGCGCGAGCCTGCGCTCCATGGCGGAGGCACACGACTTCAGAAGGCTCGAGGAGGCACGTGAGACAGTGGAGAGCATGGAACAGAGAGTGTGGGAAAACCGCCTCGCCGCCATGCCGTCCCC
>SLOM01000302.1 GCA_007132505.1 Candidatus Sumerlaeota bacterium
CCACCACCTCCAAGCACCTGTCCGTGCTCGGGCAGGCGGGGCTGGTGGAGTTCAGAAAGGAGGGCCGCTGGGCGTACTACCGGCTCGGCGGTGATGGGGAGAGCCCGGCGGTGGAGGAAATCCTCCGCTGGGTGCTGCGTCATGCGGCGGGTGACAGGGAAGTCCTGCGTGATCGCGAGCGTCTAAAGGAAATCCTGACCTACAGTCCGGAGGAATTATGTCAACTGATCGCGAGCGGCCAAAAGTGCTGTTCCTCTGCACGGGAAACTCCTGCCGCAGCCAGATGGCCGAAGGGTGGGCACACGCCCTCCGCGGCGACCTGATGGAGTCCTGGAGCGCGGGCATCACGGCCCACGGACAAAACCCGCTCGCTATCCGCGCGATGGCTGAGGCGGGAGTGGACATCACCGGTCAGCAATCCAAGACGTTGGCTTCGCTGGCCGGCCTCGAGTTCGACTGGGTGGTGACGGTCTGTGGTCACGCCGGCGAGAACTGCCCCAGCTTTCCCTGGCGGACCCGCGTGGTCCATGTTGGGTTCGACGACCCACCGAAGCTGGCCGCGGACGCCGCGGACGAGGAGGAAGCGATGGTTCACTACCGCCGGGTGCGGGACGAAATCCGTGACTTCGTGGAGTCGCTGCCCGGCGCGCTGGAGAAGCTGCCCGGGCAGGCGGGCTGATGATTTCGGAAGGTTCTTAGACATGGCTCAGACAAACGACACAGCACGGCAGGAGGAGGTCCGCACAAAGGTGCGCGAAAGCTACGGGCGCCTGGCAGGGGCCCAGGCAGAGGGATGCTGCGGCCCGGCGGAGCCCTGCGGGGGCAGCGCAGAGGTAATTGCGGGTGCGCTTGGCTATACGCTGGAGGAGCTGACGGCGCTTCCCGATGGCGCCAACATGGGGCTTTCCTGCGGGAACCCGGTGGCACTGGCGACGCTCCGCTCGGGCGAGGTGGTTGTGGACCTCGGGTCAGGGGGCGGTTTCGATGTGTTTCTGGCGGGGCCACGCGTGGGTCCATCCGGCCGCGCCATCGGCGTGGACATGACGCCGGAAATGATTGCGAAGGCGCGGCGCAACACGCTGGCCTACCGGGAACGGACCGGGCTGGACAACGTCGAATTCCGCCTTGGAGAAATCGAACACCTCCCGCTGGCCGACGCATCGGTGGACGTGGTGATCAGCAACTGCGTGCTCAACCTCTCGCCGGACAAGCCGCAGGTCTGGCGCGATATCAGCCGCGTGCTTCGACCGGGCGGACGCGTCGCGGTAAGTGATATTCTACTCAAGAAACCGCTTCCTCCGGAGATTGCCGGGGACGCCCAGGCGCTAGTGGGTTGCGTGGCGGGAGCGATCTCTCTCGAGGACACACGAGCCGCCATGGAGGCGGCGGGACTCTCGGATATCGAATTCGAGGAAAAACCCTCCTATGTACAGGCGATGAAGGAAACCAAGGATCCGCTGGCGAAAAAAGTCATGGCGGCCATCCCGCCCGGGGAGGACGTGGCAGATTACATCGCCAGTATGAACGTGACGGGAAGAAAGCCAACGGCCGGAAATTGAGTCGAAAAGAAGAGCCACGTGGACATGGAGCCACGAGGTTCCGTCTCTGTGGCGAAAATGCCTTTGGGGAGAGACTCCCACTAGCTGGGGCAGGTTCTTCGTGTCTCTGCAGCGAATATACTTCTCTTGTGAAAGGACAGGCTTGATGGCTGAAAGTGTTGCGAAAAGGATGTCACTGCTGGACCGGTATCTAACGGTCTGGATCTTCATGGCGATGGGGCTGGGTGTGGGCCTGGGTTTCATGTTCCCGGGGTTTCAGGATTTCCTGGGACGGTTCGAGGTGGGAACTACGAATATTCCGATCGCGATCGGACTGATCGTGATGATGTACCCGCCGTTGGCGAAGGTGCGGTACGAGCAAATGCCGAAGGTCTTTTCGAATCTTCGGATTCTCGGCCTGTCCATCGTCCAGAACTGGCTCATTGGGCCGATCCTGATGTTTGCGTTGGCGGTGATTTTTCTGCGCGACTATCCTGAATACATGGTGGGGCTGATCCTTGTCGGTATCGCGCGGTGTATCGCCATGGTTCTGGTCTGGAATCAGCTGGCGAAGGGAAGCAGCGAATACGCTGCGGGCCTTGTCGCGATGAACAGCGTCTTCCAGGTGCTTTTTTTCAGCGTCTATGCGTGGTTTTTCATCACGGTCCTGCCACCGTACTTCGGCATTGAGGGGAGCGTTGTGGACGTCACGATGTGGGAGATCTTCGTGAGTGTGATGATCTATCTCGGGATCCCCTTTGCCGCAGGACTGATCAGCAGCCTTGGCATCCGGCCGCTTTTCGGCGAGGTATGGTACCGGACGAAGTTCATTCCAGTCATCTCTCCCTTCACGCTCCTCGCGCTCCTCTTCACGATCGTGCTGATGTTTTCTCTGAAGGGCGACGCGATCGTGGACCTGCCGCTGGATGTGGTGCGGATAGCTGTCCCGCTCGTGTGCTACTTCGTGTTGATGTTCCTGATCAGCTTCTTCATGGCGTGGCGGCTCGGCGCGGATTACTCGCGGTCCACGTCGCTGGCCTTCACGGCCTCCGGGAACAATTTCGAGCTTGCCATCGCGGTCGCGATCGCAGTGTTTGGCATCCAATCCTCCGTGGCATTCGCCGCTGTGATCGGCCCGCTCGTGGAAGTGCCGGTGTTGATCGGCCTGGTGCACGTGTCACTGTACTTCCTGCGCAAGGTCTATGGCGGTGTGATTGAGGACCCGGTGCACTCGGTGCCGTTGCCCGAGGAAGCGTGCGACAGCACCCGGATGGTACAGGAGCAGATTACGGGCGACTCCTGAGGCGCAGTGCTTGTCATTATTCCTGTGCCTGCGGGGCGCATTGCCTGTTGACGGGGCCCGGCCGGCCGTGTAACCAAGGCTACAATACGGCCGGGAAAAAAGGCCCATGCATCCGTCCCGTCACAATCTCCCACGGTTCTTCGCCCTCCTGCTGCCGCTCGCGCTGTGGGTGGCACACCCGGTGTATCACCCGGTGCCGCATGTCGAGCTGTGGGACACGGACGTGGACGAGGAGTGCGCCCTCTGTCTGATTGCGGCCTGCACCCAGCCGGTCGAGACGTTCGCGCCCGAGCCGGTGCCGGAGGTGGTGCCGGCGGTGCGGCTGCCGATTGGGCGGCCGTTTAGGCAGCCGCTTCTGCGGCCGGCATGCCCCGCCACGAGCGCCCGCGGCCCTCCCTGCTGAACACGGGTTTCTCCCCAAAGCCGACATCCTTCCCAAATGCCCCCGCCGCCGCCTCTGCCACGCGCCGGCAAGAGAAAGCCAGCGCGCAATCCGGCCGGAGGAGCATCCCGACCGCATGGAAGGAGCGATACCACATGCGAATCAGTGCCCAGCAGGCGCCCGCCCGCGCCTTCACCCTCATTGAACTGCTCATCGTCGTTGCGATCATTGCCATTCTGGCGGCCATCGCCGTACCAAACTTCCTGGAGGCCCAGACCCGTTCGAAGGTCTCCCGCGTCAAGGCCGACATGCGGTCCACCGCCACGGCCATCGAGTCTTACCACGTGGACTGGAACGCCTACCCCTGGCCCTCGGACGCCTTTGGCGGGTGGCTCACCGAGCCAACCGAGGAGTGGTGGGAGACGAAGATCGGACCCAACCTTACTACACCGATCGCCTACCTGACCAATCGTTTCAAGGATCTCTTCCATCCACCGGACGACCCAACTGAGGACCAAGTCTATCACTACACTTCGCGTGCCTACGCCGTTGCGTTCTCCGGCTCGGACGGGCCTTTCGATGCCTATCTCAGGGTCCTGGGGCAGAATCCCACCCCGATCCAGTACACCATGCTGAGCCATGGACCGGACATGGTGCACCTTGACGCCGACGCCGCCACGCCACCGGCCCTCTACGACCCCACGAACGGGACAATCTCCCGCGGGGACATCCTCTACTTCGGCCCGGGAGTCGGTTTCGGGAACTGACAGGGCATCCCGATCATCCAGACGCCGGGAGGGGGGCAATCCGTTGCCCCCCTTTTCGATTATCTTCCGGGAATTCCGGAAGAGGGGTTCACCGTAAGCGGCGTTTTGCTGGCGAAATTGGCCAAAACGGCTTGACCCGCTGGACCACAGTGGGGGAGACGAACAAAAGATGACATAGTAGTCGCCTTTTTGGCGCCATCTCTATCCGCGGAGGCGAACCGAGGCCGAAACGCGCTGACTGAAAGCCCACCCGGACCACGGCAGGCCACGGCTGTTAGGAAAGGCGGCATAATCGAAACCGGCGGGGAGAGGGCGTGAGAGAAGCTTGGCAGGCCTGTTTCTGATTTCAGCGCTTATGGAAGCCCTGCAGGTATTCACCAGGATCCCGATTGGAGGCTGAAATGCCGCGCACCGCTCGCAGTTCCATGTCGCTTTTCTTCCTCATCGCCCTGCTGCCCGCGCTGGCGCTCCCGCTGCCGCGGTCGGCAGAGGCCACTGACGTTCCCTCCTCCTCGAACGGGGAAATCTTCGAACGGGTTGACACGCTCAGCCTGGGCTCCCCTGGCAACCTGGTGGTTACCGCGCTGATGGCGCCGGACGGTTCCCACGCCTACCTTGGCACCAGTTACAATCCGGGACAAATCGTCAAGGTGGACCTCGACACCTTCGAGCGCGTGGGTGACTTGACCCTGGCCACGGGAGACAACGCGCCGAAGAGTGCTGTCATCTCACCGGACGGACTCCATGCCTACTACGGCGTTGATTCCCTTACCGGCCGCGTCGTGAAGGTGGACCTCACGACGTTCACCCGCGCGGGGGCCATCACCCTGCCCAGCGACGAGGGTCTCCTGCGGGCCGCGACGATCAGTCCGGACGGGTCCCACGCCTACTTCGCGACCACCGGCATCAACGCTGCCAGCAAGATCGTGAAGGTGGACCTCGTCGAATTCGAGCGGGTCGGCTCCATCACCCTTGCCAGCGCAGAGCGCAACGTCAGGGCGGCCGTGATGGCCCCGGACGGGTTGCACGCTTACTTCGGAACCGCCACGAGTCCCGGCCGCATCGTGAAAGTGGACCTGACGACGTTCACCCGGGTGGGGGCCATCACCCTCGAAAGCGGCGAGAACAGGGTGGAGTGCGCCGTGATCGCGCCGGATGGCTCCCACGCCTATTTTGGTACGGCAAACGGCGGGGTGGTGAAGGTGAACCTGGCGACGTTCGAGCGTGTCGGTGCCGCGCCAATGGGGACGGGAGAAGACTTCCTGGCCAGCGCCGCCATCGAGCCAGATGGTTCGCACGCCTACTTTGGCAACGAGACGAACCCGGCACACATCGTGAAGCTCGACCTTGGCACCTTCACGCGTACCGGCGGGATCGAACTGGCCTGGGGGGAACAGAACCTCCAGACAGCAATGATGGCGCCCGATGGTAATCATGTCTATTTTGCAACGAACAGCTCGCCTAATCCCGACAAGCTGATCAAGGTGCAAATCCGGCCCATTCTCGAAATAGACGAGGAGGCGCGGGCCGTCGGGGACTTCAACGAGGACGGCTGCACGGACTTCGCCGACTTCCTGTTCCTGCTGGAAAACTGGGGAGTGGATTTCGGCGGCACACCGATAGGCTTCGGCGATTTCCTGGCTCTGCTGGAGCACTGGGGAGATGGGCCGGATTGTTGAACAACTGAACTGGACTCGGGGTATACTTATGTTCCGAACTGTTGCAAGTATCTGGTGCATCTCTCTGGTTGGGGCACTGGCCACGGTGGGTCTTGTAAGTCCGCGGGGGACCGGGGCTGCAGGCGCTTTCTCCGAAAACGATGAGATCTTCGAGAGGGTGGGTTCCATTACACTCCCGGCAGAAGAGCACAACCTTTACGGCGCGCTCATCGAGCCCGGCGGGCGGCATGCCTACTTTTCGCCGGCCACCTCCCCGGCCCGCGTCGTGAAGGTTGATCTTCATTCATTCACCCGCACCGGATCGTTGATCCTTGACGCGGGCGAGGCCCTCTGGTTTGCGGGAGCGATTTCGCCCGACGGCCGGTACGCCTATCTGGGCACTTCCGATTCGCCAGCCAAGATCGTAAAGGTGGACCTGGCGACTTTTACCAGGGCCGGCTCAATCACCCTTGAAGAGGGGGAAAACCAGATACACAGCGCCATCATGGCGCCGGACGGACGCCACGTCTATTTCGGGACATTGACCTCTCCGGGCCGTGTCGTGCGGATCAATATCGAAAATGGAATGGAGCACACCGGGACCATCACGCTGGGCGACGGAGAGAATGAACTCGTCAGCGCCGTGATTGCACCGGACGGGTCATATGGATACTTCGGGACGAGAACCAGACCGGGCCGGGTAATCAAAGTGGACCTTCCAGCATTCTCCCGCTCTGGTGCCATCACCTTTGAGGAAGGAGAGGATAGGCTGGCAAGCTCCGTCATCGCGCCAGATGGCTCCAACGCCTACTTCGGACTGGATGCAGCCGAGGGAGGGGTTGTAAGGGTAAACCTTAACAGCTTTACACGCACTGGCAGCGTCACCTTTGCCCCGGCTGAACACTCGGTTTCGAGTGCAGTGATAACTCCGGACGGCTCCCATGCGTATTTCGGGACCAACCGCCTGCCTATCAGCCATGTCGTCAAGGTGCGGCTCGCTCCGCTGGAGCGTGTGGGCGCCATTGGTTTTGAATGGGGGGAGAGCAGCCTCTTTTGCGCCGTCATGGCACCGGACGGTGCTCATGCTTATTTTGGCACAGCCAGTTTCCCGGCCTCGGTGGTGAAGGTTCAGGTCGCAGAAACTCCGCCCTTGCCTCCCTGGGGACGCGAACAGGGCGACCTCAACGAGGACGGCTGTGTGAATTTCTCCGACTTCGTGTTCCTGCTGGAGCATTGGGGAACGACGGTGCTGGGTGGCGAGCCGCTGGGCTTCGGGGACTTCTTGACGCTTTTGGAGCACTGGGGAGATGGGCCGGATTGTTAGGTACAAACAAACGAATGTGAGGGTACTGCCATGTCACGCATCTCCGCTTGTTCCGCAAGTTTCGCTACCGCTGCATTTCTGGTCTGTACCTGTTCCACTGCAACTGCAACCGCGGTCCCGTTCGATGAGGAAGGTGAACCCTTTGAGCGCGTGGAGGCCATCACCTTCGCAGAAGGCGAGAACCGGATTATCAGCGGTGGGATGGCACCCTGCGGCACCTACGCCATCTTCGGATTGGAGACATCGCCCGGCCGGGTCGTGAAGGTTGACCTCGAGACTTTCGAGCGCGTGGATGTCCTCGAATTCGAGGAGGGCGAGGACAACGCCTATGGGGGCCTCATCGCGCCCGATGGCAGCCATGCCTATTTCACCACCTGGACCACTCCCGGCATGATCGTGAAGGTGGATCTGGAGACCTTCGAGCGCGTTGACGTTCTTGAGTTCGATGAGCATGAGAAGCCCAGCTCCAGGTCGGCTATGTCACCGGACGGGCTGTTTGCGTACTTCATCCTGAGCACCGTTCCCAACCGCATCGTGAAGGTGGACCTGGAGACCTTCACCCGCGTGGGAACCTACACGGCGGGTGAGGGAGCATCATATCTGGGCGCGATGGCCATCGTCCCGGACGCATCCCACGCCTATCTGGCCACGTCCACAAACCCGTGCACATTCATAAGGGTGAGGCTCGACCCCTTCACGCGTGTCAATGCCCTCACGATGCGGCCGCACCACGAGGACATGGGATGGACCATCAATTTCTCTCCGGACCTGTCGCATGCCTATATACTAATCCGGCGAACAATATGCTTGCCCCGCCCATCCGACAGACATAGATTTCGTGCATGACACAAGACGACGCCAGAAAACTTACACGGGAAGCCCTTTTCGAGTGCCGCAAGCAAGCCATCCGGCTCCATCGGGAGGGCATGACACGAGTCAGGATCGCCACCATCGTCGGCGTTCATCGCAACACTGTGGGCCAGTGGATAGCCAAGTGGGAAGGCAAGGCTTCCAAGGTGACAATGCCTGGCAGGGCAGGCCGGCCGCATGGCAGTGGAAGGACCCTCACGAAAGAGCAGGAACGAGCAGTCAAGAGGGTGATTATGCAGGATATGCCCGAGCAGCTCAAACTGGACTTTGCCCTCTGGACACGTGACGCTGTGCGCCTGCTGATTCGAGAACTCTATGATATAGACATGCCGATTCGCACGGTTGGTGAGTACCTGAAGCGGTGGGGCTTCACGCCGCAAAAGCCCGTCCGTCGAGCCTACGAGCGAAGCCCCAAGGCGGTGCAGCAGTGGCTGGACCACACCTACCCCGCGATTCATGCGCGCTCACGGCTTGAGAATGCGGAGATCCACTGGGGAGATGAGACGGGGCTGCGCAGCGACGATGTGACCGGGCGGGGCTACTCACTTAGGGGGAAGACGCCGGTTCGCGAGTGCAAGGGCACGCCGGAAAAGGTGAATATGATCTCGACGGTGACGAACCTTGGAAAAGTGCGCTTCATGTTCTACCAGGGCGG
>SLOM01000190.1 GCA_007132505.1 Candidatus Sumerlaeota bacterium
CCTCCGGGAGCTATACACTTGAAATGATCGCGGGCGACGGGTCCGTGCTCACCGCGTTCCCGTTCGACATCCAGTTCGGCCTCATTGACGACGGAGACATGGTGGATTGTTGCTCGGACCACCAGCGGAATCCCCAGTTTCTCAGCGAGGCCGGTTTCGCCCTCCAGGTTCCGCTCGCCGACGGCAGCGTCCGCGTCCGCATCACCGCGCGCGGCAACACCCTCTGGGAAATGACGCTCCCCGAGACCACTCCGGATATACTTTCCCTGGACATGACCGACGACGGGAAGGGCAACATGGAGCTGTCCTGGACAGCCAGCGACCCGGGATTGCCGCAAAACCAGCTCCGGCACTCGGTCCTCTTCCGGAGATCCGCGGGCGCACCGGCCGTCCTGCTTGCCGATGGCCTGACGGACAGCACCATCATGTTCCCCACCCACATGGCTCCGGCGTCCGGTGATGCACGCCTCATCGTGCGGACAAGCAACGGCGCCAACACCGTCGAGGTGGAAAGCGATCCTTTTGAAATTTCGCCCACCTGGCCGGCCGTGAGCATCGTCCGCCCCGCCCCGGAGGACCTGCAGGACCTGCGCACGATGGTCATCCAGGGACAGCCGTACCTCTTCCGCGGGGCTGCCTTCGACTATACGGAGGGCGTGCTCGGGGGTGAGTCGCTCGTCTGGACCAGCAATGTGGATGGAGTGCTTGGGACCGGCTCTGAGATCTGGGCCACGCTGCCCACGGCTGGTGGACACGTGATCACCCTTACCGCAACGAATTCCAGCCAGCTCTCGGAAATCGCCAACCTCCAGCTCTTCGTCCTTGCGGACAGCGATGGGGACGGCATCCCCGACGACTACGAGAACCAGTGGGATTGCCTCGATGCCAACGTCTTCGACAGCCACCTGGACCCCGACATGGACGGGTTGACATCGCTCGAGGAGTTCTTCCTCGGCACCAACCCCTGCGACCCCGACACCGACGGCAATGGCTATACGGACGGCGACGAGGTCTCCATGGGCAGCGATCCCCTCGACCCGCAGAGCATTCCGCAATGGGACGGACTCTTCCTGCCCGCATTCCCGCCGCCCACCACGGTCACAGCCGGCCTGCCCTGCCCGCCGGTGGCCCGCACCATCCCCATCCTAACGGTGCTGCCCCAGACCGAGTGGACCGTCTCCTCGGACAGCCCATGGCTCGTCCCCGTGACGGAGAAAGGCATCGGCGACGGGCAGATCGAGCTCTTCTTCGATTGCGACCTGATGATCCCGGGGTGGAACCGCGGCACCATCATGGTGGCTACGGAGGACCACCCGGCGCGGGTCGTGACGATCGAGGTGGACTTCCTGCCGGACGGACTGGAGGGCTGGGCCGTGCAGTAGGCCGGAGCGCCACCCCCAACCGCCGCAGGACATTGAGACCGGTGCTGGCAATGGCCTTGACCGGACGGGGTGCGTTTTGCGTATTGTTTGGCCCCTTTTGCGGGGGAATTGCCGCCGGTTCGTTCCGCGGTTTTCCCGTTGAAAGGGGCTGCCCCACTGCAACGCGAGGAGACGGTTCCCAATGTCCGGCCATAGCAAATGGCATTCGATCAAACACAAGAAGGCGGTGGTTGACGCCCGCCGCGGAAAGCTTTTCACGCGTGTGATCAAGGAGCTGACGGTGGCGGCGCGCCTTGGGGGAAGCGACCTGACCGCCAACCCGCGGCTGCGTACCGCGGTCCAGGCTGCCAAAGACGTCAACATGCCCAAGGACACCATCGAACGGGCCATCAAGAAGGGCGCCGGCGAGCTGCAGGGCGTGACGTACGAGGAAATCGTGTACGAAGGCTACGGGCCGGGCGGTGTCGCCATCATGGTGAATGTGACGACCGACAACAAGAACCGCTCCGCCGCCGAAATCCGCCATGCCTTCTCCAAGCACGGTGGCAACCTCGGCGCCAGCGGATGCGTGAGCTACCTCTTCACCCGCAAGGGCCATATCGAAATCGAGCAAGGTGATGAGGACGAGGTGATGGAGGCGGCGCTGGAGGCCGGCGCCGAGGACATCCAGAACCAGGGCGACGGGTTCTTCCTCGTGGAATGCGATCCCGACGCGGTGGAGGAAACCCGCAAGGCCATCGAGGACGCCGGGGTGACGGTGATCGGCAGCGCCGCACACCTGGTGCCCAGCACGTCCGTCCGCTTGGAGGGACGCGAGCTGGAGCAATGCCGCAAACTGATCGAAGCGCTTGAGGACCACGACGACGTGGACGAGGTATCGAGCAACCTTGAGGAGCCGGTCGAGGATTCCGCCGCCGCCAGCTGACATTCCGGCCGCGCCCCCGCCCGGAGGAAAGGTTCTGCCCGCGTTGGCCGCCGCCATGCCCCGCCACTCCACATGGTGGAGGAATTACTTCTCTTCGCTGTACGGCCAACTGTACCGCGGGGCACTGGCCCCCGAACTGAATACCCGCGAGGAAACCGAGACGCTGGGCCGGCTGTTCGCCGGTGCGCGGACGCCGGTGCTGGACGTGGGGTGCGGGTACGGGCGCCATCTGGGCCCGTTGCGCCGCGCTGGGATTCCGGTGGCTGGAGTGGACTATTCCATGGAGTTGCTGAGGCAGGCGCCCGGACACAAGAGCACTCGGCTTGTGCGCGGGGACATGCGCCGGCTGCCCTTCCGCGACGCATCGCTCGGCGGGGCGTACATGCTGTTCAACAGTTTCGGGTACTTTGACGAGGAGGAGAACCTTGGCGTGCTGCGCGAGCTGGCAAGGGTACTCCCCGCGGGAGCACGGCTCGTGGCGGACCTGCCGCTGCGCCAAGGCATGCGCCAGGCCGTCTCCGGAATGCCCCCGGTGGAGCGCCACCAGCGTGGCGTGGCCATCTACGAGGCATGGACGTATGAGGAGGAGAACAAGCGGCTGCGTGCACGGGGAAGCTGGGAAGTGGGCGGGCGGCAGCAGAGCTGGGAGCTGTCCATCCGGCTCTACACCCCCGCGGAGTTCCAAAGGCTATTGCGGCGCGGAGGGTTTTCCGGCGAGGTGGAGATGAGGCCGCTGGAGGACCTGCGGCTTCTCGGTTCGGGGCAGCCATCGGAGGATTTCCGCTCCGGGGCTTGGAGGCATGCCACGAACGCAGCGGTGCTGGCGGTGCGATGACCGGGTCGGGCAGGGCGGAGTGGTGCGCGCTGCCGCGGTCCTTTTCTTGCGCCTCCAATCACCATCCTCATTGATCCGGCCCCCTTCGCGCCGGTACCCACCCCACCGCAGTTCAACCCAGGAGGGCAGGCAACAGAGATGGCGCGAGAGACGGCAATCCGGGCGATCGAAAAGTGGAAGGTGCAGGATTCCGTGGAACTCTACGGAGTCCAGAATTGGGGAAAGGGTTACTTCTCCGTGGGGCCGGACGGAAACATGCGCGTCCACCCGGAGAAGGACCCCGCGCGGTACGTGGATCTCAAGGAGCTGACCGACCAGCTCAAGGCGCGCGGCATCTCCACGCCGGTGCTGCTGCGCTTCCCCGGCATCCTCAACCATCGGCTCCACGAGATTCACCAGGCCTTCCAAAGGGCCATCCGTGAAAACGAGTACGAGGGTACTTACTCCTGCATCTATCCGATCAAGGTGAACCAGCAACGCCAGGTGGTTGAGGAGTACCTTGATTTCGGCCGGCCGCTGGGCTTCGGCATTGAGGCGGGATCCAAGCCGGAGCTGCTTGCCATCATGGGAATGGTGGACGATTCGACCACCCCCATCGTCTGCAACGGTTTCAAGGACGAGGAGTTCATTGAGACGGTCATCCTGGCGAGCAAGATCGGCAAGCGGATCATCCCGATCGTGGAGAAGTTCAGCGAGCTGGAGATGATCGTGCGCTTTTCGGAGAAGCACAAGGTCCGCCCGCGCATCGGCGTGCGGGTGAAGCTGGCCTCCCGCGGCGTGGGCCGTTGGGAGAACAGCGCGGGCGTAAGGAGCAAGTTCGGCCTGACCATCCCCGAGGTCCTGAAGGCGCTCGATTACCTCAAGGAACGCAACATGGAGGACTGCCTGCAGCTCCTCCATTTCCACATGGGAAGCCAGGTCTCGAACATCCGGCACATCAAGGCGGCAATCACGGAGGCGGCACGCATCTACGCGGAGCTGAAGCTGGCGGGCGCGGGGATGCAGTACCTCGACGTGGGCGGCGGCCTCGGCGTGGACTACGACGGGTCGCAGACGAACTTCGAGTCCAGCGTCAACTATACGCTCCAGGAATACGCCAACGACGTGGTGTTCCGCATCAAGAACGTCTGCGACGATGCGGAGGTGCCCACCCCGGACATCTTCACCGAGTCGGGCCGCGCCGTGATCGCCTATCACAGCATGCTCGTGCTGAACGTGCTCGGGCGGAGCGGCTACGAAGAATCCATGACGCACGACTTCGCCGAGCCGGAGGAGGAGGACCCCCAGCCGCTCCACGACATGTGGGAAATATACACCGGCTATACGCCCAAGAACTACCTGGAGCACTACCACGACGCGACACAGGCCCGCGAGGAGGCGATCAACCTGTTCAACCTGGGCTACCTGTCGCTGCAGGGACGCGCCGTGACGGAGGGGCTCTTCTGGGGCATCTGTGAGCGGGTGAGGAGAACCGCCCGAGAGCAGACGTACCTCCCCGAGGAACTGGAGGGCCTGCAGGAAATCACGGCGGACACGTACTTCTGCAATTTCTCCGTGTTCCAGTCCATGCCGGACAGCTGGGCCATCCGGCACCTCTTCCCCATCATGCCGATCCACAGGCTGAACGAGGAACCCACGCGCCGGGGCATACTGGCGGACATCACCTGCGATTCAGACGGCAAGGTGGACCAGTTCATTGACCTGCGCGAAGTGAAGAAGATCCTCGAGCTGCACCCCTTTACCGGCGGAGACTATTACCTTGGTGCGTTCCTGATCGGTGCCTATCAGGAAATCCTGGGCGACCTGCACAACCTGCTCGGGGACACCAACGCCGTGCACGTGAGCCTGGACGAGGAAGGTGAGCCGGTGCTCGAGCACGTGCTGGAAGGCGACACGGTTTCCGAGGTGCTCAGCTACGTGCAGTACGAGCCGAAACAGATGATCAAGCAGTTCCGCCGCGAGGTGGAGAAGGCCGTCCGCGAGCGCCGCATCAACCTTGAGGACAGTGCCCTGCTGCTCCGGTTCTATATAGACGGAATGAACGGCTACACTTACCTGGAGGAGTCCCAGGAGCCGAGCATGCTGTCCAAGCCGGTCATGCCGAGCACGACGGGATAGAAGAATCGCTTCGCCCGCGGTGTATAGCCATTATTCGACGCGGCTTTCGCGGATGCCGGGGACGGGAGTGTCGAGGATGTGGACGCCGGAGGGCCCCTCGGCCTGAATCTCGAGCGGTGCGTCTGTCTCCACGCGCACATCCCAGCCACGTTTCCTCCATTCTGCGTGAAGGTTGACAGTGGCGGCACCACAGCGCAGGCCGCGGACGCCATGCGTTTCCTGCAGGCGCAGGAACCAGCGTACCCGCTCCATTGGCGCGTCCAGATGAATCCCCATCAGACTCTCGATCGTCATGGCCACGGGACCAAGTCCGGCTCCGGCGTGGAATCCGAGCGGTGCGTCCTGACCCCGCTGCCTTGCTCGCGGGGCGTACCAGGCGGCGAAATCGCCTTCGTTCTCCACGGCCTCCACCAGGTGCTCCATGTATAGCAGCGCCGTTTCGTGGGCCTCCAGGCCCGCCCCGGCACGCTCGAGGGCGCGGACCAGGAGGTAGCTCTCCAGGGGATAGACAGCTCCGGCGCGGGGAGCACCGGCTGCGGAGAAGAGCTTGCTGTTTGCGGACAGCCACGGCACCGGCATGGAGTGGCCGAACGTCCGCGGCGTCAGCAGGTGTCCCAGCAGCTCGTGGCGCTTCTGCCCCTCCACCAAGCCCGCCAGCAGGGCGTGGAAGGTTCCCGCGGTGACGTGACCGAGCGGGATTTCGTCCTCGTCCAGGTCCACATAGGCAGCGGTCACTTCGTCCCACATGGTCTCGTTGGCCAGGGCCTTGAGACCGAGATAGTTCGCGGAGGCGGCCTCGGCGATCTCGAAGCGATCTGCTTCGAGTGCCATGGCGGCGATGTGCTCGGCGTCGAGCGCCGCAAGACACGTCCGGTCGGCCCATCCCCATGCCTCGCGGCGGAAGCCGGAAGAGGAGGCTTCCTCGCGGGCACACCAGACGTAGCCCTGCTCCCGCGTGCGGTTCTGCGTGTACCAGTCGAAATGGCGGGCAAGGGCGGGGAGAACGCGGGCGATGCGCTCCTCGTTGCCCAAGGAAAGGAAGAGGTTCCATTCCGCCCAGCTCAGCAGCGGCGGATCGAGCGATGGATAGACAGAGAGCAGCTCCTCCCCACCATCCCACGCGGGAGGAATGCGGCCGGAGGGCTCCTGGCACGCGAGCGCTGCATCAAGGAATGCATCTGCCGTCTTCAGGCCGTCCGTCTCCTCCGGGAGGTACCTCAGCCAGAGGGCGATTTCGGCGGTCTCCCGTGGGGTTCGGGGTTTCCACCCGGAGCGGACAGCCTCCATTGCCGACCTCCACGCCCGGCTGGAGAGACTCTCCATCGCCGGGCGCTTTGGCAGGTGTATATCGGGTATCCTGAATGGCATTGGCGGGAGGCGGCGTGACTGGAGAGTGATTTCTCCTGCTCCCCTCAGTCCATTTCGTCGGGGCGGTAGTCCGCCGACCGGGGGCGATGCAGGGTGAAGGTGTCGCGGGTGGTGCAGTATTCCGATCCGCCGAGGCGGCCAATGGTGCGGAGCCGCGCCGGGGAGATGCGCCCCCCGTCGTCCAGCAACCCCTCGCGGACATGAATAAGAACGATCTCACCGAAGATGACGGTGCCCGCGCCGGGCCAGTCGCCAAAGGACTTGATATCCACGACGCGGCACTCCAAATTGACGGGCGATTCGGCCACACGGGGCGGCCGGACCCGGCCGGAGGGTTCGGGCGTCAGGCCAGCCGGACCGAACTCGCTCTCGCCATGGCCGTACTCAAACGCCGTCTGGTTCATGCGTCGTGCAATGTCCTCGGTCACGACGTTGTGCACGAATTCGGGCACCTCCAGGACGTTGCGGTGAGAGTCCTTCTGGCCACCACCGCGTCCCTTCACTCCGGGGGAGAAAAAGCACACCGGTGGGTTGGCGCTCACCATGTTGAAGAAGCTGTAGGGCGCCAGGTTCGGCCGGCCCTCGGCGTCCACGGTGGAGATGAACCCGATGGGGCGCGGCTGAATACAGTCTATCAGGACGCGATAGACGTCCTGCCAGGCCTTGTCTCCGGGATCAATGAGCGGCATGGCTCAGTCCTCCTTTTCGAGCGGAATGAAGCGATCCTTCTCGTCCTGCTCCACGATATAGCCGATGGGATTCTCCGGGGCGTGACCGAGGAGGCAGAGCGCTTTCTCCTCCTTGAACCGGGGGAGCAGGCGGGCCCGGGCGCGCATGACCTCCAGCGGCACCAGATCGAAGGCCATCACCCAGTGGGGCTTCAGGTGCGCCGGTGAGGGGAAGATGTCCGCAAGGTAGTAGAGCACCTTCCCCTCCGATTCGAAGCGGAATATCTGATGCCAGACGGTGTGGCCCCCGGTGACTTCACAGGAGATGCCTGGGAAGAGCTCTCCGTCGCCTTCGAGCAGATGCAGCTTGCCGGCCTCCTCGGCGGGGTCGAAGTCCTCCCCGCTGTAGCTGGGAACGCTGCGGGGGTCCGGATTGTGCGCGGCCATCCATTCGCCCTTCTGTATGTACACTTTTGCATTGGGGAAGACAAGGCGCGGCGTTCCGTCCGCACCGTACTCCGTCAGCCCCCCCACGTGGTCTATGTGGAGGTGCGAGAGGAGTACGGTGTCTATATCCTCCGGGCGGAGTCCATGGGGGGCGAGCGTGTCGCGGAAGCTGGTCCCCTGGAGTTCGTAGAGCCCGCGGGCCTTTTCGCTCCACTTTGTTCCCATTCCGGTTTCGACCAGGATGTTCCGCCCGTCCGCCTTCACGAGCAGGCAGTTGCAGGCGGTGAGGACCCTGTTGAACCGGTCGCAGGACACGAGCCGGTTCCAGACGGACTTGGGGACGTGGCCGAACATGGCTCCGCCGTCGAAGCGGACGGTGGACTCGCGGATGAGGTGGAATTCGAACTTGCCGAGCTTCACGTGATCCTCCAGGGGTGTTGGGGTTCGGCTCCTGTCAGAACAGGAACCAGCCCTCGACAGGGAGATCGGGCGGATCGAGGGGCTCTTCCTTGGTGATGCGGAGCGCATCTGCCACGACGAAGCCACCGGGCCCGTCGAACTGGTCGGACAGGACGACGCGGATCTCCCCACCGGTAAAGGCGAAGGTGCCAATCTCGTGCCAGCCGGTGTCCACGAAGTGCTGGCTTGCGACGACCACCTCGCCGTCATCTCCCGCCTCGTCGTGATGGACGGTATAGTAGGCTCCGGAGGCGTAGCTGCTCCGGTTGACCCAGAAGCGGAGCGTATAGACACCGGGTGGGGCCTGACGGATGGTCCAGCTGGCCTCGGTGGTCCCGTCGCCCGGTGCACTGTAGTGCTTTGTGGGGCCGTAGTTCGCGCCCCAGGTGCTGGTCTCCCAGTTTTCGCCGGTGACTTCGAAGCCGGGCTCGCCGTCGTCGAGTATCCAGTCTATCTGGCGGCCGGGGAGCTGGCGAACCTCGATGTCGTCGAGATGCCACCCGGCGTAACTGTCGGTTGCGTCCACGGGGCCCATGGCCCAGCGGAAGGTGACGGCGGGGCGCCCGTCCATCCAGCGGCCGACCGGATAATCCACCAGCTGCCATTCCGAGTCGCCCGTACCGCCCTCCGGGTTTGTCCAGACCGGGAACCAGAGTTCCCCGTCGTATGAGGCTTCGATGCGGGCACCATGCTCTTCCGCGGGTCCCACCTGGAGCCAGCGGCGGAAGCGGATTTCGGTGGCATGCCCCTGCGAGAGGTCAGCCGGCGGGAGGGTCAGCCACTGCTCGGTGGGAAGGTCGGTCTCGTACCCACCCTCCAGATTGTAGCCGATGACATAATTTCCGGTGAATGCGGACGCGGGCCCGGGGCCGCCGGCTGTACCGGAGGCGCCCACAGGTTCACCAGCCTCCCAGCCTCCATCCATCAGCAGGCCCGGCGGGGGAAGCTCCCCGACCGGCTCGTGAAGCACACGGATGTATTCGTCTATCCGTGCGGTCTCGACGGCCAGGAAACCGTCCGCCTCGTAGACCGCGCGCAGATCGTCTCCCGGGGCGGTGGGGAGTGCGTCCGCCGCGCCCGTGGTGGAGACGCTAAAGGTGCCCGCGAACGTGTTTGGCTCGGTCCGCGGAAGGGTCAGTTCGATCTCCTCGTCCTGCGTGAGGTTGGAGAGCATGGCGGTCACGGTTTCCACTTCGGGTCCGATTTCCTCGTCCACTACGGTGAGGACCCCCTCGTCGTCCGGGTAATACACGTTCCGGTCGAAGGTCACCCATGCGGGGTCGCCACGAAGGATCATGTTGACCTCGCGTATATCACCTGCCTCCAGCTCCACGATCACGTTGGCGGTGCCGACATTGTTCTTGTTGGCAGTGATGGTGTAGGTCCCGGGTGGTATGTTCAGGATGGCGTAGAAGCCGTCCGCGCCGGTGAGGTAGTTGTAGCTGTCGCCTTCGCGGTTGACGCGGACGTCCAGGACGGGTTCGCCGCCGGAGTCCGTGATGGTGCCGGCGATGAGCGCGTCCTGCCGATCCTCCTTCCATGGCATGACGGGCAGGTCCGCGGGTTCGGAGTAAGGACCGTCCTTGTAGAGCTGCCAGTTCGCGGAGCCGTAGGAGAATATAACCTGGCCGGGCGCTTCCTGCCGGCGCGATTCGTACACCTGCTCGATATAGTCACGGGAAGTGATGGATCCGGCGACAATGTGCCGGCCGCCGTCGCGCGCCAGGAAATCCGCCAGCAGCACCTCGAACGGGTGCGCCGATCCGATGTCCCAGTAAATCATGGGAACGAGGAAGTCCAGCACGCCGCTCTGCATCCAGCCCCAGGAGTCCTGGTACCAGGAGTAGTAGCTCTGCGTGCCGGTGCCCTGATAGCCGCCCTCTACGCGCTTGACGATGCCGAAGGGGGCAGCGCTGACCTTGATGTCGGGATTGCGGAGCATCGTGGCGCCGTAGATGCGGCGAAGCTGACGGGTGATCTGGGACCGCATGAAGTCGCCCCACTCCTCGCCGTCGGGATTTCCGTCGCCCTCGAAGCGCTCGATCGAACGCGGATCGTAGGAGTAGCCAGCACCGGGGGTGCGGATGCGGTCGAAGTGAAGACCGTCCACATCGTAGTTGTCCACGACGTGGTTGATCATCTTGCGGGTCCATGCCTCGGCGTCGGGGTGGCCGGGGCTGATCCACGAATACCCGCTGGTGAAGTCCACGGGGTTGCCGTTGGTGTCGTGGATGACCCATGGGTCATCGCTGGCGGCGTTGTGCAGGTTGTAGCGGTGCTGGGGCTCGGTCTGGGCGGGCGGTGTGTCCTGCATCAGCGTGTGGGTGTTGATGTAGGCGTGGAACTCGAGCCCGTTGGCGCGGGCCTGGTCTATGGCGAACTGGAGCGGGTCCCAGCCCGGGTCGGTCCAGTTGAACTGCCGGGCCCATGGCTCGTAGGGGCTGGGGTAGAGCACGTCGCACTGTCCGCGTATCTGAAACAGGACGGCGTTGAAGTTCGCGTCCGCCAGCGTCTCCATGGTGTTGATGATACTCTGGCGGGTGGCGGCCTCCGTGGACCGCGGCCATTCGAAGCGGGTGACCCAGGCACCCCGGAATTCCTCATCCGGTGATGGGACCGGCTGTGCTTCGGCGGCGGTCCCGAGCGCCAGCGCAAGGCCTGCCGCTCCCAATACGGCAACTCGTTTCTGCATCTCCTGTCTCCTCCAATGGATCGGACCGGGGGGTGTCCAAGACTCCGGCGATGTTGGTATCGGGCGGAGGCGGTGTCCAGAGTGAACCTTGGAGCGGGGCTGTGCATGATGCGGAACGGCCCCGGGCGGATGCCCGGGGCCGATGTCGCTCCTGGGAGAGGAGGGCGGGTCAGCCGCCGCGGCGCTTCTTGCGTGCTTCCTCCAGCATCTTGCGGACGTCCTGATCCCCGGGACGGAGGCTGGCGGCGACGCTGAGGCACTGCACCGCGCGGCCGTAATCGCCCGATTCGAGCGCCTCCTGGCCGGTCTGGCGCTGACGGTCGAACATGGAGACCTTCTGGGAGCCCTTCTCTGCGCTGGGGGGCGGGCTGGTCAGTCTCGTCTTGTCCGGATCATCCTCGTCTTCCGAGACGGCCTTGGTCTCGCCAGGCTCCTGCTCGCCCGGAGAGGATTGGACGGTCTCCTCCGCGCCGCTCCCGAACATCATGTTGGCGAACTGGTCGTCGAACTGGCTCTTGCTCAGCTCTTCCTTGTCCTTGTCCGGCTCTGGCTTCTTCTCTTCGTCCTTGTCGCCTTCAGCACCGAACATAAGGGAGTGGTAGGTCTTCTCCTCGTCCTCTTCCTTGTCGCCACCGATGCTTTCGTGCTTCAGGCCCTCGGGCTTGAGTTGTTCCGTCTCGGAGTAATCAATGCCAAGCGAGGAGCCGATTTCGTCCTCCTTGTCCTTCTTTTCCTCGTCTTTCTGGAGGTAATCCTCGAGGACAAGACTGTCGGAGGGAGGCGGTGCTTGGGGCAGTTCCTCTTCTTTCTTCTTCTGCTCCTTCTTCGCCGTGGGTTCGGTTGGCGGAGGCGGAGGTGTTGGTTCCTTTTCCTCGGTTTCCTCCCGTGGCTCCTCAGCTTCCTTGGGCGGCGCTACTTCCTTCTTGGGCTTGCGGACTTCGCGGGTGGAGCGGCGCACGGCGGGCTGCTTGCGCTCGGTGGGGCGCTGCACCTGAGTGGGCATGTCGGAGAGCGGGACTCCCCCTCCGCCCGCGGCGGCCGGGGCGGGCTCGGACCGTGAGCGCCTCCATAGCCAGACGAAGAGCAGGATCAGGAGGGCGAGCAGGATGCCCGCGCCCACCATGATGTGCTCTCGGTAATCCGCCAGGAGGTTCCCGAGCATCGTGGTGCCGGTGGCCGGCCTGCGTGGTTCGAGGGGTGGTGGAGGTTCGATGAGGCGTTCGGTGGCTTCGCGGGCCTCTTCACGCCCGGCTGTGCTGGGACGCGTGCGGAGGAGGTCGGCACCGGCGGCCGGTGGCTCCAAGTCGCCACGAGCGATGCGGGTTTCAGCCCTGGAGCGGTAAAAGGTGGCCGCACGATTGCCCGGGTCTATGGCGAGCAGGTCGTCCGCGCTTTCAATCAGCTGCTCATATTCACCGCGAGCGAACATGCGGCGCAGGTCATCCTGCATTTCCTGAATTTCATCGCTTCCCTGTGCTTGGACCGGTTCTGGAAGGGCGAATGCACCAGCCAGCAGAATCGCCAGAAGCCCCGCCAACAACGTTCGACCCATTATATTCCCCGTGTTCGCGCGCATTTTGTTGGTCACATCTCCTCCATACGCGGGGCGTGGTACCCCCGCCGCCTTTGAGATCATAGGGAACTCCACGGTTCCGGCGCACCGCAACGGATTTCTCTGTCCTCGCGCCCCCGGGGTCCCCTACCCTGCCGCTGGTCCAACTGGACACGAAACCGCCGCAACACCTTGAGGAGGCAGGAACCAATGCGACCCGTTGACCTTGCTACCCGCTCCCTTGCCCTGCTCGCCCTGCTGTTCATGACGGCATCCCCGCTGGCCGCCGAGGAGGAGCACAACGGCGAGACCGCCCCTGCGATCGCCGCTCCCGATGTGGAGCCGATGGAGTTCCTCCGCCAGGCCGTGACACGCGGCATTGCCCGGTCCGCCGCGCTGACCGAGCAGGAGGGCTCCCTGACGCTTGAAGTGAACGGGGAGGCCATGAGGCTGGCCAGCCGTGCCGTTCTTGTGGAGCCGGGCGACGAGGTCCGGCTGCGCGCGGTGGTCCGTCCGCCCCGGGGCCTCTCCACCCGGCCGGAGTCGCGCACCTCGCTCGACGACTACCGCGGCCTGCTCCGCCAGACGTCCATTTCCGAGGTCCTCTGGGAGGCGGAGCCGGACGACATCCTGCTTCCCGTTCCGGACGGATCGGTGGTGTGGCGCGCGGGAGCCTCCGGCGGCGGCGCCAGCTACGTCAGCGCGCAGGCGGCCGAACTCCGGGCACAGCGTGGTGCCGGGCAGATTCACTCCACCGGTGCAGAGCTGGCAGCACCCGCCTGGTCTGCCCGCGCCGGCGTGCTTCTGCTCTCCGGCGTCGCCTTCGATCGCACCGGCGATGGCATACTTCACGGCCAGAACGTTGGCATCTACCCCAACGAACGGTCCGGCTCCGCCCCCCGTCCCGTCCGGGAGCATGCCCACCTCTACACGCCTCCCGGCGTGTTCTACCGGCTGGACGAGCGCACCCGCGATGCCCGCATCCTCCCCCACCTGACGCTCGGCGAGCTCATGCCGGCTGTCTTTCCGGACGAGAGTGAGCCGGAGGTGCGCTACGTGTCCATTTCGCCCCGGCTGCTCAAGTTCCTCGAGGAGTTCTACGCCGAATGGATCGCCGCCGGGCACGATCCAAGGCACGTTGCGGTGTTGCGGGGTTTCGTGTCGCCCACCGAACGGCTCCGGCTGGAGCGCCGGGGCGTATCGCTCGCGGAGTTTTCGCGCTTCCAGTACGGCGACGCCGTGGCGCTCGTCTACGACCCACGCCGCACCGATGAGGAGGAGCGCGGGGCACCGCCACGCATGGGTGACCTGACCGGCGATGGCGAGGTCACCACCGAGGACGCCGAAGTCATGGCCGAGATCGCAAAGGACACCATGGACCGCATCGGGATGTACGGAGGGCTCGGCATCGTGGAATCCTTCCAGGGCCCCGGCCCGAGCGAGGGCACGCCGTACCTCCATGTGGACCTGCGCGGCTGGTACACCACCTTCCGCGAATGAGGCCCGGAGTCCCGGGCGCGCAGAATCTGCTGGCACACGGGGGAGAGACTCGGCTCCATGTTGGTCCGGCCCCACACCGAACGTCCGCCCACCATCAGGAGGCTCGCATATTGTCCGGGCAAGATAACACCAACGCCACTGACACCACCACGCCGGGAAAGGTGCCACCGGCGCCGAAAGGTACACTCAAGAAGGTCCGCGTTGGACACCTGCAGGAGATGAAGGCCAGTGGCCGGCCGATTACCGTCGTGACCGCCTACGACGCGCCAACGGCCGCCCTTGCGGACAAGGCCGGGCTGGATGTGCTCCTTGTCGGCGACAGCGTCGGAAACACGGTGCACGGCTTCGAGACAACGCTGCCCGTCACCATGGACATGATGATCCTGCACACGGCGGCGGTGGCCCGGGGCGCGCAGCGCCCGCTGATCGTGGCCGACCTGCCCTTCATGACCTTCCAGGTGAGCGTGGAGAAGACCTTGGAAAACGCCGGCCGCCTCGTGAGCAAGGGCGGCGCGGAGGCGGTCAAGCTGGAGACCAATGACCCGCACGTGCTCAGCTCGGTGGAAAGGCTCGTCTCCGCGGGAATCCCCGTGATGGGACACGTGGGGCTGACGCCACAGTCGGTGAACGCCACAAGCGGCTACCGCGTGCAGGGGCGTGGCGAGGACGCAGCAAAGGCACTGCTCGAACAGAGTCTGCGCGTGCAGGAGGCCGGGGCGTTCGCCATCGTGCTCGAACTGGTCCCGGCAACACTCGCACAACAGGTCACCGAGCGGCTCTCCGTCCCCACCATCGGCATTGGTGCCGGTGTGCACTGCGACGGGCAGGTGCTGGTGTTTCACGACCTTGTGGGACTGACGGAATCGCCGCCGCGTTTTGCCCGCAAGTACATGGACATGAGGGCGGGCGTGCTCCGCGGCCTGCGGAAGTTCGCCCGTGATGTACGCGAGAAATCCTATCCCGATACCGGACACTCCTATGAATGAGGGTGCGTTCCCCACACTGGAGGAACGGGTGCGCACGGCCCTGCTGGAGGACCTCGGCGAGGCGGGTGACGTTACCAGCCTTGCCGTCTTTGGAGAATCGGACATCGCCCGGGTCACCATACTGGCGAAGGAGTCCGGGGTCCTCTGCGGCGTGGAGCCCTTCTATCTGGTCTTCGCGGTGCTCGGCGGAGTGACTGTCTATCCGCTCAAGGAGGATGGGGACGAGATCATCGCGGGGGAGATGGTGGCGGAGCTGGAAGGCAACACACGGGCACTTCTTGCGGGCGAGCGCACGGCACTGAACTTTCTCCAGCGGCTCTCGGGAATTGCGACTTGCACGGCGCAGTACGTGGCTGCGGTGCAGGGCTCGGGCCTTTGCATCTGCGACACGCGCAAGACGACACCGCTCTGGCGCGACCTGGAGAAGCGAGCGGTGCGCTGCGGTGGCGGCATAAATCACCGTGCCGGACTGTACGACATGGTGATGGTGAAGGACACGCACGCGGACGGCGCCGGGGGGCTGGCGGAGGCGCTCCGCCGCGTGGCACATCTGCGCCCGCCGCTGGCCATCGCGGCAGAGACGCGCAACATGGAAGAAGTGCGCACCGCACTCGCGGCGGAGGTGGACCTACTCATGCTCGACAACATGGACGAGGCAGAGCTTCGGGAGGCGATCGCCCTGGCCAAGGGCAAGCCAGAGATCGAAATCACCGGCGGGGTGACACTGGATACAATTGAGAACCTGGCGCGGCTCGGAGCCGACCGGGTGTCGGTGGGTGCGCTGACGCACTCGGCTCCGGCGCTTGACTTCTCCCTGCGCCTGGAAACACAGCCTGCGCCGTAGCCACCCCAGGGAGATTCGTATAGACATGCCTCCGTCCCGGATTTTCGACGAGAACGTGGAAGTCTACCTCGCACGCCTGGCGGTCTCCGGCCCGGCCCCGCACCCCGTTATTCGGGAGATGGAGGAGGAGGCCGTGCGGCGGGCCTTTCCCATCGTGGGCCCGGAGGTGGGACGGTTTTTCCGCCAGATCGCAATGCTGACGCGGCCCCGGCGCGTGCTGGAACTCGGGAGTGGTTTCGGCTACTCCGCGCTCTGGTGGGTTTTCGGCTCGCCGGAGACGGAGGTTCACCTCACGGATTTTGACGGAGCGAATCTTGAACTCGCGCGCGGGTATGCAGAACGCGCCGGCGTGGCGGACCGGCTCCATTTCCATCAGGGAGATGCCCTCAAGGTGGCGCAGCAGCTCAGGGGGCCCTGGGACATCGTGTTTTGCGATATAGACAAGAAGGAATACCCGGCGGCACTCGGGTTTGCCGGAGAAGTCCTTGGGCCGGGCGGGCTTTTGCTCTACGACAACATGCTCTGGGACGGGCGTGTGGTCATGCCTGAGGGGGAGTGGGACGAGAACACGGAGGCTGTCGTGGCGACAACGCGTGCCATCTACCGCGACCCGCGCTGGGCGGCGAGCCTGCTGCCGGTCCGTGATGGCGTCCTCATGGCCGTCCGGCGCTGAACGTCCACCCTCGGTCAGAACCTACTCCCGGCACCTGATGATGCGGCGGTATTCGCGGACGCCGTGGGCAAGGTCCTTCCGCGCCAGCAGCCCGCCCATGATGGCGACAAGCGCCCGCGGTGCTGCTTCCAGCAGGGCGGGCAGATTCTCCTGGTTGATGCCTCCGATCAGCACGAGCGGACGATGGTCGTCCCGCAGCATTTCGGAGGCCTCGGTCACGAATTCCAGCCCAACCACCGGATCGGGATTTTCCTTTGTCGTAGTGGGGAACACGGGGCCGAGAGCTATATAGTCAACCGGCTCCTCCAGCGCGCGGGTGAACTGGGCGCGGTTGTGCGTGCTCAGGCCGACCACCACCTCCTCGCCGAGGATTTCGCGTGCCTGCGCCGGAGACATATCACCCTGCCCGAGGTGCACTCCGTCCGCCTTCACTGCGGCCGCGGAGCGGACACGGTCATTTACGATAAAGAGTGCTTCCGACCAATGCGAGATGGAACGGCACTTGTTCGCCACCAGCTCGAACTCATGGTCAGGGAGGTTCTTGTCGCGGAGCTGTATGATGCGTGCTCCGCCTTCGAGCATCTGGGCCACCTGTTCCTCGTGCGCCATGCCGGAGAGCCGCACGTCCGTAATACAATAGAGGTCGGGCGCGGAGACGGGCTTACTCGACTTGGGCATGTTCCGTCCTTTGCGCGGCGATCAATGAATCAGGGAGGAAGCGCAACCCCCTGTACATGAGGGAGATGTCCCGTTCATCATCCGCGAGGTTGAGACTCCGCGGCGATCTGGCCCAGGCGGCTTCGATTTCGACGATGTTGACGCCCGCATGAACCTCACCCGGGCGGAGCGGCACAATGGCGTAGCCGGACCGGCCGGGCCGTTCCCGGAACAACCCCACGGGAAGCCCGTTAACGCGGATGAGCGCGGGATTGAAAGGCGTGAACTCCCCGCCGGGTGCGGCCAGCGATATTTCGAGAATGCCGCCGGTGGGCCGGTCGAGCACAAAGGCCGTCGCCATGCGGGGCTTGCTGCCCCAGACGTGATCCTCGCTCGGGATATTGAAGCCGGCCAGAAGGTATTGAAAATGATCCTGCCTGTGGCCGCTTTCGGGGCGGTTGAGCGCTCCGGGGAAGCCGGCAACAAGATGGATCGAGCCGATGCCGAGTAGCAGGGCGGCCGCCGCAGCGCCAGCGAACACGCTTCGCGGCAGCGGCGGGAGGGCGCTGCCGCTATCGCCGGCGGACCGCGGAGCAGCAAGTCCGAGGGCCGTTCCCGCCAGCAGCAACGCATGCGCCGCCCAGTGGAAGAAGTATGCCGCAGGGGCGAACGCCACGACGAGCGCCGCTGCCGCACAGAACAGGATGGGCCTTTCCCGCCCGGTGTTTGAGCTCAGCATGCGCCGGCCCAGCAGGACAAGCCCCGCCAGCGCGATGCCGTATAGACCGATCCGCAGCGCCAGCAGGTCCGTAAGGCCGTGAATCGTGGGGAAGCGCCATGCCGTGGCGCCCGAGTACTGCTCCGCCCCGGCCTGGAACAGCGTGCCGGTCATGCCGGTCCACATGGCCTCCCACTCCCCGCGCGTATAGCCATAGCTCAGCAGTGGTGGAAGGACCAGCATGAGGAGGAAGAGGTGTTCGCGCCCACGGGCCTCGCGCCAGAGCGCCAGCCCGGCCAGCGGAAGCAGCAGGAGCCAGCCGGGATTCATCGCGGCGAGCAGTCCTGCGCTGGCCGCCGCCACGATGGCCCACCCGGCACCCAGCGCCCAGCCGAACAGGAAAACCAGCGGCCAGAGAGGCGCCGCATGGCCCCAGTGCAGAAAGTCGAGAAAGCGGCCGTGGATCAGCCAGCTTCCGGACGCGGCGGCGGCCCCGAGGAGCAGCAGCACATGGCGTCCGCGCGGGATTCCACCGGCCGCTGCGTGGGCCAATGCCGCCACAACGAGGCCGCCCAGCAGCACTATGGCGGCAAGCGAGGCGTAACGCCATTCGTAACCAGCCTGGCGCGGAAGCGTATAGACGGCGGCAAGCAGCCCGGGGAACGCGTTGCGCTGCGACCAATCCCCCACGCGATAGGGCGGAGTGAAGAGCGGCAGGCCACGTTCGAGTCGCGCACTCACCTGCGTCAGGAGGCCCAATTGCGCCGACGCCTCCGGCAGCAGGGGACGCTCGGCAATCTGCGCATGGTGGCGATACGTCAGCGTGGCACTGCCCGCGAGGACAAGAATCAGTGCCAGGGCGAGCGTTACCCGCAGCGGGACCTTCTCCAGCAACCTTCCGGAGCTTCCCGGTGGCGTCACTGCGGAGCGGATCCGTGAGGCCACCGCGGGCAGAAGCATCAGGTGGCTGGAGAGGATCAGCAGAAGGGCCAGCCAGCCCACGGGCGAGCCGGCCGGAGTGAACTCCTCCGTCAGGCAGAGCAGCCAAACGCCTGCCGCCGTGCCACAGGCCGCGGCCGCAAGCCGGACCGCCCAGCCCGTTCGCGGGGGCTCAGCCGCTGGAGAAGGACCGGACGCGCTCGATGGCAAAACGCCCTCCTCCCCAGACGGCAGCCGTGGCGCTCGCCACGAGGAACACCACGTTGCGGCCAATCGTGAAAAGCGACACCTCCGCCTCGCCGAACATCCCACCGAAGCAACCGCAGTCCACCTTCATCCCCCGCGCAAGGACGCTGATGAGCGCGGCAGTGAACACGGCGAAAAGGCCGGAAGCCAGAATGGCGCTCTCCCGCGTCCAGACACCAAGCAGCAGCGTCAGGCCCAGCAGAATCTCGAACCACGGAAGGAAGTAAGCGGAGGGCGCGATCAGAAATTCCGGAACGACCTCCAGGGATTCAATGGACAGCATGAACGCAACCGGCCCGCCCTGCATCTTGAAATAACCCGCCAAGAGCAATGCTCCGGCCGCAAGCAGCCGCGCCGCAAGCAGCACCGAGGACATCGTCCAGCCCCCGCCGCTGCGCGGGGAAGCCATGCTGTCCGGCTGCTGTGTTTCCTGGTTCATGGGATGGATGGCTCTCAGAACTCCGGTGGGCCGGTGGAAGTGGGGACGCCGGCCTCCACGAGTGCACCGTAGCCCGGGCGGAACAGATGCAGCTCCGTATAGCCAGCTTGGCGCAGCATCCGCTCCACCCGCATGGAGGAGTCGCAATCACCGCCCTCACAGTAGAGGATCAGCAGCCAGTCCTCCGGCAGGATATCCAGCAGGTCCGGCCTGCCGCGCAGGAACGCCTCGAAGGGCAGGTGGAAGGCGCCGGCCACATGGCCCTGCTCGTAATCCCGCCGCAGGCGCGTGTCCACGAAGAGCGCCGTGCCCTCCTCGTATTGCTGAAGAGCCCACTCAGGCGTGCCGCGGCGGGGACCGGGCATGGCCTCCTCCGCGGTCAGACCGGGCTCCTCCACCGCAGTGCCGTCATCCTCCTCGTGGAGCTGAAAAAGAAGGCCGGACGGCTCCACGAACGCATGGCCCGCCGCCAGCACCAGCGCGAGGCCGACCAGGAAACCACACCGCTGAATTGTACGCACGAAGTCCATACGCGCTGTGTCCCCTAGTTCCCCGCGGCGGGACGGACCACCACGACGGCCGGGACTTCAAGGGCGGGCAGATCCACCTCCCCCTCGCGCTCAAGCTCGATCCTTACCCGGCCCTGAATGGTTCGGGCCTGCTCCGGCCCGGTCACGGTTGCCACGATTTCCTTTACGGAGAGCGACTCCGTTTCCCGAACCACGAACTCCGCCGGGATGTCGCCCTGCACAACCTCAACGGACTTCACCGTGAAGGGCCGTTCGGCACGCGAGTACACCTCGAGCGAGCGCGTGGCCGTTTCGCCTTCGGTCACGACGAGGAAGAACCGGTTCGGCCGGAAGGCCAGCTCCCCTGCCACTTCACCGCGGATCATGTAGTTCTGCGGCCGGCCGTCCAGCCGGTCGTGTTCGATCCGGACCACGGTGGTGAACTGCTGCATGGGGAAGTCCTCCGGCACGGTGGCGCGGAAGCGGTAACGGGTCCCCGTGCCGTGCTCGTGCTCGTAGGGCTCCTGGCCGATCTGCTCCACCCTGATGCGCTGGTCGCCGTGGGTGGCGACGTTCTTTATCTCCACCGGTTCGTCCTGCAGGAAAAGGAGGGAGAATTCCTTCACGGCTCCTTCGCCATGGGTAAGGGTACCGAGCTGAAGCGCCGGCGGATCGAACCGGAAAGGTGTATAGACCTCGCCACTGTAGAAGAGACGGTAGGTGCTGCGCTCGGGGTCGTCCGTCAGCACAGTGATCGTCTGGCGGTTGCTGCCGACGCGTCCGGCGGTGGCGAACTCAAACCGGAGCGTTGCGGTTTCCCCGGGGCCGATCTCCCGCGGGTTGTCCGCCGGGCTCGTGCAGCCGCAGCCAGTGGCGATGTTGACGATGCGGACGGGAAAGTCCGCGCGATTTTCGATCTCGTAGGCCAGGGGCACCCGTGTGCCGTCCTCCACGCGCCCGAAGTTCACGGAGTTGTTCTCAATCCTCAGCGAACCGGGGGAGGTGGCCGGTTCCTCGCCCTCCCAGAGCGGCGCGGGCGTGGGATCCGGATCGAAGAGCCCTTCGAGGGAGCGGTTCTGCGCGGGCGCCCAAGCGCCGGCAAGGAGGAGGGCCCCTGCTGCAAGAGCCATCCGGAGAAAGCCGCCTGTTCTCATCTGTCCTGCTCCATATCCAATGGCGGTGCGTTTGTGGGGGACGGGTACCGTTCCCCGCTCAAGCCGCCTCGATTATCCTTCGCTGCCGCGGCGGTTCAAGACCGCATTGAGGCTACCACTCCGGAAACCGGCCAGGTCCATGGCGACCCAGACGAAGCCGAGCCTCCGGAATTCGCTCACGATGCGGTCCCGATTCTCCAGCACAAGGGGGAAATCCTCCGGCGGCACCTCAAGCCGCGCCACCTCGCCGTGATGACGGCAGCGGAACTCCCGCAGGCCGAGCCCGCGCAGGTAGCGCTCCGCCGCCGCGATGGCGTCCAGCTTCCCGCGCGTGATCTCCTGCCCGTAGGGCACGCGGGAGCTCAGGCACGGTGCCGCCGGGCGGTCGTGATTCGGCAGGCCGAGGTGCCGGGCCAACTCCCGCACCTGCGCTTTGTTGACCCCGCACTCGCGAAGGGGTGAGCGCACCCCGTGCTCCGCCACCGCCCGCATCCCCGGCCGGTAGTCCCCCGCGTCGTCTGCGTTCGAACCGTCCAGCACCGCTGCGTACCCCTCGGCGCGGGCCAGCGCCGCGAGCCGCTCGTAAAGCTCGTTCTTGCAGTAGTAGCACCGGTCCGCCGGGTTGCGCGCGTAGTTGGGAATGGCCAGCTCGCTGTACTCGACCACGCGGAGGGAGAGGCCGTGCTCCTCGGCGATGCGCCGGCAGAGCGCCTCGTCCTCCCCGGTATTGGACTCCGACCGCGCCAGCACGCAGAGCGCCCCCTCGGGCCCGAGCGCCTGCGTGGCCAGCTTCGCCACCACGCTCGAGTCCACGCCGCCGGAGAACGCCACGACCACCCGCCCGCCAAGCCCGCGGATGGCAGCGGTGACACGGGCGGCCAACTGCTCCGCGCCCGGCACGTGCTCCTGCCAGCCGCCCGCCGGCGGCCTGCCTGAAACATTGATAGACGACGGGGTGGTCATGTGGAGGAGCACCTTCCGCAGACAGATGCCCGCCCCCGGCTTCCCTCGACGGGAGCAGACAGAAACGATGGCCGGAGGAAGCCCAGCGGTCAAGCACACGGGCTACTCGCGGGCGGCGTAATGAAGCACGTCGTGGCGGACCTTGTATTCGTCCCTCACTTCTAAGCCCTTTGCACGAAGGCTGTGCTCGGCCGAATCGATAGGGCGAATAATCCCATCCGTGCCATACGATACGACACTGCTGTCCCGCAGGACAGTCAGCAGCGCCCCTGTCGAACGGTAGAGGCGTCCCGGCCCAAGCTCGTTGTTACCGATCAACTCGGTGATAATGAAGTGGGTCACAGCCGGATCATTTCTGCGCACGTACAGCATGTGCAGCAGGGGTGTCCGGTCCCGGAATTCACGAAACTCGGGTGAATGCGCAAACGCTCTGCCCAAATCCAACACGACATCTCTGGCGTGCGTATTTTCAAGGCTCGATCCCAACAAGACCCGCATTGCACGCAGCCTGAAGCAACGGAGGATCGAGTCATTGGAGGAAAGGAGTCCGGTGATCTTATCGAAATCGTTCGTCTGGTTCACATACGCTGCGTACAGGAATTCAAAGTCCTCGTGGGCATCACAATTCTCCTCAACGTGAAAATCCCGTACGATCGTCCTCAGTTCCTCTATTTCCTCGCTTTCAAATGGCTCAATCAATCCACGAAGTGCCAGCTCGAAATGCTCGTTACTCAGGCCCGATCGGTAAACCGGGAGGTCTCGATCCTGGCTGGCGATCGATCCCAAGTTCTGAAACACGGCTGATGTGTATCCGGGTGGACTGGGCAGATCAACCCTTTGCCCTCTTGGGAACTCTCCGGTAATGCTGTAATAGCACTGGGACTGAATCCAGGTGAACTGGTCCTGGTTATCAATCATCTCGACGAATTCCTCCCTTTCCTCGCTGCCGTTCAGGATGGATCTGATCTGCTCCTTGCCGGTTTCATTGAGGTCTGTGGCATTCAGGGCGGATTCGAGCAAAGTCTCCGGGTCAGTTTCCAGCCGGAGTGCGATCACAATCTCACGGTAAACCGGGTCAAGATAGCTCCCCGGTTCTCCGCGGGCAACTGTGCCATCAAACGCGAAGGTAGAGGCAAGCAACAGGCCCGCCGTAGCAAGACGCACAATCCTCATAATATTCACCCCCCCACCAAAGCTGGAATTGTGGAGTCTACTTCCCTCCTGCTGCAGCACCGGGCTGCATAGACGTTGACGAAGATGTTCGTTACGGTTATTTCATCGAGTTCTTCCCCCCATTCCGTTTCCCCCTGCATTCTTTCTTGACGATTCGAAAGAGTGATGGTCATATCACTTTGGTAGAACTCCAAGATCGTTTGGTGGCAGTCGCTAACCTTGGAACATGACATCGCGAACTGGGTCGTATTGCTGGTAGTAACTGTCGTGCCGACCTGGGCAGACACAGCGTAAATATTGACGCCGACGTTTGCCGTCATGCTGACTGTGTGCGAAACTGTCTGGTCAAAACTTAGAGCTTCTCCGCACTGCATCCACTGGTTCTGAAGGTTTAGACTATAACTCGCTGCGTATTCGCCCTTCTCCTCCATGTAAACTTCGTTATCTTCATCGTAATAGGTGACTTGGTACGAATCTCCCTTGGGAGGGGTCGGTGCCAATGCGTCACAGATAGCCTCACCCTCAGTGTCGCCCTTGACAGTGACCTGAGCCACGAAAACCCTCTCTTCAGGAACTGTGTAGTTGACCATTGTCCAAGGGCACATTTGCCATGTGAGACACTGACCTGTATCAGGGTCGTACTCGAGGCACGTTTCGCTGACGCTGGATTGCCACCACTCACTTTTGATGCCGGAGTTCCATGTCTCAAGCACCAGACTATAGTCGCCAGACTTCTCGATGTCAACCTGACCGTCCCAACTGTAGGCCACAGGATCTTTAATTAAATTCCAGGGTGGTGGCTGCGGCTTATAGTAGTTGCAGTTGTCGCCCAGGACGTACTCATGTTTCGCGTACCGATCCCAGTCGATCAGTTTGGGTGCCTGCTTGTTTTCGTGCTGTTGAGACAAGCCATCTTCCAAGCCGAGGATTCGGGCGATACTGTAGGCATCAGCCTTGTGAACTGGGGTTCCGTTGAGCTTCCAGCCACCACAGCAGGCATCTACCTGAATAGGGGCGGGGGGTTGGTTCACCCATTGGATCGGGGTGTATTCGTCGACGAGAAAGTCGCCGCAGGGCGGTGGATTGCATCCTGCTTGGACCTCACGGTCAGCAACGAGAGCCGAAAACAGTGCAAGGCAGAGGAGCGGCGATGCCCAGTTGAGCCGCTTCATGCGAGTGGTGAGCTGCCACTCATTTAATGATACACTATGACGCCGGAAGACATGAGCACTCACGGTAACCTGATCCTTTCTTTGTTTACGTTTTCCCGGATGATATCCCCATACTGATCAGCCACTCGATCGAATTGGTTTGAGTCAGGATAAGCGTTCATTGTTTCAATGGAGCGCAGATAGACTGATGCGGGAAATCTTTCTTCAAACTCCTCCAAGACCCTGTCTGCTTTGCCCTTCTGGCCAAGAGTTCTATAGGCACCGTAACGAAAATAGTAGGCCCGCTCAAGGTGATCCATGGTCGGCCAGAGTCGCTTCGCCTCCGGATACTTTTCGAGGACTCTGTCGCATAGCAGAATAACGTCCTTGTATCGGTGTTGAAGCATGCAGGCTTGCGCGATTGTGATGTAGGCCGATGCCGTTTCTAGGCGCAGACTGTCATCCATTGCAAAACCTTCCTCGGAATCAGTGAATAAGGCTGCGACCTCGTGAAGGTCATCAAATCGACCTTGCCAAAGATAGAGCTCAGTTAGCATTAGGGCAGTGCGACATCTAGTATAGCGTGAATAAGAAGGCTCGTTGAGTGTCTCCCTCAGCAGCTTCTCCAGTTCCAAAGTACGAGCCCGACTGACTGGCCGCTCCTCCAAAATCTGCTCCATCAGAAGTCCACAAATTTGCAGAACAGCGTGTTCCGATGCACTTGGGTTGTCGGCGATCGCCAGCAACTGTTGAAATTGTGTCAGCGCCTCGTCTTTCCGGCCGGTTGCATGGGCGATGCCGGCAAGCCGTTTCAAGCTCACCGTCACCACGCGTGATTGCGGGTACTCATGCGCAAGCCCCGTGAGTATCTCGGCGAACGCATCTCCGGCTTCGTCCCACCTACCCTGGCGGATCAGGACGTGACCCTCTGCTTCCTTCAATTGCCAGCTCACCCGCTGCCCGGAGTACTCGGCGAGACCTTGCTGCAACATCAGTAGAGCATTGTCCAGTTGGTTGGCGGAAGAGAGCGCCAGTGCTTCATTCAGATGCTCTGTTGCTTCTATTTCATTCTCCAGCGCTGCTTCCAGTAGGGACGCTTCGGCCGTATTGCCGCGTCTCTGAGCATCGAGAATCTCAACCCTAACCGACCATGCGGAGTCGGGGTGACGGCTTCCAATCATGTCACGAGCCCAATCAAAGTCCTGTGGTGCATCCTGATCCTTGGCGGCACGCGCCATGAAAAACAGGCCGGTGGCTCCCCAGCTTGAGTCCACGTCCATGAGGATCGCGTCTCGATAAGTTGCGAGGGACTCCTGTGGCTTTCCCCCTCGCTCCTGTGCGATGGCAACTCGGAGGTGGCTCCGTTGTGATTCCGGATAGGACTCCAGAATCTGTCTGTAAGCCTGTTCGGCAGCCGCGTAATCCTCGGCACGCTGAAGGGCTGCTGCATTTTCCCACATTTGGCTGAACGGTGTGGTTTCGTCGGGCGATGTCCCGGCAAAACCCGATGACGCTCCGGTCAACAACCAGAAGGCCAAGAGCAAGGGTACAGGATTCCACGGCCCAATTCGGGCCCGGTGAGCTTCCACGATTGTTTACCTCCGTAGAGCGGATGCAGGAACGGATACACATTCTGACGGGCTTGTCAAGCCCTTGCGGCAAAAAAATCCCCCCCCTCGGTAAAGGGCTTTACCGCGCCCCCGCG
>SLOM01000196.1 GCA_007132505.1 Candidatus Sumerlaeota bacterium
CAGCCCCTCCGCGCGAACTACCGCGGCGGCCATCTGGCCATCTCCCACAACGGCAACCTGACGAATGCCGACGAGCTGGCCCGGGCCCTCGAGGCCAACGGGGCCATCTTCCAGAGCACCACCGACAGCGAACTGCTCCTCCACCTGATCGCGCAAAACCGCGCCGCCGGATTTCCGGAAGCCCTCGCGATGAGCCTCAAGCGCCTGCGTGGGGCCTTCTCCATGACCATGCTCCACGGAGAGGACCTTTACGCCATCAAGGACCCACACGGCTTCCGGCCTCTGTGCATCGGAAGCCTTGGCGGCAACGCCTGGGTGGTGGCGTCCGAATCCTGCGCGCTGGACATCATCGAGGCCACCTACCTCCGCGAAATGCAGCCCGGCGAGGTCGTCGAGTTCCGCGGCGGAGAGGTGGACAAGCACCAGGTGCTCGGGCCCGCCCCGCAGTCCTTCTGCGTCTTCGAGCTCATCTACTACTCCCGCCCGGACAGCCACTCCGCCGGAGGAAGCATCTACCACTTCCGCAAGAAGCTCGGCGAGGAGCTGGCCCGTGAGCACCCGGCGGACGCAGACGTCGTGATCGCCGTGCCCGACTCCTCCAACGCTGCGGCGCTCGGCTACGCCGCCGGGTCGGGATTGCCGCTCGAAATCGGACTGGTGCGCTCACACTACGTGGGGCGCACGTTCATCGAACCGGAACAGAAGCTGCGCGATTTCGGCGCCAAAATCAAATACAACACCGTGCGGGAGGTCCTTGCCGGGCGGCGGGTAGCTGTTGTGGACGATTCGATCGTCCGCGGAACCACCGCCCGCAAGATCGTCCGCATGCTGCGCGATGCCGGAGCAGAGGAAATCCACTTCCGAGTCAGCGCCCCTCCGTGGAAGCATCCCTGCTACTACGGGATAGACACGCCGGATGAGGAACACCTGCTGGCCAATGTCATGGACGTGGAGAGTATCCGCCGGTACCTCGACGTGGATTCTCTCGGTTTTGTCAGCATGGAGGGTCTCATGCGCTCGATGCCCCAAACGTTGAACTACTGCACAAGCTGCTTCACAGGGCGCTATCCCGAGGGCAGACCACGGCAGAGCGGCCGGTTCATGGAGTTCACAACCCGGCAGACCAGCGGACGAAGTGCCACCCGGCTCGCGCCGTCCGAAAAGGAGGAGGCAACCACCGGCCAATGAAGACCGTCCCACCGGCCACCTTCCGTCATCGGCACCTGCTCGGCATCGAGGGCCTTTCAAAGGAGGACCTCCTGCTCATCCTCGACAACGCGATCGGCTTCAAAGACGTCGTGACGCGCACCATCAAGAAGGTGCCGACGCTCCGCGGCAAAACGGTGGTGAACCTTTTCTTCGAGAATTCGACACGCACACGCACCTCCTTTGAGCTGGCGGCCCGGCGGCTGAGCGCTGACGTCATCAACTTCGACGTCGCCACGAGCAGCGTGAACAAGGGCGAAGCTCTCCTGGACACCGTCGAGACGATTGAGGCCCTCGGCGCCGACTATGTCGTCATGCGTCACGGCAGCTCCGGCGCCCCGCACTTCCTCGGCAAGGCCGTGCAGGCATCCGTCATCAATGCGGGTGACGGAGCCCATGAGCATCCCACGCAGGCGCTGCTGGATGCCTTCACGGTCCGCGAGGCGCTCGGCGACATTGCCGGCCGCCGCATCGCCATCGTCGGCGACATCCTGCACAGCCGCGTCGCCCGGTCGAACATTCTCCTATTCCGCAAGCTCGGCGCCTCGGTGGTGCTGGTGGGGCCGCCGACGCTCGTGCCGGACCGGTTCCGCGAGCTCGACGTCGAAACTGTCCACACGCTTCGCGAAGGGCTCACGGACGCGGATGTGATCTACCTGCTCCGCATCCAGCTCGAGCGCCAGCGCAGGAACCTCTTCCCGTCGCTTGAAGAGTATAGAATGCTGTACGGCTTGAATGCGCGTCAGCTCCGCCATGCCCCGGACCACGCCATCATCATGCATCCGGGACCGGTCAACCGGGGCGTCGAGATCTCCCGGGAAGTCATGGAGCTGCCACAGACACTGATCACGACACAGGTCACAAACGGGGTCGCCGTCCGGATGGCGGTCTTCTACGTCCTCCAGGGAGCGAAAGCGCATGAGCAGAACGGTCATTCGTAACGGCACCATCGTTGACCCCTCCCAGGGGCTTCACGGCCGGATGGACATGGCCCTGCGCAATGGGGTGGTGGAGGACATTGCACCGGAAGTCCGTCCGGAAAGCGGCGACAAGGTGTTCGATGTCCAGGGGCTGTACATCGCTCCCGGGTTCATTGATCTACACACCCACCTTCGCGAGCCGGGAGGAGAATCGGCGGAGACGATCGAGTCCGGCTGCCGGGCCGCAGCAGCAGGCGGATTCACCACCATCTATTGTATGCCGAACACCCGGCCGGTCTGCGACACGGAGACGGGCGTCCATTACGTGGTGTCCCGCGCGGCCCGGGCCGGATGCGTGCGCGTCATTCCCGTGGCAGCAGTCACCAAGGGCCAGCAGGGCGAGGAAATCACCAACATGGGCCGGCTCCAGAGGGCAGGAGCCGGAGCCTTCAGCGACGACGGCTACCCCGTCATGAACGCGGAGATCATGCGCCGCGCCCTGGAGTACACCAGCATGATCGGCGTCCCGGTCATGGAGCACTGCGAGGACGCGAACCTGAGCGGGAGTGGCGCCGTGCATGAGGGCGCCGTGTCGCTCAAGCTCGGCCTGCGCGGCATCCCCCGCGTGTCCGAGTCCACCATGGTTTCCCGCAACGTGGCCCTCGCGGCGGCCACCGGTGGACACATTCACATCTGCCACGTCTCCGCCCGCGAGTCCGTCGAGGCCATCCGCGAAGCCAAGCGCAACGGCGTCCACGTCACCGCCGAAGTCACACCCCATCATCTCACCATGACCGACAAGGATGTCCTCGGCTACAACGTGAACGCCAAGATGAAGCCTCCTCTCTGCGAGGAAGAGGACCGTGAGGCGCTCATCGCCGCACTCGAGGACGGGACGATTGACTGCATTGCAACCGACCATGCTCCGCACTCCGCGAATGCCAAGGACAACGTCTTCGACGAGGCACCGTTCGGAATCATCGGAATGGAATCGGCCTTCCCCTTGCTCTTCACCGAATTCGTCCTGCCGGGCCGCTGGCCGCTGGAGTTCCTTGTCGAGAAGCTGACCGTGGCACCGGCGGCCGTCGTCAACCGGCCCTGGGGAACGCTTCAACCCGGCAGCCCCGCCGACATGGCGATCCTGCAGCTCGGCCAGCCCTACACCTTCGAGCGCCGGCACCTTCATTCCCGCAGCAGCAACTGCCCCTGGCTGGGCCGCACCATGAAGGGCCGCGTGGCCATGACGCTTGTGGGTGGGTTGCCCGTTTACGAATCCCCCGACCTTTACGGAAAGCCGCAGCCCGTCGAAAAGCCTGGTAGGAAGAGTACCAGCACCAAGACTCCCAAGAGGAAAACAGGAAAGTCCAACAAAGCCACCACCCGATGAACGCCCCCCGCACCACCAACCCCATCGAGCAGGAAAGCGCCGCCCCCGTGCTCTCCAACCGCCACTTTATCGGCAAGGTGGTGGAGGCGGAGGAAGTCGCGCCGGAAATCTGGATTCATGGTTACCGGCTGCCGGAGGTCGCCCGGCACGCGCAGCCGGGGCAGTTTGTGCATCTCCGGCTGAACGACGGCACGGCCCCCCTGCTGCGGCGCCCGTTCAGCATCCTGGACGTCTATCCGGGCGAAGGCGTGGCGCGCATCCTGTTCAAAGTGGTTGGCACAGGGACGCGGATTCTGGCCGGAAAGCGGCCCGGCGAAACCGTGGACGTGCTGGCGCCCCTCGGGACATCGTTCCGGGTGCCGGAAAACGTCCGCCGGCTGGTACTGGTGGCCGGAGGCATCGGCATGGTGCCGCTTTACTTCCTGTCGCGTGAGTTGTCCGCCGCGCGGCCCGGCATCGAGATTGACTACTGGTTCGGCGCACGAAGTGGGCAGGAGGTGTACCTGCTGGAGGACCTGCGCCAGTGGTGCCGCCGCGTGGAAGCCGTGACGGAGGACGGATCGGCCGGACACAAGGGCCGTGTTCCCGACCACGCCTCGGAGTGGCGTGATGCTGACATGATCGCGGCCTGCGGACCGATCGCCATGCTGCGCGCCGTGCAGGACGTGACGGCGGACTGGCCCGTGCCCGTCCATGCGGCCCTCGAAAGCTTCATGGGATGCGGCTTGGGCGCCTGTCTCGGGTGCGTGCTGGACACGGTGGACGGGTTCGAACGGGTCTGCACCGAGGGACCGGTTTTTGACCTGCGCCGGCTCCGCCTGGAGGTGTCCACATGAGCGCACCCGCCACCGGCACCAAGGTTGACATGCGTGTCCAGCTCGGACCGCTGGAACTCAAGAACCCCGTCACCACCGCTTCCGGCACCTTCGGCTATGGGACCGAGTATCGCCAGCTATACGACCCCACGCATCTCGGCGGGGTCTTCCTGAAGGCGCTCACCATGGCACCCCGGCCCGGAAACAAACCGTGGCGTATCTACGAGACGCCGTCCGGGATGCTGAACTCCATCGGCCTGCAAAACGTCGGCATCGAGGAATTCTTCGCGAAGAAGGAGCCCTTCTGCCGGGAGTTGGCGGCAAAAGGAACGGCTGTCTTCGCAAACCTCGCAGCCCAGACCGTGGAGGAGTTCCAGCAGCTCGTGGAGCGCCTTGAGGAGACCGATTGTATAGCCGCCTACGAGCTGAACGTGTCGTGCCCGAACGTCAAGCGCGGCGGCTGCCAGTTCGGCACGGACCCGGCCCTCCTTCGGGAGCTCGTCTCCTCCGTGCGTCCCGGCACGAAACGGCCCTTGATCGTGAAGCTGGCTCCCCAAGTCACGGACATCGCCGCCATGGCACGCGTTTCCGTGGAGGCGGGTGCGGACATCATATCGCTCATCAATACCTTCCCGGCCATGGCGATAGACGCCGAGAAACGCCGGCCAATCCTGGCGACGGTAACGGGCGGGCTCTCCGGTCCGGCGGTGAAACCCATCGCCCTGCGCATGGTGCATGCCGTCCGCCAGGCCGTGGATGTTCCCATCGTCGGCATGGGTGGGATCATGACCTGGAAGGACGCGGCGGAGTTCCTGCTGGCGGGTGCCTCCGCCGTGGCAGTGGGGACAGCGAATTTCGTCCATCCCCCCTCCCCGCTGGAAATTCTGGCGGGTCTTGAAGAATACTGCCGGCGGCACGGCTTCGCCCGCGTCTCCGAACTGACGGGAGCACTGGAACTGCCATGAACAGCGCCATCCGCAAGCTGGCCGAGGCCCAGAAACGCACCGGCAGCCTCCTGTCTGCCGGTCTTGAACCATCGGTGGATTACCTGCCCGGGCGTTACCCCCGCACCCTCGAAGGCTACCGCGAGTTCCTCACCGACATCATCGAGGCCACCTCGGACATTGTCTGTGCCTACAAGTTCAACATGGCCTTCTTCGAAAGCCATGGGTGGCAGGGCGTCCGCATGATGTACGAGGTGCGCGAGGCCATCCCCTCCAACGCATTCGTCATCGCGGACGCAAAACGCGGGGACATTGGCTCCACCGCGAAGCACTACGCCCGCGCGATGTTCGAGGAATTCGGCGCCGACGCCGTGACGCTCAACCCACTCATGGGGCGCGACAGCGCGGCACCATTCCTTGAGTACGAGGACAAGCTCTCCTTCTTCCTTGTCCTGACGTCCAATCCCGGCACGGGCGAGTTCCTGCTTCCGGGCGGCCTGTACAGACGGATTGCATCGGCGGTAGCGGACCGGTGGAACGAACAAGGCAACTGCGGCTTCGTCGTTGGCGCGACCAAGCCCGAACAGATGGGCGAGCTGCGGGCCGTCGCACCGAACCTCCCCTTCCTCGTGCCCGGAATCGGGGCGCAGGGTGGGGCGCTGGAGCAGACACTCTCCGCGGGCCGTGCCACGGGGGATTTCTCCGGTCTGCTGCTCCATGTCACCCGGGGAATCCTTCCCCATTCCAGCGACGAGGAAAGCCCACGGCATATCATCCACAAGAAGGCGGCACAATGGAACGAGCGGATAGCGAAGGCAGCAATTCCACCTCAGTGACAGGTCCTGAACTGGAGGCCCTTGCCCTTCTCGAGGAGTGCGAGGCCATCAAGCACGGGCACTTCCTGCTCAGCTCAGGACTCCACAGCGACCGGTACTGCCAGTGCGCCACCCTTTTCGAGCAACCCGACAACGCCGCCCGGGTCGCCCAACTGATGGCCCGTCGTCTGCCGCGCGACCTGCATGTCCACACCGTGCTGACGCCCGCCATCGGCGGCATCCTGTGGGGTTACGAGCTTGCCCGGGCGCTTGGGTGCCGCTCGATCTTCGCGGAGCGCAAGCCGGGAGAACCCTTCACTCTCCGCCGCGGATTCCATCTTGAAAAGGGGGAGCGCGTCCTCTTGGCCGAGGATGTCATCACCACCGGCAAGTCCGTGATGGAACTCGTGCCTCTTGTCGAGGCGGCAGGTGCACAGCTCCTTGGGTTCGCCGCAATCGCGGACCGGAGCAAGGGCGCGTTCCAACCGGGTCCGCCCGTCCATGCCCTGGCGAAACTGAACTTCGTGGTCCACGGCCCGGAGGAATGCCCGCTATGCCAGAAGGGCCTCCAGCTCGAGAAGCCCGGTTCGCGCTGATCCCTCCTCCGCCGGCTCAGTAAAGCAGCCAGCCGTCAGAAACCTCCGGCTCCTCGCCCCAGTAGCGCCAGTGCCAGGGCTCCTCGATGTAGCCGGTTTCCTCGATGTTGTCCGCTGTATAGCTCTGGCGGAACCCGAAGCTCTCCCCGTGTTCGGCCACCCATTCGTATTCGGGGTCCTCATTTCGTAAGAACCTCCCCGTCCGGGGGCTGGAGAAATCCACCGTGGTGCCGAGCTGGTGTTCGCTGTGTCCCGGCGGGGCGCTGAAGCGCTGGTTGAGCCCGCTGTTCTGCACGTTCCGGTTGTATATGGTTTGCTGGGACGGGCCGGAGCGGTAGGGCGATGAAACACGGAAGTCCACTCCGTCCTCCCAGGCCGCGTCTATCAGGGCCGTCACCGCTTCCACCACCTCCTCACGAAGCAGATAGACCCGGCCGGGACTCTGGGCCGTGTATTCCCAGGGGACTTCCGCGAGGTCATCCGGCTCGTAGCTGATTGGCACGCCCCACCAGCGGTTCACCAGTTCCTGACCTATCGGCAGGTTGCCGAACTCGTCTATATTCGCCTGGTTCGTGGGATGGATGCGATATACACCCGTACGGGAGATGTGGGCTGTGCCGTCGTTCCATTCGATCTCGATCCATTCCTCGTCGCTTTCCACCACGAGGTTGTAGATGCCGGAGACGGCCGTTCCGTTCGACAGCGTCCCAACTATCGAGAAAGACGTGGAAGGCCCGCTACGCACATTGAGCGTGGAGACATGCACGATCCACGGTGTCATCGGGTCAGCCCCGAGCGGGTCAATGTCCACCGGCACCACAGTGAGGGACTTCTCCCCGGGGGCGTGCTGATGAACGTAGCGGCCAAGGTACTCCTGCGGGATCATCTCGATGTCTTCGCAGCATGCGGCAGCGGGGGGCACTCCAAGGCCTGCGGTCAGGACCGCAGCCGCCAGCCCCATGGCGGCCAACGCCATCTGCCGGCCTGTCGCTCGGTTGGGCATTCCGTTGAGCCTCCTGAAGTCGAAATCTACGATCTGCCTTGGCATCCTGCATCAGGCTCCGGACGTGGTGGCAAGACGTGTTCGGCTGGCTGGGGCATGTGAGCCCGGCTCCGAAATTGCACCATCTTGATTGGTTAGGTCAAAACAAAACAATGCCAAGGAGGTCCCACCACATGCTTCAGCAACAGATTGATCTCGAACTTCGCGAGCGCGAGGACTGGGCGCTTCGCCGTCAGAAGGGCATCCCGAACAACCGCCGCCTCTGGGTGCTCGCCTGCATGGACGAGCGGCTGCCCGTCGAGCAGGCACTCGGCATCCGCCCGGGCGACGCACACGTCTTCCGCAATGCGGGGGGACTCGTGACTGACGACGCCATCCGCTCCGCCATGCTCACCACCCAGTTCTTCGGCACGAAGGAGATCATCGTCATCAACCACACCGAATGCGGCATGATGTCAGCCACGGCGGATGACCTCGTCGCGGGCCTGAAGGCCAAGGGGATTGATCCCGACAAGGTCGCCATTGATCCTGCGTGCCCCCACCTCTCCCTGAAGAAGGGCCGTTTCGGCGAGTGGATTCGCCTGTTCCGCGACGTGGACGAGGCTTGCGAGGAGCAGGTCCGGCTGCTGCGCGAGTCGCCGCTCATTCCAGACGACGTCGTCATCACCGGCTACATCTGGGAGGTGGAGAACAACCGCCTCAGGCGCCCTCACGAACGGCTTGGCGAAAAGGTCAACACCCGCAAGCAGATGGGTGGGGGAAGCTGACCCG
>SLOM01000259.1 GCA_007132505.1 Candidatus Sumerlaeota bacterium
TCATCCGCTACGACTTGTCCAAACGGCCCCTGATCACGGCCTCACCGGACAGGGCGCCAATCTTCAACGTGGCCGGCGGCAGCTTCTCGATGAGCGTGGACGAAGCTGCCCTCGCCACCTATCCAGAACTCAACAAGCTCCTCGTCCTCCACCACCACAACGCTCCCGGCGAGCGCATGCAGGTCGTGGAGTTCAGCCTCGAAATGGAGCCGAACGAGCGGGAGGCGTGGCTGCTCTTCTGAGGGCCCGGCAGTGTCCATCGGCATGTACAGCGGGAGCGGCAGGGCACCGAAAGCCTGCCGCTCCCTTTCCATCTCCTCTTGCTCTGTGGCGCGCGGAACCGTTCACTGCCTCCCGCCCGGGCCAGCGGGCCCGTGCCCCCATTCCAGAAGACGCGAAGGAATCAGACCATGAGAATCGCCAAGCGCGCCGCAGTCCTATCCCCATCGCTCACCCTCGCCCTCACCGCCAAGGCAAAGGCCATGAAGGCGGACGGCAAGGACGTCCTCTCCTTCGGCGCCGGCGAGCCGGATTTCGACACACCGGACTTCATCAAGGAAGTCGCCATCGAGGACATCAGGAAGGGCGTGACCAAGTACACACCCGTCCGGGGCACCCCGGACCTGCTCAAGGCCATCGTGGAGATCCTCGCCAAGGACTACGGCCTCGTGTACACGCCCCAGGAGATCATCGTCTCACTCGGCGGCAAGCACTCGCTCTTCAACCTGATGTACGCCATTGTGGACGACGGCGACGAGGTCATCATCCCCTCGCCCTACTGGCTTACCTATCCCGAGCAGGTGAAGGCCTGCGGCGGAAAACCCGTCGTCGTGGATTGCCCGCCCGAGGCCGGGTTCAAGATCACGCCGGAACAGCTCCGCTCCGCGATCACGGACCGCACGGTGGCCTTCGTCCTCAACTCCCCGGGCAATCCCACCGGCGCTGTCTATACGGCGGAGGAGCTGGACGCACTCGGCGCCGTACTGGAGAAATACCCGCATGTGGCCATCATCTCCGACGACCTCTATCAGAAGCTCGTCTACCCGCCCGCCACGTTTGCCTCGCTGCCGGTGGTCGTCCCCTCGCTCAAGGCGCGCACGTTTGTCGTGAACGGCCTGTCAAAGGCTTACTCCATGACAGGGTGGCGCCTTGGATGGATGGCCGGCCCGAAGGAGGTAATCTCCGTCGTGAACAACCTGCAGGGCCAGAGCACCTCCAACCCGGTCAGCTTCACCCAGCGCGCGGCAGCAACGGCACTCCGCAGCGACCACGCCTTCCTCGACCCATGGTTGGAGCAATTCGCCAAGCGCCGGCAGCTCATCGTGGAAGGGCTGAACGCCCTCCCCGGAGTGAAGCTGGACCCCGCACCCGAGGGCGCCTTCTACGCCTTCCCCGACGTCTCCGCAACCTACGGAAAGAGCTACAACGGCCGCAAAATCGAGGGCTCCATGTCCTTCGCGGAGGTCCTCCTTGAAGAAGGCAACGTCAGCGTCGTCCCCGGCATCGCCTTCGGCGAGGATCGCTGCGTGCGCCTCTCCTACGCGACCTCCGAAGACGTCATTACCAACGGCCTCAAGAGAATCGCCGATTTCCTGGCAAAGCTTGGATGAGGCGTGGCTCAAAAAAAGGCGCCCGCCGCGAATTTATACCTTGACGGCGGTTGGGCGGCGGGCGCCCACTATCTTCTGGCACCGCAGGGGGTGCCGGTACGAACAGAAAGGAGAAAACGACTCCCAGACCACCAATTTTCCTCCCTCCCCTCCTCCAAAGGCCGGGCTCCTGGATTCCCTCCGGGAGTCCGGTCTTTTTTAGCTGAGGGCCGGGGCCGTTGATAACGCGGGGAGAAGGGCAGGACCGGCGCCGGAAGCCACGGCCGGCAGCCGGATACTCAAGCCTTGCCGGGCGGATCAGCCCGCCGGTTCGAGGGACTTCATGCAGCGGTAGCCGAAAGTCTTGGCGGCGCGGACCTGGTCCGGATCACCGTAGAAGTCCTTCCAACCCTGCTCCGCGGCCTTCCAAGCACAGTCCCAGACGAAATGGAAGGTGCTCTCCCCGCCATTGACGCGAATATCGCCGACGTAATCGCTGCACCCGGAGCTCCCATTGACCTCCACGCGGTCAATGGCCAGCCCCGGCTGGCTTTCCAGCAGGGCACAGATGGCGCGGAGCACCTTCACGGGCGGGTTGCCCGCCCCGAAGTGGATGCGCTCGCTGGCGGCCTGGTTCTTTTCGAACAGAAGCAGCGCCTCGCGGAATCCTTCGCTGGCCGCACTCTGCCGCAGAAGCTCCTCAACGGTTGGGATGTGGGTGGTTGTGTCTGCCATGGTCGTGGTCTCCGTTGTTGAGGGGATTGGGGTTAGGGCGGGCCGATATGTGTGGGTATCAGGCTTCCGGCAGGTAACGCCAAGCGTCCTGCGCGGACGGCAGCGGGCCCGCCCCGTGCTCACGGAATGCTTCCTCAAGCGCGGCCCGTGCCTCCGTGGGTGTGCTGAGATGAAGCAACCGCTCGGCCAACTCCTCAAGCGCCGACACGTTCATGCTGCGGAGGAGCTTCTTCACGGGCGGAATGAGCTGCGGACTCATGCTGAGCGAACGGACACCGAGACCAACAAGCACCATCGCCAGCAAGGGGTCGCTGGCCATTTCTCCGCACACGCTGACGGGGACACCACGGGCATCCGCCGCACGCACCACCCGGTGGATGAGCTGCAGCACCGCAGGATGAGCCTGCTGGTAAAGGTGACCCACGAGCTTGTTCACACGGTCCACCGCCAGGGTGTACTGGACCAGGTCGTTGGTTCCGATGGAGAGGAAGTCCAGTTCCGCCGCCAGCACATCCGCCTGAAGCGCGGCGGCGGGGATTTCAATCATGGCACCGACCAGAACGCGCTCCGGCAGGCCTCGCCCCTCCGTCTCCACGTCCGCCATCGCCTCGTCAATCAGCCGGCGTGCCTCCCACACCTCCTCCAGGCAGGAGACCATCGGGAGGAGTATCTTCAGCTCCCGGCCGCGGGCAGCGCGTAGCATCGGGCGCACTTGGCAACGGAAGAGCTCCGGGTAGGCGAGCGACAGCCGCAGCGCCCTCAGACCAAGGAAGGGGTTGGCCTCCGGGGGGGTCGGGATGCTGTTGGCGATCTTGTCCCCGCCGACGTCGAGCGTACGGAAGACCACCGGCCTTCCGTCCATCGCCGCCAGCACCATGGTGTAGGCCTCCTCCTGCTCCGATTCGGAGGGGAGGGACTTCCGGTCTATGAAGAAGTACTCCGTTCGGAACAGGCCAATGCCCTCGGCCCCCTGGGACAACGCAAGGTCCAGCTCGGAGCCGAACTCGATGTTGGCCTCCATCTGGATCCTTGTCCCATCGAGCGTCTCCGCGGGGAGCGTGCGGAATTCCTCCAGCCCCTCGCGGCTCCGGCGCCACTCCTCGGCGCGTTCGCGATAGAAGCGGATTTGCTCCTCGGTGGGATTGAGAATGACGTGCCCGAGCGAGCCATCCACGATCAGAAAGTCGCCGCTGCGCACATAGTGGGTGATGAAGTCGAGCCCGACGACGGCGGGAATCTGGAGGGCCTTCGCCATGATGGCGGTGTGGCTGGCGGGGCCGCCGGCGTTGGTGACGAAGGCGGCCACCTTGTCGCGGCGGAGCTGCGCGGTGTCGGCCGGCCCGAGGTCGTTCGCAACAACAATGGACCCGGCGGGAATTGTGTCGCCCTGGGGGTGGCGGAGCTGGCTGAGGAACTTGATGACGCGCCGGCTGACGTCGTAGAGGTCGTGCGTCCGCTCGGCGAAGTAGGCGTCACCGAGGGCCTGGAGCTGGCCGCCGATGTCCCGCGTCACGCTCCAGAGGACGAATTCGGCATTGTGGTGGTCCCGGCGGATACGCTCCTCGGTCCGGCCGATCAGGAGCGGATCCCCGAGCAGGGTCACGTGGGCGTCGAAGATGGCGGCCTGCTGCGGGTCCACGCGCTCGGCCACCGTGCGGGCGAGTTCCTGAACTTCCTCCCGGGCCATGCTCACGGCGTTGTGGAGCCGTTCGATCTCGGCTTCCACCTCTTCGGGCTCGAGCGTGCGGCTTTCCGCCTCGTAGCCCAGTTGCTCGAGGACGTGGGCGGGGCCGAGAACCACACCTCCCGAAACACCCAACCCGTCAAAGAAGAAAGTTCGCCGCTTACCCATGAAGTGCCCGTTCCGCGAGCCGGTCAGCGGCAAAAGCCGTCAGGGGTTCTCATTCTCGCCGAACCGGCCCTCGATTAACTCGCGCAGGTCGCGAAGAAGGTCTTGGGCCCCCTGCCCCTGCGCGCGGAGATGTATTGTCGTGCCCGGTCCCGCGGCAAGCATCATGATTCCGATGATGCTCTTTCCATTCACACTGGTGGAATCCTTCGATACCGTCAGCTCCACCTCCGGGTACCGGGAAGCGGTGCGGACGAACTGCGCAGCCGGACGGGCATGCAGGCCCTGACTGTTGGAGATGATCACTTCCAGCTCAGCAAGATCGTTCATGGTTGTCATTTCGGCCAGATTCTTCATCTCTCCTGTCTCCTCTGCAGTCTTCCTCTCGTGAAGCAACGGGATCACTCCCCTGGTCAGAGCTTTTTCGAGTCGTGGACTGTTGGCGAAGTTGTGCTTGAGACCCTCCCGTGAACCGGCAAGGTCGGGCCCGGTGCCACTCCTGTCAAGCAGTTCGAAATCTCTCGAATCCAGCGCAAAGCTTTTCAATACCTCCCTTCAGACGGCTGACAATGACTTCTGAGAAAGAGACTTCCCAATACCCTGAGCGGAATCTCCGCCTCTTTTTCGCTGTCGAGATTTCGGAGGAAATCCGCGCCAAGGTCGCCGACCTGCGTGCGAGACTGCAAAAAGCGGCCCACTTCACCCCGCTCCGAGCAACATGGGTGCCCCCCCAGAACTACCACATCACGCTCTACTTCCTTGGCGACCTCACGCAGAAGAAGGCCGGCCGGCTCGTGGAGCACCTCCCCCTCGCGGCGGAGGGAATGGCGCCCTTCACCCTTGACTTCAGGAAACTTGGGTTCTTTCCCCCGGACGGGCCGAAGCCGCCCCGTGTTCTCTGGCTTGGCGTGCACAGGCCGCCGGAGGCCCTGGCACAGCTCCGCCGCAATTGCGCCACGGTGATCCGTGCTGCCGGCCTGCCGATTCCGGGGCAGGACTTCTCGCCGCACCTGACGCTCGCGCGCTTTCGCTCCACGAAGGGGCTCTCCGCCTTCCGCCGGCAGCTTCGGGAATACGAGCACGTCAAGGCGGGTACCTGCGAGGTCGGCCGTGTCGTTTTGATGCAGAGCATCACCGGCGGCGGACCGGCCCGCTATGAGCCCTACGCCACCGCGAATTTTTCCGCTCCGGAAAGAGACTTGCACACGGATGTTGCACACGATCAGCACCAGCCAAGGGAGGAAAAGTGAAGCACCAAGGTAATCACAGAGGACCACGGCTGGTGGACGCGCGGTTTGCCGGTGCTTTTCCCCGCTGGAAACGCGGCACCCTGCCCGAGTTCCCGGAAATCTGCTTCGCGGGGCGGAGCAATGTCGGGAAGTCCTCGCTCATCAACCTCCTGACCAGCCGGAAGGGCCTTGCGCGCACGAGTTCCACCCCCGGCCGCACGCAAAGCCTCGTGGTGTTCGAGGCGCGCCTGCTGCGCCCGGGCACGGGAGACCGGCCGCTGCACCTTGTGGATCTGCCCGGCTACGGGTGGGCCAAGGTGCCGCTCTCGCTCAAGAAATCCTGGGCGCCCATGGTTCGAAGCTACCTTGCCGGCAACCCGCTCCTGCGCTGCTGTGTCCTGCTGCTGGACCCCCGCCGCCAGCCCGGGGAGGAGGACTTTGAACTCCTCGAACTCGCCGAGCAGGAGGGCTTTCCGGTCCTTCCCGTGGTAACCAAGATGGACAAGGTTCCCAAGACCCGCCGGGCAAAGGAACTCCGCCGCGTGGCCGAGGCGCTCGGCCTCGACAGCCACGAGGACCTCTGGCCCCTCAGCTCCAGCACGCGCGAGGGCGTCGCCGAGCTGATGGAGCAACTGGGAGAAATGGTGGAGGAATAGGACGGGGGCGCGGCTGACTGGCTCTCCGGACCGACCCGGCAGCGCGTCCTGGGCCGTGGCCTACCGTTCCCCGTACTTCGCCAGATACCCTTCAATATCCTGAAGCAGAGGGCGGAGCTGGCCTTCCAGCGCGCGGTTTTCGCGCTTGGCGCGGGTCAGGTGGTCGCGGGCGCCGGCGAAGTCCCCCCGTGCATAGAGCATCTCTCCCAAGACAAGGTTGGCCTGGGCGGAGGAGGGATCGAGACGCAATGCCTCTTGGGCGGCGATCTCGGCGGCTTCGTGGTCCTCGAGAAGAAGTGCGGCAGCCGCCATGCCTTCATGGGCGAGGGAGCTTCCGGGAAAACGGTCCGCCATTTCGCGGTAGTGATCAAAGGCGGCGCGGTGGCGGTTGCGTTCGAGCAGGGCGAGCCCGATCCCGTGATGGGCTTCCTCGAAATGCGGGGCGAGGTCGGCGGCGCGGGAGAAATGACGCTGCGCGCGGCGGGGATTGCCATCCTCCAGTGCGGCGCGGCCGAGCATGTATTCGGCGTGGTGGTTTTCCGGGTTGGCGTCCAGCACGCGTTCGAGCCGGAGTGTGTCTATATCACTCCGGGGCGAAAGATCCGGCAGAATCCAGCTCCTGCAGCCTGATGTCCCCGCCACCACCGTGATGAAAAGCAGAATAACCAGACCGCGCAGGCATGCAGACACGGAGAGCTGCGAGAGGAAAGCCGGCGCTGCTGACCCTGCTTCTGCGCCAAACTCTTTCGAAGACCCCTCCGTGACCTCGTCTCTCCGTGGTGTAATCATTCGAATAATCACGATGGGTCTTCCTCCTCGGAGATCGGTGTGTCGCTGCGGGGATCCACGTAGTGCCACTCGCGGGATGGCTTTTCCGGTTCGGGTTCCCTTGTGGTCTCCTCCGGCTCCTCGTCCACGGGGGGGACAAGGTCCTCGATCCGGCGTTTAATTTTCTCCACGTCGTCCGCGTTGCGGGCGCTTATGGGTAGTATATCCACACCCTCGGCCTTGAACGCATCCACACAGGCGGAAACTTCCTCCGCGGACAGCAGGTCCGTCTTCGTGAGGCAAACGATGCGCGGTTTCTCAAGGAGGCTCGTGGAGTACTGCCGCAGCTCCTCCTCGACGAGCTGGTACGAATAGAAGAGCGCCTCGGGGTCTGCGTCCGCCTCGGTCAGCTCGCCCTCCTGGGTTTCGCCGCCCTCGGGTGCGACAAGGTGGACAAGCACGCGCGTGCGCTCTATGTGGCGCAGGAAGCGGTCCCCGAGTCCGGCGCCGTGGTGGGCGCCTTCGATCAGGCCGGGAATATCCGCCAGGGTCAGGCGGCGTTGAAAATCCGAGGACATGAACACACCGAGGTTGGGTGAGAGCGTGGTAAAGGGATAGGCGGCGATCTTGGGATGGGCGGCGGTCATGGCGGCGAGGAGTGTGGACTTGCCGGCGTTCGGAAGGCCGACGAGTCCGGCGTCTGCAATGACCTTGAGTTCGAGAGCCAGCCGGCGCTCCTCGCCCGGCCAGCCCGCCTCGGCCTTGCGCGGTGCCTTGTTGGTGGGGGTGGCGAAATGCTGGTTGCCGCGTCCGCCGTCGCCCCCGCGTGCCGCCAGGAGCCGCTCTCCGTGGCGGGTCAGATCGCCCAGTTCCTCCCCCGTTTCGAGATCAACCACCGTGGTGCCGAGCGGCACCTTCAGCACGATGTCCGCGCCGCCACGCCCGCTCATGTTCTTGCCGAGGCCGTGCTGGCCGCGGCGTGCCACCCAGCTGGCGCGCTGGCGGAAATCCAGTAGGGTCGTCATCTCCTCGTCCGCTTCCAGCCAGATGCTTCCCCCCCGGCCACCGTCGCCGCCGCATGGCCCGCCGAAGGCGTTGTGCTTCTCGCGCAGGAAGGCGATGGCGCCCTGCCCCCCGTCGCCCGCCTTCACGTGAATGCGGACATAGTCAACGAAGTGCCCAGCCTTTTGGTCGGTCATGGGGATTACGCCTCAGGATTCGCCGGGCTCGCCGGACGAGAAAGCCCCGTCTATCAGGGCGCACCAGGTGTGGATGACGAGGATGTGAAGCTCCTGCACGCGGGCGGTGACGGGGTGGGGAACGGCCACGGCAATGTCCGCGAACGGAGCCAGCGCCGAGGCGTCCTCGCCGGTGAGCGCCACAGTCCGCATGCCGAGAGTCCGTGCCTCCGCCATGGCAGCGAGTACGTTGGGCGAGCGGCCACTCGTCGAGATCCCCACCAGCGCATCGCCCTCCCGGGCAAGCCCGGCCAGTTGCCGCGCGAACACGCGCTCGAACCCGAAATCGTTGCCGATGGATGTGAGAGCGCTTGTGTCCACGGTGAGAGCGATGCCGGGGAGCGCCGGCCGTGTCCTGCTTTCGAACCGGCCGGTCAGCTCGGCGGCAAA
>SLOM01000122.1 GCA_007132505.1 Candidatus Sumerlaeota bacterium
CCATCCCGGGCCATTTGGCGGCCCACCTCGTGGTAGTACCATGGTTCGGTGCCGGTCCAGACCTGAAGCTGCCCTGCAGGATGCCCTCCGAGATCGGCATAGGCCAGGAGGCGGCAGGCACCTGCCAACACGAATATCCCGAGCAGCACGGCGTACCAGGTGCGCTGCTCCCGCAGGTCAAACCGTATGCCGCCAAGCCACGAGGGAAGACGCGGCAGGGAACGGGCGGAGGAGCCGGTGGCAGCGGGTCTGGGTTGGTCAGCACGCATGACGCGCCCAACTCTTGGAGCAGCGGTCCGCCCGCGCAACGGCGAACCGCTTCTCCACGGCACAAAGAGCGTTGACCTCTGGCAGGCCGCACCGCCTTCTCTGCCGTGAAGCAAGCGCCAGCCCAACGAGCTCGCGGAACGGGGCCGGCTCCGCCACGCGCCACGGAGGGATGAACATGGGAATCAAAGCACTCCTCGCCGTTCTGCTCGCCGCCCTTTTCGGGGCAACGTCCTGCGCGCGGAGTACGGGCGTTGATGAATGGCACACGCAACGAACCGAGGCATGGACTCTTCAACACAGGGGCGAAAGCGAGGCCGCCATGGAAGCCGCGCGGCACGCTCTTGAAATGGCCCGCGCGGTGGAGGAGTCCCCAGGACGGCGCGTGGCCAATAGTCTCCACGACTTGGCGCTCATGCATGCCATCGCGGAAAGGGACGAGGAGGCGGAGTCACTCTACAGGCAGTCCATCGAGGCGTGGGAGTCTGCGTACGGGCCGGAGGAGTTCCGCCTGGCAGCAGCCATGAGTGGGCTGGCGCATCTATACGGCCGGCAGGAGCGGGACGAGGAGGCGCTGCTGCTGCACGAGCGGGTGCTGGCCATATACGAGACCGTGTTCGGGCCGGACCATGCCGGCAACGCCACCCCCCTGGGCGACCTGGCCCGTTTCCATGCCTCCCGGGGCAACCATGCCGAAGCGGCCCTCCTGGAGGAGCGCGCGGTGCGGCTGTGGGAAAGGGAGTTCGGCCTTGACCATATCCATGTGGCGGCGCGGCTGAACAAGCTGGCCGCACACTACCGCAGCATGGGCCGGCACGAAGAGGCGGAAGAGGCCGCCAGCCGGGCGGCGAACATCCGCTCCGCGTTCTACACGCAACCCTGAGCCGCCTGCAGCAGACAGAGTTTTCCGGACTGTCGTTGGGGAGTCCTGTGAACCGCGGTCGCGCTACGGTTCCTCAACGTGGGCGCTGATGGCCCAACGCAGGGAGTTGTAGACCTTGGCCGTGCGGGGAAGAATCCAGGCCACGAGCGACACAACCAGGGCGCAGGTGAGGAGAGAGCGCTCAACAATCTGGCAGAGTGCCGAGGGGAAGCTGCAGGCCGAATCCCACATGGGAGCCGCCTTTCTCGGGAGGGGGAACGGTTGGCCCGGGGGCGGCAGAGGGCGGAACCCGCCCCCGGACCAGAACAGGAAGGAGAGATCTCTTACTGCGGCGGGATGAAGAGACGCTGTCCGCGGGCAACGCGCGCACCCTGGGGCAGGCGGTTGGCACGGAGCAGGTCGCTCTGGCTCACGTTGTAACGCTCGGCGATGGACTGAAGCGTTTCTCCCGCCTCGATCGTGTGGTAGCGCCCGCGGGAGGCTTGCTGAGTCTGGCTGGGCTGGCTGGGTTGGCTGCTGCTGGGCGCGGGAGAGGGCTGGGAAGGCTGCCGCGCGGCGCGCTCAGGCTCGGAAGGCCGCTGCTGTTGCTGCTGGGCGGCGACACGGTTGGTCTGATCGCGGAAGCTGTCCGCGGGGGAGGAGGAGCGCTGCTGCTGCGAGGAGGAGCCCCTGTCGGCGACGGCACGGTCCTCACTGCCGGCGAGCGGCGCATCCTCGAGGTCGCGTTCCTCGGGGGTGCTGCTACCAGTGCGCTCTGCGGGTGCACTGTCGCGGGAGCTATCCCGTCCGGCGCTGGCTGAGACGGTCGCATTCTCGAGGTCCCTCACGCGCTCGGTAAGGGAGGTGAGCACGGCGCCGGCGGACTCGCCATCCACGTCGGGAAGGAAGGCCCGCAGCTCGCTGTTCTCTTCGTTGAGCCGGCCGATGTGCTCGGCCATGGTCTGCATGTCCCGGCTCATTTCCTCGACCTTTTGCTGCATCTGGTCAACTTCGGCGAACTTCTTCCGGATGGCGGGACTGTTCTCCGGACGGCCACTGCAGCCGGAGAGCACGGCGGCACTCGTGCCACCGAGGGCCAGGGCGATAATCAGGGTGCGGATCAACATGGGAAATACTCCTTCTGGCGGGAACGGGAAGTTTGGAGCCCTCTTGCCGGGAATTGCGTAATCCAACCTGGGAAGGTTGAGGGTCTTTGCGGATCAACCGGGCGGGGCCGCACACCGGCAAGAAAAAACCGCACTTTGGACAGAAACTTTTCGCCCGGCGGCCTTGCCCCCGCCCGATGTGGTGGAAATCCTTGCCTGCGCTGCCGACGCGAGGTCTCCGCGGCTGACAGCATGCGCCAAGGAAACAGGACAATATAGAGGCCGAGGCGCTGAACGATTCAACTCACCACAGGTGGCACATTCACGGATGAAAAAGAACTACATCTTCTCTCCCGGCCCGGTCGAGGTCCCCTCCGAGGTTTTGCTGGCCGGTGCGCGGCCAACGGTTCACCACCGGAGCGCTGATTTCCCGCCCATCTTCGCCCGCTGTCAGGAAAAGCTCCGCAAGGTTTACGTCACGGAGGCCCCTGTGGCCGTGCTGGCCAGCTCGGGCACCGGCGCCGTCGAGGCGGCCATGGTCTCCACCTGCTCTCCCGGCGACACCGTGGTGGTTTACAATGCGGGCAAGTTCGGCGAGCGGTGGGGCAAGATCGGCCGCACATACGGCATGAACGTGCTCGAACTGCAGCCGGGCTGGGGCAAGCCGCTCGATCCGGCGCTGGTCGAGAACACACTGCGCAAGCACCCCGAGACCCGCGCCGTCATCGTCACCCACACCGAGACCTCCACCGGCACGGTCTCCGACATGAAGGGACTCGGCGAGGTGGTCAGCCGGACAGACGCCATCACGATTATTGACTCGGTCTCCGCCTTCGCGGCGGAGGAACTCCGCCAGGACGAATGGAAGCTCGACATGGTCTGCACGGGCGCGCAGAAGGCGCTCATGCTGCCACCCGGACTCGGGTTCGCCTCCGCGTCGGGGAAGGCACTCGCCGCGATGAAGGACGCCAAGTCCCCGTGTTTCTACCTCGACCTGCGCCGCTACTTCAAATCCGCGGAAAAAGACGACACGCCCTTCACGCCGGCGGTGAACCTCTTCTACTCTCTGGAACAGTCGCTCGACATGCTCCTCGCGGAGGGCATGGAGAACAACTGGGCACGGCACACGGTGCTCTCCCGTGCGTCCCGGGCAGCCATGACGGCCCTCGGCCTTACGCTCTTCAGCGAGCGGCCCTCCGTCGTCACCACGGCGGTGAACCTGCCGGACGGGGTCGAGTGGGGCGCCTTCAACAAGGAACTCAAGTCCCGCGGCATCACCATTGCCGGCGGGCAGGATCACCTGAAGGGGAAGGTTTTCCGCTTCGCCACGCTGGGGCACTACAACGTGTTCGACGTGGTGACGATCGTCAGCGCCGTGGAGATGGCCCTGGCGGCCAGCGGACACGCCTTCGAGCTGGGCAAGGGCGTGGCCGCGGCCATGGAAGTGCTGCGTGCCTACCACCCGGCGAGGGGCTGGGTGGCCGTGGAGAAGGAGACCCGGGCGCTTGAGCCCGTGGCGGCGCTCCTACCCTCATAGCAGGGGAGCCCGCCGGGCCGGATGGGTAACAGTTTGGTCGAAAAAACGGGTTATCCTTACTTGCTTTCCGGGGGAGGGCTGGTATACGGTTGAAAATTGCCGGGAGATTGAACCCCTGATTGCTTTTCCCGGCGCACCGGGCGGGGTTTCTCCGCATGCCACTTGCCGCCTCCCTCAAGGGTGGATCGAGCAAGCACCCGGCAAGCGGCCCCGCACGGCCCCTCCTTCCCGAATGGCGAACTTGTTCGCCTCCTCCCTGCGGGGCCCGTAACCCGGGCCCCGTCCTGCCATCATGGCGAGCTGTGCAACGCGGAAAATCCTTTGCTCCGTGGGCCTCCACTCCCACCCTTTGCCCAAGCTGGCCGGCGCCCGAGGCCGGAGCAGACACCGGTGGCGCCTGAAATGCCGCACCACTCAGAACGACCAGAGCGAGGAATACAACGCACTCATGAGCAATCAATCGCCCGGCCCCTACCTGGGGAAAATCCACTTCGTGCCGAACATACCAGAGCGTCTCCGCGGCCTGCTGAAGCTGTCGAGGAACCTCTGGTGGACGTGGAACCCGAAGGCCCGCGAGCTGTTCCGCATGATTGACCTTGAGACATGGAAGAGCGCGCGGGGCAACGCAGTGCGCTTCCTGCGGGACGTGCCACAGGCGCGGCTGGACGCGGCAGCGGAGGACAGCGCCATCCTCGAACGTCACGACGACGTGATGGCCCATCTCAGCGAGTACCTCACCACAAAGGACACATGGTGGAACAGGAACCACGGTGCCGAGGACGCCAAGGCCCTGATAGCATACTTCTCCGCAGAGTACGGCTGGCACGAGACGCTGCAGACGTACTCCGGCGGCCTTGGCGTGCTGGCCGGAGATCACTGCAAGTCCGCCTCGGACCTTGGCCTCCCCATGGTGGCGGTCGGCCTGCTCTACCGGGACGGCTATTTCCAGCAGTACATTGACGAGAACGGCCAGCAGGTGGCCATCTACGAGAGCCAGCGGTGGGAAGAGCTCCCGGTGCGCGAGGTACGCTCCAAGGACGAGCGCAACGTGTTGATCGAGGTGGAGTTCCCCGGCCGGATCGTTACGGCGAAGGTCTGGGTCGTCCGCGTTGGCCGCATCCGGATCTTCCTGCTGGATACGGACGTGCCGGAGAACATGGAAAGCGATCGCCAGCTCACCGCACGGCTGTACGGGGGCGATCAGGAGACGCGCATCCAGCAGGAAATCCTGCTCGGCATCGGCGGAATCCGGGCACTGCGCAAACTGCACGCGCTCGGCATCCTTGAGCGCACACCGACGCTCTACCACATGAACGAGGGGCACTCCGCCTTTCTGAGCCTTGAGCGCATGCGTGACTATATCCGCGAGGGGCTGAAATTGCACGAGGCGGTGGAGGTCATCCGGAGCTCCTCGCTCTTCACGACCCACACACCGGTCCCCGCCGGCCACGACCGGTTCCCGGTTCCCCTCATGGAGAAGTACTTCCGCAGCTACTATGAATCCATCCCGATGAGCCGCGCCGAATTCCTCGATTTCGGACTGGAACCACTGGCCAACGGGCAGCAGCTCTTCTCCATGACCATCCTGGCGCTTCATACCTCCTCAATGGCCAACGGTGTCTCGCAGTTGCACAGCGAGGTCTCCCGCAAGATGATGGCACCGATCTTCCGGGACGTGCCGCCCTCCGAAACACCCATAGACCACGTCAGCAACGGCGTCCACACGCGCACGTGGATGAGCTTCGAGATGCAGAACCTGTTCGACCGCTTCATCGGGGAACAGTGGCGCGAACGCATCATGGACCGGGAGATGTGGGAACAAGCCGTGGAGGAAATTCCCGACGACCTGCTCTGGGAGACAAAGAGTGTGCTGAAGGGTGTCCTTGTGCGGTTCATCCATGAGCGCCTGCGTCAGCAGCACTACCGGCATGGGGAACGTTCCGAGCAGCTCGACGCGCTGGAGAGCATCTTCACGACCGAAGCATTGACCATCGGCTTCGCACGCCGGTTCGCGACGTACAAGCGCGCCACGCTGCTTTTCCACAACATGGAGAGACTGGCGCGCATCCTCAGGAATCCGGACCGGCCGGTACAGATCGTCTTCTCCGGAAAGGCACACCCGGCGGACAAGCCGGGGCAGGACTTCATCCGCCGCATCTTCGAGCTTTCCAAACTGCCGGAGTTCCACAACAGCCTGGTCTTCCTTGAAAACTACGACATGAACGTCGGCAGGCGCCTGACGAGCGGTGTGGACCTCTGGCTGAACACACCACGCCGGCCCAACGAGGCCTCGGGGACCTCAGGGATGAAGGTGCCACTGAACGCCGGGCTCAATTGTTCGATACTCGACGGGTGGTGGCCGGAAGCCTACCGGGAGAACCCCGCCACCGGATGGGCCATCGGGTACGAGAAGGAGTATCAGGACGAGGAGCAGCAGGACGAGGAGGACGCCGACCACCTTTACCGTGTGCTGGAAAGGCAGATCGTGCCCGTCTATTACAACCGGGACGAGCGCGGCATCCCGAGGGAGTGGCTCCGCCGCGTCAAGGAGGCCATGAAGATCGTCGGCCCCGTCTTCAGCACGGACCGCATGGTGTCGGAATACGCCGACAAGTATTACGGCTTTGGCTCCCGACGCTACCAACGGATGGTGGCAGACAACTACAGGGTGGCCAGGGAGTACGCCGGGGCGCTGACGGAGTTGCGCCAGCATTGGGGACAGGTGCGGCTCACCGCCCGCGTCCTGTCCGAGACACCACCGGGGACGGACATCTACACGAGCTTGGTGAAGGAAGGGATTGATGTCGAGGCCGAGGTCTTCCTCGGCACGATTCCCCGCGAGGACGTGTCCGTTGAGATCTACGCGGAGGACCTGCGGACCACCAACGGGAGCCTGCCCCGCGTGGTGCGCATCCCGCTCGGGTTCGTGGAGGAGAAAACCGTGGGCCGGCAGACCGCAAGCATCTACCGCGGCCGGCTCGCCATGAATGAGTCCGGTGACCTGGGCTTCACGGTAAGGGTGCTGCCCAACGAGGAGAAGTTCTTCCGTCCGCAGACGCTTGGGCTCGTGAGGTGGGCCGCAATCTAGACATGGCAGGGCGGGTCCGGTTCTGCTTGGCGGGCCGGACCCACACTGCAAGACTCGCGAAAGCGAGGACCGCGACCGCCGGCATGGAGAACACGTTTTGACGCTCAATCCCCCACCAGCCGCTGGCTCCGGAGCCAGTTCCACCCGAGAGCGCCTTGAGCAGAAGCATCGCAGCCGGATCCCGCGGCGGACCTTCACGCTCCCGCAGCGCCTGCGCGGATACTTGGACGCGCTCGTCTTCGCGTTCCTGTTGGCGATGTTCATCCGGAGCTATGTCTTCGAGTTGTTCATGATCCCGACCGGGTCCATGACGCCAACCCTGATCGGCGACGTGGCCGGAGAAGCTGCCTTCCTTGATTACAATGACAATGGAATCCTGGACGTGGTGTACACCTTCAACCACGGAGGGATTCAGCAAAGCCGCCTGCAGGTGTTCTTGATGAACGAGGACGGCACATACCGGGACCTGATCTTCCTGGAGAACGTGGACCGCGCCCGGGCCGCCCAGATCGCCTCCCGCTCGCCCCAGCGCCGCGACATGATCATCGTGAACAAATTCGCCTACTGGTTCCGCCAGCCCCGGCGGGGAGATATCTCCGTTTTCAAGGTGCCTGACAGGCCGGATCCGCAAGCGCCGGACGGGCGCTCAATCTTCCACCCCGAGAAGCCCGTGTACATCAAGCGCGTGATCGGCCGGCCCGGGGAAACCGTTGTGCTGCCGCCGATGGACACCGTTCGCCTCGGGCCGAATGACCCCAATCGTTACAGCAACAAGCTGGGCGGCGTGGAGGTCCACCTGCGGCACCAACCCGTATTGATTGAAGGGGAGCCTCTTACGGGCGGCCGGTTCGATGAGCTGATCTACTTTCCGCGCCCGCAGAGCGGCCGCCCTTACCCCATGCCAACCGACCCGCCGACCGTGCAGGAGGTGCCGCCAGACGGCGTGCTGATGCTCGGGGACAACAGTGCCTCCTCCAGCGATGGCCGTTACTGGGGCGACGTGCCACTGACCCATCTGCGGGGCAAGGCCGTGCTGCGGTACGCGCCGCTGCGCGCCTTCGGATTCCTGCGCTGATCCCGCGCCGGATCAGATCTGCTCGAAACTCTCCGGAAACTTGAAGCGGGTGATCGCGTCGTCGAACGTGATGATGCCCTGCTGGTAGAGCGTCTTGAGCGACTTGTCCATGCTGATCATCCCCTGATCGTACGAGGTCTGGATGATCGTCATGAGCTGCTCGCTCTTGCCCGTGCGGATCTGTTTCCGCACGCCATGGTTCGCGAGAAGTATCTCGCAGGAAACGACACGGCCCTTGCCACCGACGACCGGGACGAGCTGCTGCGCGATGATCGCCTGTAGCGAGGAGGCGAGCTGCGTGCGCACCTGCGTCTGCTGGTGCGGCGGGAAAACGTCAATGATCCGGTCTATGGTTTGCACGGCATCCGGGGTGTGCAGCGTGCTGAGCACGAGGTGCCCCGTTTCCGCCGCGATGAGCGACGTTTCGATGGTCTCCAGGTCGCGCATCTCCCCGATGACAATGACGTCCGGATCCTGCCGCAGGACGTGGCGCAGGGCCTTCGGAAA
>SLOM01000012.1 GCA_007132505.1 Candidatus Sumerlaeota bacterium
CCACGGCAGCCGCGAGCAGCGGGTCCACCCACCAGAAAATCCCCGCCACAAAGAGCGAGGTGAGGCTCATGACCGTGATCAGCGCGTCCGAGAGCGTGTGCTTGGAGTCCGCCAGCAGGAGTGAGCTGCGGGTGCGCTTGCCCGCGCGGTATTCGTAACCGGCCACGAAGATATTCACGCCGAGCGAGGCGAGGACGATGAGTGGAAACCACCAGACCTCGATGCCGGGAGCAGGCGTTGCCCCGGTAGTGAGATAGTCCCGCGCGCGGAGAAACGCGCCGTTGAACACCTCGTAGCAGAGCAGCATCACCAGCCCGCCGATGAGCATGGCGGCAACGTGCTCGTACTTTCGGTGACCGTAGGGGTGACCCGCGTCGGGTGGCTTGAGGGCAAGCCCTATGGCGGCGAGGCCGACGATGTTGTTGGCCCCGTCGAGAAGGCTGTGAAACCCGTCGGCGGTGACGGTGAGGTTGTTGGCGAGGAAGCCGACGGTGATCTTAGCGATGGCTACAAGGAGGTTGAGACCAAGGGTGATCCACAGAACACGGCGGATAATCGAGTAGCGGTCCGGTGCATCCAGCGCGTTCCCGGGGACGGGAGAGCGCGGGAGATGGATCATGGCCACCCCTTGCTTGGCACTCGTCGCCTGCGCGGACACGGCAGGCCCGGGGTGTGTGGCTCAGCCGGGTTGCTGCGGGCAAGCGGAAGCTGTTGCGGCGGTTCGGGGTGTCCCATTCGGTTGCGCCCTTGGGAACGGTTCGGTTTGCCTTCCCGCTCCTGGCCGGAGCAAAGCTCCCCGGCGTCACACGGCTTCACACTCCCTTTGTCCCGGTGTCATGACCGAAAAACCCGAATCAGACGGCGAAAAGGAATCACCCCGACCCTCCCTGCGCGAGAGACTCTCCTTCTGGGAGGTCAGTCTGGGCCTGTTCCTGTTCTGGCTGGTGGTGGACCAGTTGACGAAACTGTGGGCCATGGCGGCCCTCCGGCCCGATTGGTGGGGGAGGGAGTTCATCACCCCCGAGCAGTGGGAGCAACGGCCCATCATCGAGATCATCCCGGGGCTCCTGCAGCTTCGCTACGCGGAGAATCCCGGCGCAGCGTTCTCGATCCTGGACGGGCACACGGCGCTATTGACGGTCATCAGCATCGTGGCGTCGGTGGCGTTGACGACCTACTGGTTCTTCCTTCCGCCTGCCGAGAAGTGGGGCCGCGGGGCCGTGGCGCTGATCCTGTCCGGAGCAGTCGGCAACCTGATAGACCGGGTTAACCGCGGGGCGGTGGTGGACTTCATTGACGCGTATATCGGGCAGTACCACTGGCCGACGTTCAACGTCGCCGATTCATGCATTTGCGTGGGCGCTGCAATTCTGGCAATTCGCTTCCTGCAGGGAAAGATATAGACGGGGCGGAGCAGCCGCTCAGGCGCTTTGCTCCGGGGTCCTTTCCTCCAGGAACCTGAAAACGCGGTCTGCTTCCTTTTCGAGGGCCTCCAGCATTCCCGCGAGCTTCTCCTTGCCGGCGCCTTCCGCCGCGGTTTCGAGCGCCCGGGCCAGTTCGCTCATCTGATCGGCGCCCACGTTTCCAGCGGCGCCTTTGAGTGCGTGCGCCAGGCGGGAAATCTCCGCCTTGTCTCCGGCGGCCACGGCCTTCTGCAGCCCGGCAAGGTACTGCTCGCTCTCGGTGCGGAAGAGCTGGAATATTTCGCGTTCGAATTCCAAATCACCGCCGGACAGCCCACTGACCCTGTCCAGGTTGAGAGGATCCTGCACGGGCTCTGCCGCGGGTGTCTCCTCCTGCTCCTTGGCGGCTTGTTCCTTCATCGGGCCGATATACCGGGTCAGGACGCGTATCAGGTCCTCGCGGCGCACAGGTTTGGAAATGTAGTCGTCCATGCCGGCTTCGAGGCACTTCTCCCGGTCACCCTGCATTGCGTTGGCAGTCATGGCGACGATGGGCAGCTTCGCCCCCTGGCGCCGCAGTTCCCCGGTGGCCTCGTAGCCGTCCATCACCGGCATCTGGCAGTCCATCAGGATGAGGTCGTAGGGCAGGACGGCTGCCATTTCCACCGCCTCCTGCCCGTTGCCCGCCGTGTCCACATGGCAACCGAGTTTCGTGAGGGTGCGTTCGGTGACGAGCTGGTTCACGCGGTTGTCCTCGACCATGAGGACCCGGCCGCGGAAGGTGGATGGCTGCTCAGCGGGAGCCTCCGCCGACGCAAGTGGGGTGTCCGCTTCTCCTTCCCCAGTGGAGCTGTGAAACTGGTCCCATGTCCGCTGCATCAGCTCCAGCAACTGGCGTTGGCGTATGGGCTTGGTCATCTGCCCTGAGAACCCCGCGTCGGCGAGGCGCTGCGGCCGGACGGTCTCGCTGATCGAGGAAAGAAGCAGCATGACCAACGGCGGAATATCCTTCGCGGCAATAATGCGGTGAGCCAGTTTCAGTCCGTCCATGTCCGGCATCTGATAGTCAACGAGCGCCATGCGGTAGGGGTGGCCCTCCTCGGCGGCCTTCCTGAGGGCTTCAAGAGCGTCCTCAGCGGAGACCTCGGCTCCGCCGTCCATCCCCGCGGCCCTGAGCACTTCGCTCAGAACGCGGCGATTTACCGCGTTGTCGTCCACAACAAGCACTCGCGTTCCGGCAAGCCGGGTGTGCTCTGCTTGTTCCTGTCGGATTCCGGCAATCTTCACCGGCAGGCGGAACTGGAACTCCGACCCCTCGCCTTCGGTGCTTTCCACGCCGATTGTCCCGCCAAGGAGTTCCACGAGCCGTTTGGTGATGGGAAGGCCAAGCCCCGTGCCGCCGTAGCGCCGCGTGGTGGAAGAGTCGGCCTGCACGAACCTCTCGAACACACGCGGCAATTTGTCCTTCGGGATGCCGATACCCGTGTCCTGTACTGACACTTGCAGAACGTGGCCATCCTCCTCCGGGACCACACTGACGTCCAGAAAGACGTGGCCCCGCTCGGTGAACTTGAGCGCGTTGCCCACCAGGTTGAGGAGAATCTGCCGGATGCGGCCCTGGTCGCTTACGAGGTTGACCGGGGAGGCCGGATCGTACCGGAGGATGAGGTCCACCTCGCCGCTGCGAACGCGCGGTGAGAGCAGTTCGGCCACTTCCTCCGTCGTCTGGCGCATGTCGAAGCTGACTTCCTCGATCTCGATGTGCCCCGATTCCACCTTGGAAAAATCGAGTATTTCGTTGATGATCTCCAAGAGGGTCTCGGCGGAGGTTCGGGCGGTTTCCAGGAACTCCCTCTGCTCCGCATCGAGCCGGGTATCGCGCAGCAGCCCCAGCATCCCGATCACGCCGTTCATGGGAGTGCGGATTTCGTGGCTCATGCTGGCGAGGAACTCCGACTTGGCAGTGTTTGCCGATTCCGCGGCCTGCTTGGCGGCGAGGAGTTCCTCCTCCTGGCGCTTGCGGTGGGTGACGTCGTGCAGGATGGCGTAGAAGCTCTGCTCGGGCACGAAGGGCACGGCGTTCCAGTTGACCCATCGGTACGTCCCGTCCCGGTGGAGCATCCGGTTTTCGAATTCGGTGACACCGCTGCCGCCGGAGAGCTGCCGGAGAATCACCCGCGTGGCATCACGGTCCTCCGGGTGGACGAGGTCCAGTATGGGCCTCGATAGGAGGAAGTCGGATCCGTGGCCGAGTGACTTCTGCCAGGCGGGATTGACCGAGCGGAAATACCCGTTCAGGTCACCGACGGCGATCATGTCTATCGAGAGGTCGAGCAGCCGGTCGCGTTCCTGCCGTGCCTTGTAGGTCTCCGTCATGTCCTGGATCGCACCAACGACCTTGACGACGGTTTTGCCGGCCCGGACCGGCCCCGCCGCAAAGTGAAACCGCCGCCGCCGGCCACGGGCGGTGACAATGTCGGTCTCGAGGTCGAACGGGACACCTTCATCTATGCACCGCTGGAGTGCGCGTGTGAGAGCCTGCCGGGACCAGGAGGTCAGAAAGGCGAGCGCCCGGTCCATCGTGACCTCGAATTCCTCCGGGGTTGTCTCAAGTAGGCGGTAGGTCCCCTTCGTCCAAAGGAGGCGCTGCTCCGGGACCTCGTACTCCCAGCCGCCTATTCCCGCGGTGCGCTCGCTCGCCTCAAGGAGCGCGGACTGGCGAAGGAGTTCAGCCTCTGCCTGCCTGCGCTCGGTGATGTCGTGGTGGAGCACCACCACCCTTGCGGGCGAATCCGTCCGGAGCGACTTGGCACGGAACCGGAACCAAGAGGTCTGGCCTTCCTCTTCCCATGGGTACTCGAAGGTCGCGTCGTTTACCCGGCCGGTCAGGATATTCCCAATGGCCTCTGCCATGCGGCCGGTAGCCTCGCAGCCACTTCCCTGCCATCGAGCGCAGGCATTCAGGTAGTTTGCGCCCTCCCGCTTGAGAAGATGTCGGCGTAAGGGATGCTGCGCAAAGCGATGCCAACGCCTGTTCGCATGGAGGATTCGGCCCTCCTCGTCCAGAATGGCGATCCGGGGGGCGAGTACGTCCAGTATCCTGAGGCTGAACCCGGGGGCGGTCTCCACCGGTGCCTCAGTTCGATCCGGTTCCTCTTCTCGGGCCTGTTCCTGAGCCATCCTGTAAGGGACCTCCGGAGTGCGTCCTTCTTGGTTCCGTGCCAACATTGGAGTGTATTGCAGGCGGCGCGCGCCGCGCGAGGGCAAAAAAAGGAGAACCGGGCCCGTTGTTCCGGACCCGGTTCTCCCTCCAGATTTTTCCCGCTCCGCCGTCGGTGACGGGTGTCTCGTGAAACCCTTAGGTCCACGTGGGTGCCCGCATCAGGGCATTGGACTGATCCGCCGCCCCGACAAAAGGCTCCCTTTCTCGTCGCATCGGCTCCAGGACACGCGTCCCTGACCAACGTCGCAGGAAACCTCTGGCGGCCGCTCGGAGGCGGCCCCGTGTCCCTACTCAAGAATTGCTCCGCCCGCACTGCAACGGGAATCTCTCCCTTGGGCACCGTTTTCGCACCCGAATTCGCTACCACTGGGTCCGGGGAAAGGCAGCCACCCATGCACATCCTGCTCATTCAGGCGGAACTACACCTCCCCATGAGTCACTCGCTCAAGGAGAAGCGCGGCGTGCTCAAGCCACTGCTGAACGAGCTGCGGCGGGACTTCAACCTCTCGGTCTCCGAGGTCGCGGCGAGCAATCATTGGCAGTCGGCCGAGCTGGCTGCCGTCGGCGTGAGCGGGGTGCGGGGCAGCCTGGAGAGGCTCGACCGCGACTTCCTCCACCGCCTTGAAACCCAGGGCGGGCTGCAGGTGGTGCACTACGCCACGCAGTGGCTCTGAAGGGGTGATCCGTCCACGATGACACATGATCCACATCCGCCGGCCCGCACGCTCTGCACGTGCCATGGCATCCCGGACACGGCAGTCGCTCGCGCCATCTCGCGCACCGGCACCCGGAGCTTGGCGGAAGTAACGCACATCACCACCGCGGGGGGCGGGTGCGGCACGTGCCGGCCGGAGATCGCCACGTTGATCCGGGAGATCACCGGCAAGGAAGCGGACTGGACGCCGGGCGATGAGCCTCTCCCGGGCGGAGACTGGATCTAGCCGCACCCCTTGCTGCACCGGGCGCCATTCCCCTTGCCGCCTCGCGGGAAGGGACGTCTTCCTGCCCTGTCGAAATGCACCCAACCAGGGCAGCCAGGAGGCCCCTTCCCATGATTCGCTCCTTCGCAACGCACATGACCTGTCTTGCCATGCTGCTCGCGGCAGGACTCGCGGTCCCGGCCCCCGCCGATGAGGCGCCGGGGGACCTCGCTGAGCTCCACGCGCAGCTCGACGAGCTGTTCAGCCATGAGCGGGTACTCTCATGCCATCTGGGGAGTGCGTGTCGAGACGCTCGACGGCGAAGTGGTGTACGACCGCAACGGGGAGACGAACCTGCTGCCCGCGTCCAACCTGAAGGTCGTTACCTCCGCCGCCGCGCACGAACTGCTTGGCCCCGACTTCCTCTATGAGACGACGCTGGAAGCGCTCGGCTATATAGACCAGGAAGGCGTCCTGCACGGGCACCTGCTCATCACCGGCTCGGGCGATCCGACGCTCGGTTCCTGGCACCCGGACCGTGAGCAGAACAGCGCCCAGGTGTTCGAGCGCTGGACAGAGGCCCTGCGCGAGGCCGGGATCTCCGAGGTCCGCGGCAACGTCATCGGCGACGGGCGCATCTTCAACGAGGATTTCACATCTCCCTATTGGGAGGAGGTCCACCGGTCCTGGTGGTACGTGGCGGGTTCGAGTGGTCTCGCCATGGAGGAGAACGCCTACCGGGTGTTCATTCGCCCAGGGGAAGAGCCCGGCGATCCGGCGGAACTGGAGTTCGTACCCGACACAGGCTACATGACCATCATCAACAACACGCGCACCGTGCCGGCAGGGGAGCGCAGCAATGCTGACTCCACCTGGCGTGAATCACGCGGCAACACGGTGCTGTTCGAGGGCGACATCGCGCTCGACCGCGAGGTGATCAACGAGCGGGGTTCAATATACGACGGCGAGCGTTACGCGGCATTCCTCTTCAAGGAGGCGCTGGCCCGCGCGGACCTTCCGGTCCATGGGGAGGCGGTGAATATACGGTCGCTGCAGATCATTGAGGAGATAGACGGATGGCCGGAGGACTCGCGCCGGCTGCTGGACACCATCACCTCCCGGCCCATGCCGGTGATCCTGGACGTGATCAACAAGCCGAGTCACAACTTCTACGCCGACATGGTACTCCGGACAATGGGGGCGCATTTCGGCGAGGAGGGTGGCTTTGCCGCCGGAGCCGCCGTGGTCAGGGATTGGATGGAGGGAATTGGCGTGCCCGACGCCGGGAGCTTCCAGATGGCCGACGGCTCCGGCATGGCACGGTTCAACATGGTCCAGCCGCGCCAGCTCACGTACATCCTGGCGCACATGCGCCGTCAATCGCCCGAAGGATGTGCCTTCCATGGCTCGCTGGTGATCGCCGGGGAGGAGGGCGGGTTGCGGAACCGCCTTGCGGGCGAGGACGAACGCGGCCGCGTCCGCGCCAAAACCGGGTATATACGCTACGCGCGCACGTTCTCAGGCTACGTTGAGTCGGCGGACGGGCAGGAGCTCGTCTTCTCCATGATGTGCAACAATCACGTCATCTCCAACACTTACGTGAACGCCACGCAGGACGATGCATTGCGCATCCTGATGAGGACGGATTTGGGTGCCCTGCTGGCAGGGGAGTGATCCCACCCCCGCAGGGCACCAGAGCTATGTCCGCCACACCATGCGCAGGCGAGTGAAGATGCTCGCCAGCCAGATCAGGACGACGGACTTGAAGAATCCATAGGCTGCAAGGACCCAGCCGCTGAGATACTTGCCCGCCAGTGTGTCGAGATACGTCAGCCCGAAGATCGGCGGCAGCAGGTTCCGGATGCCCATGTACGCCAGCATCGGGTTCTGGCCGCTCAGGATGAGCAGGTTGAACCAGCGCCGCTTGCCGAAGCGGTCAATCGCGACGGTCAGACAGATGAGCAGCAGGATGGAGAGACCCGTGCTGACGAAGAAATAGCTCATCGTCGCCGGGTCCTTCTTGATTCCGCCCTGGTGGGGCTCGAAAGCCAGCCCGAGCACGAGCCAGAAGGCGGCCCAGCCGAAGAACGCCCGCAGGAGCCGGTCGCCGGAGGAGACCGGACCGCTGAAGAGCATCCACCCGCCGGCCAGCGCCACGAACGTCAGCAGCGGCGTGGCAACCTCCCAGCGCGCCTGCAGGCCGATATGCAGGAACACCACGAGGCCCAGCGCAAAGGCGGCGATACCGGCAAGGCGCCCGGGAGCCCACTGTGCCTCGGCCGTGGTGAGGCTGTCTCGTTCCCTCATCCACCGAAGAAGCAGGTCACCAACGATGGTGCCCGGGATGACGACCATGAGGTAGGAGTGAAAGCCGAGCTGGTACAGCCAGGAGATGGGTCCGGGAGACCAGGCGAGTACCTGTGTCCATGAGCCCTCGACCTTCGACGACTCGATGAGGACATAGGCTATCGCCATCGCCCCGAGGCGCATCATGAGGTTGTTGCGCGTCACGAGCCAGATGAGCGAACCCGAGACGGCGCTGTTGGTGAGCAGGACGATGATGATGTCGTTGCGGTCGGTCCGGAAGCCCGTGCCATCGGAGTAAGTCCACGAGAGCATCCACACAAGGGCAAGGGCGATGCCGCCGATGCGGAGGCCCCACTTGAGCCCGTCCGGCCACTGTTTCGGGAAGCGCATATAGACAAGGAAGAGGAGACCGAAGGCCAGCAGGGCGAGCAGGTAGGCCATCGTCATGGATAGCTGTGCGTCCTCGGGCCCGCGAAGCTGCCAGGGCGTCATGTGGGCCACGTAGAGCGCGAAGAAACCAAGTCCCACACCGCGCATCAATATCCCGAGCACGATGCGCCAGATGGCAACGCCGCGTTCCAGCCGGGA
>SLOM01000033.1 GCA_007132505.1 Candidatus Sumerlaeota bacterium
GAGACGGGACTCGAACCCGCGACATTCAGCTTGGAAGGCTGAAGCTCTACCAACTGAGCTACTCCCGCTCAAGGCGCTGGATTCACGCGGGAAGCCCGCCGGGCCGTCAACGGAAAACGTCCGGCTTGTCGCAGGCCGGTTCCGGAGCGGGCGAGGTGCGCAGCCGGTGGGGCGGGCCTCAGCTGAGCGCGGACTCGAGCGTTTCGGCTTCCTCCTGCTTCTCGAGCCAGGCGGTTTCGGTCGCCTCTTTGCGCCGGTGGACCTCCTCAAGTTTGGCGTTCAGCTTGGCCAGCTTCTTGAAATCCTGGGCGGCTGCCGGGTCGGCCATCCGGTTCTCCAGCTCTGTGATGGCGTGCTCGTAATCGTAGAGCATATCCTCGTGCTCTGCGATTTCCTTTTCGAGCTTCCGGAGGCGGTTGCGCTGCTGCTTTTCCCGGTCCTGACGGGCGCGGCGCTCGGCGTGGGTTTCCTTCTTCGGGACCGAGGAGAGTTGCGCGGCCAGCGCTTCTGCGTCCACCGGCCCGTCCGTCCGCGGTTGGGCGGGCGAGGGTTTCCTCTCTGGCGCAGTGCTGCCATTGCCGGCGGCGGCCCGCTCTTCCTGAAGCGCCTTCAGCCGGAGATAGTCGGAGTAGTTGCCTGGATAGCTGACGGCCCTGCCGCCACCGACTTCCACTACCCGGGTGACGACATTGTCCAGGAAATAGCGGTCGTGCGAGACCAGCACGCAGGAACCCTCGTATTGACGGAGTGCTTCCTCCAGGGTGAGGCGTGATCCGATGTCGAGGTGGTTGGTCGGCTCGTCCAGCAGAAGAAGATTCGCGTTGCCGCAGAGCATTTTCGCAAGGCGCAGCCGTGTTCGCTCGCCGCCGGAGAGGACGGCGATCTTCTTCTCCACGTCATCCCCCGTGAAGAGAAACGCCCCGAGAATGCCGCGTGCCCTGTCGGATACGGAGAGCGGCGCGGCCGAGAGGAATTCGCTGAGGACCGTGTTGTCCGGGTGCAGGTCATCGCGGTCATACTGGGCGAAATAGGCATGTCCAATGTTTGCGCCGTAGTTCACTGTACCCTGGTGCAGCGGGTCCTGCCCGGCAAGGATCCGCATGAGCGTTGTCTTGCCGGCGCCATTCACGCCGACGAGCGCCACCTTCTCCCCCCGGTGCAGCTCAAAGCCCACGTTCTCGAGGACGGTGTTGCTCCCGTAACGCTTCGTGATGCCCTCGGCCTGGAGCACTTCACGCGAGCCGCGCGGCGCGGGGGGAAAACGGAACGAAATGGTTCCCTGCTCCTCCACGGGCGGGGCCACCTTCTCTATCTTTTCAAGCTGCTTGACACGCGACTGTACAAGAGCGGCCTTGGATGCCTGGTAGCGGAACCTGTCTATAAACTTCTGCTTGTGGGCGATCTCCCGCTGCTGATTCTCGAAGGTCCGCCGCTGCATTTCGCGCCGCTCTGCACGCTTCTCGAGCGACTGTGTATAGTTCCCCCGATAGACGGCCACCTCACCACGCTCGACCTCGATGACCTTCGAGACAAGCGCATCCATAAAGCTCCGCTCGTGGCTGACCATCAGGACGGAGCCCTCGTGCTGGCGAAGCCAATCGCCCAGCCATTGGATGGACTCGATGTCGAGGTGATTGGTCGGCTCGTCAAGCAACAACACGTCCGGGTTCTGCAGCAGTATCTTGGCGAGCAGGATGCGCATCTGCCAGCCGCCGGAGAACTGGCTGCATGGCCGGTCCTGATCCGCGGGCTTGAACCCGAGCCCATCGAGCACGCGCCCGATCGTGGAGTCCATGGAGTACATGTCACGGCGGTGCGTCTCGTGCAGCAGGAAGGCGTACCGGTCCGCGATGTTCTCGAACTCGGGAGAGTCATGGGGGACGTGGCTCATCTTTTCCTCGAGAGAGCGCATTTCGCGCTCGTGCTCGAGGAGTTCGGCAAAGACGAGCCGGCATTCCTCAAGGACGGTCTTCTCCGAGTGCAGCTCGAGGTCCTGAGGGAGGTAGCCCACCTCGGTGTTCTTCGGCAGGGCCACGCGACCGCTCTCGGGTTGGAGCAGTCCCGCCACGATCCGCAGAAGGGTCGTCTTGCCCGTGCCGTTTGGACCGATAATGGCGGCGCGTTCGCCGTCCTCGACCTTGAAGGAGGCGTTGCGCAGGATCGTGCGCTCCCCGTAGGCCAGGCTGACTCCCTGTACGTCGAACATCTTTCCTCACTGAGGCGTGCTGACTCGCGGGCCGGGGTCACTCCCCCGCCGCGGCGACGGGATGAATAAGGGCAGGGCCTCTCCCCGGCAATGAGGAAGTACCACAGTGCGTGCCTTCAACGCACGATGTCACGACCGCTTGGGCTCTCAGCAGCCCGCCCCCCAGTTCTCGAGTAGGGCCATGAAATCCGTGAAGCCCATGGGGGTGCCATCCACCTGCACTCCCCAGTTCTCAAGCAGGAACATGAAGTCCTGGAAGTTCACACACCCGTCGTTGTTGAAGTCGCCGATGGCGCGTGCTTCCGGCGGGATTTGCGGTTCGGTTTCGACCATCGCCCGCAGGTAAGGGTAGCCGCTGTTGTGTGCGTAGTCCGCGTCCGCACCCCAGATGGTGGCGAAGCTCCATCCGGCATAGGTTCCCACATCATAGGGATGGGTCATCTCGTCCGTCGTGCGGCCCATGGCTCCCGCCCCCCCGGCGCTTGTCGTCCGGCCCGAGGTTTCGGTGTCCCAGTAGCTCCCCGACACGGAGCCGTCGTTGTCTCCAATCAGGCCGCCGATGTCCGTGGTGCCGGTGACCTCGCCTGCAGAGTAACACTCCGAGACAGCGCCGCTGTTCCAGCCCACCAGCCCGCCCGCAGAGTCGGGGGACGACACAGCCCCCATGGCGTAGCATTGCAGCACGGTCCCCCGGTTCAGTCCGAGCAGGCCACCGGCCATGTAGTTCCCGCCGGTGACCGCACTTGTGGCGTAGCTCTCCGATACGTGCGACCGGTTTGCGCCCACCAGGCCTCCGGCATAGTTCAGGGCCGCAACACTGCCCGTGGCGTAACATCGCGAAACCGCGCCCTCGCCTTGATTCTCCCCCACGAGGCCGCCCGTATAGTTGTGCCCTGTGACCTCCACCGCGGCGTGGCATTGCGACATCATGCCCGAGTTCAGCCCCACCAGCCCGCCGGAAATGTGAGAGCTACCCGTCACCATGCCCGTGAGGCAGGAGTTGGTAATCGTGCCCCCGCGATTTTCCCCGGCGAGGCCTCCGACGTAACTCCGGCCCGAAATGACGGCGTCCTCGATGCACAGGTTGCGGACCTCGCCCTCGGCGCCAAGTTGGGCGAATAGTCCCACGAACGAGCCTTCCGGCATATCAATTGTCACGTTGCGCACCGCATGGCCCTGACCGTCAAAGACTCCGGAAAAAAAGCCAAGGCCACCAATTGGGTAAATCAGCGCACCCGCGCAGTCCACGTCTGCATCGAGCAGGAAATGGCAGCCGAGCGCCTCGGCGTACCAGCTCAGGAGGGCGAACTCCTCCGGAGAGGTGACCCGGTACGGGTCCGGCTCCGTGCCACTGCCGGCAAGAGGCAGGGGGTCTGCCGGGGGAATGGCTTCTGCGCCGGTCTCTTCCCAAGCCAGCCGGGGGTACTCGCCCTCCGCCATAACCCAGACGGAGTTCCCCCACCCGGCATTCCGAAAAGTGGTGCGCGTGGTCATCGCGGAGGTTGGCAGTCCCTTGCCTCCTCCGCTTCCCCCCGTGCCGCTGGTCTCCACATCCCAGAAGGAAGCCCACGGCGGTTCGGTTGTGTGCTCCAGCAGTCCGACGGCAGGATGCCCACCGTCCACCGTACCCGTGGCGTAGCAATGAGTGATCGCCCCATCCTCGTTCCAGCCCACCAGGCCGCCGACAAAGTAGCCGCCCTCCACCATACCCGTGGCATAGCATTCCGATATCGTGCCGCCAATATTCTCGCCCACGAGGCCACCAGCAAAGTAGTACCCACTTACCGAACCCGTGGCGAAGCTTTCCGATATCGCGCCATTCACGTTCCACCCCACCAGCCCGCCCGCGTAATCCCAGTCGGCAAGGACCTGACCCGTGGCGTAACAACGATGGATCGCCGCCCACGCCCCGGAGTTCACACCCACAAGTCCACCGGCATTACGGTCTCCCGTGACTGTGACCGCGGCATGACTGTACGACACAGGGCCGGTGTTCCAGCCCAGCAGCCCGCCAACGCCGCCGTACTCGGCATTTGCGACGCCTTCGGCAGAGCACCGTGTTACGGTTCCGCTGCCACCGCCCGCGAGCACGCCAACCCCCCAACTGCCCTCCACCGTAGCGTTCTCCAGGGCCAGATCGTGAATGACCGCCCCGGCGGAAAGAAGGCTGAAAACCCCTACAGCATCCTCGTCCGGCCGGCTGATGGTGAGACCCGTTATGACATGGCCCTGCCCGTCGAGCGAGCCCGCGAACGCCAAGGAAGGGCCGTCCATGTCATACTCACCTATCGGCTCGAATCCCATGCCACCGTTCCAGTCCTCAGTCGCGGATGCGTCTATATCCCCGGTAAGGTAATAGTCACCCTCGAGAGGGTAATCGGGGTCGTTGCCGATGAGCTGGAGCTGCTCGATGGTCGAGATCGGGATGGCGTCCGGCTTGGGACCGTTGGCGGCTGCTGGCGCGCTGCAGAGCGCAAGAAACAGGACCGCCAGCAGGCAGGTCAGCCGTCTCGCTCCCCTCAGGCAGAAGCTGGGCTGCACTCCCCATCGCGGGGACCGTAGACGGGCACAGGCATTCATCGGGGGCATGCCTCCCTGAAAAGAATTTCGGATGTGGGGATTCCAACTGTCCGCCGCTCGCACCGACCGGTCAAGTCCCAAAGCCGAGCCGCCCTCCCCAGTGTGCTCCAGGGGGCACATGCGGGTGGAAATGCGGACAGCGCCGCAGCCATCCGGCGGGCCGCCTTCCGGGCCCGCCCCCGCCGCGAAGGTTCCCTTGCCACCGCTTTGCCCTTGGCGGTTAGTTTCCCCTCCGGAAACGGACGACTTTCCCCGCGCCGAGCGGGGGTGGACGAAGGAGCTTCCCATCGCCATGACCTATCAGGATGACAAGAAAGAAGGCCTGCACGTGCTCAGCGCGCTCGTGGAGAACGAGTTCGGTGTCCTCGCCCGGATCGCAGGGCTCTTTGCCGCCCGGGGATTCAACATTGAATCCCTCACCGTCGGCCCCACCCACGATCACACCATCTCCCGTATGACGATCCTCGTGAAGGGCAGCTCCACCGTCATCGAGCAGGTCAAGAAGCAGCTCAACAAGCTGATCGAGGTCATCACGGTGCAGGACCTGACCGAGACGGGCAACTTCATCACCCGCGAACTCATGCTCTGCAAGGTGAACTGCAACCCGAAGAACCGGGTCGAAATCATGAAGATCGGCGAGCTCTTCCGCGCCAAGGCGATTGACTTCACCCCCGGCTCATTGACCTTCGAACTGGTCGGCTCCGCGGAAAAAGCCGACAACTTCCTGATCTTCCTTCATCCCTACGGCATCGCGGAACTGGCCCGCTCCGGCGTGGTCGGCATGAACCGCGGATCCGGAGGACTTCAGTCGCAGCTTCAGAAGAAGCTGGCCTCGCGGGTGGAGGAACCAACCCGTGAGGAACCCGAACCCGTCTGAGCACCCCCATGAAAGATCCCCTGACCAGCCAACCCCGCCGCATGCGGCAATACTGGGACGAGAAGATCTCCTGGTGGGCCTCCTCCAGCTACGAGGAACGCCCGCGCGGCCCGGTGGAGCAGCTCATGGCGCACCTGCGCCGGTCGGTCCACGCCCGGGCGGTGATCGCACTGGAAATGCTCCGCCCGCACCTCGAAGGCAGGACCGTCGTGGACGTGGGCTGCGGAAACGGGCACTTCCTGCATTGCTGCCTGGAGGCAGGGGCTGCCCGCGGCGTGGGCATTGACATCTCCCCCGCCGCCATCGAGGAGGCCCGCCAGCTTTCCCAGCGCCATGGTACCGCAGACCGCACCGAATGGCATGTCGGCCGCGCGGGCGATGGCACCCTGCCGCCGGGCGACTTCGTCACGGGGTTTGGGCTCGTGGACTGGCTCGAGCGGGACGAGTGCATGGCTTTCTTCAAAGCGCTTACCGGCCGGTACTTCGTCTTCAGCTTTAGTGAAATGGACGGCTCGTTCGACGAGTGGGTCCACTACTTCTACCTGATCAAGCGGCTCGAGTGGTTCGGCAACGGCGTGCGAGCATACCACCACCCGCGCAAGACCATCCTGGGGCGGCTGAAGCGCGCAGGTCTACGGGACGTGCGAATCGTCGAGCGTCCCGAGATGCGCTTTGGCCGGCTGGTTCACAATCTGCACCTGCTCGAGGAGCAGTGAGGAGCGCTTATGGGACAGGCAAGGATCCTCGACGGAAAGGCCTTGGCAGAGCAAATCCGGGGTGAAGTGGCCGATGGCGTCCGCAAGCTCAAGGAAGGAGGCGCTCGCATTCCGGGTCTCGGAGTCGTGCTTGTGGGAGACAATCCCGCCTCCCGGGCCTATGTCACCATGAAGGGCAAGGCCTGCCAGGCAGCGGGCTTTCATTCGGTCCAGATGGACCTCCCGGAACAGACCACCCAGGAGGAGCTGCTGGCCAAGGTCCGTGAATTGAACGCGGACGAGGCGATCCACGGGGTCCTCGTGCAGCTTCCCCTGCCACCGCAGATTGACGAAATGGCCGTCGTGCGAAGCATCCTCCCGGAGAAGGACGTGGACGGCCTGCATCCGGTCAACGCGGGCAACCTTGTGATCGGCCTGCCGGGATTCGCCCCCTGCACTCCTCTCGGGGTCTGCGAACTCCTCACCCGCACAGGCATCGAAACGAAGGGCTGCTTCACCGTCATCATTGGCCGGAGCAACCTTGTCGGCAAGCCGCTCGCCCTGTTGCTCTCCCGCAAGGGGAAGGGCGCCGACGCCACGGTGTGCATGTGCCACAGCCGCACACAGGACCTGGCGGACATTGCCCGCCGGGCGGACATCCTGATTGCCGCGATGGGGCGCGCGCATTTCGTGACCGCGGACATGATCAAACCCGGTGCCACGGTCATTGACGTCGGGATCAACCGCGTCGAGGACCCCTCCGCCAAGCGCGGCTACCGGCTCGTGGGCGACGTGGACTACGAAGCGGCGGTGCAGGTGGCCGGAGCAATCACGCCCGTTCCCGGTGGTGTCGGCCCGCTCACCATCGCGATGCTCCTGCGTAATACGCTCGAAAGCGCCCGTGCGGCGGCGGGCCTGCCCTCCGCCGTCACTCACAACGGGGGATGACTCTCCGCTCACTCGTCTGGCTGTTGCGGCGGGACGTCTTCTCGCAGAAGACCCGCCTCGCACTGCTCATCCTGTGCATCGGGCTGAGCAGTTTTCTCTTCGGACTGACCGCTTCCGCCGTCGCTTACATCCATGGGGAGTTGCGCCCACAGCTGCGGGCACTTTTCCCCGAATCCCGGGTGGTTTTGCGTCCGGCCCGTGCCGACGTGCTCTTTCTCCGCATCGAGGCACCCCGCATCAGGGAGGAGACGTTGGAGCAGGTGCGCCAGTTGGAGGGCGTTGAATCCGTCTGGCCGCAGCTCTCCGCCTCATTCCCGGTCTCAGCAATTCTCGACCGCCCAAATCTGGATATCTGGTTCGAGACCGACGTCATCCTCTTCGGTGTGGACGAGGAACTGGTCGCCGAGGGGCTCGGCGCGAATCAGCGGTTCCTCCCCCGCGAATCCACCGGCGACCCCCTCCCGGTGGTCGTGTCGGAGTACTTCCTGGACGCCTACAACCTGGGGTTTGCCGAAACGGCCGGACTGCCGCGGCTGAGCCGGCATGCCGTCGTCGGCATGGAGTTCGACCTGATCCTCGGCGAGTCAACGCTCGGACTCGGCGAGGCCAGGGCACGTCCCCGCACGGTCCGCTCCCGCATCGTGGGGCTCACGAGCAACCCGATGCTCATCGGCGCCATCATACCCCGGGAGGAACTGGCCGAGTTCAACCGCGAATACGCCCCGCCGAACGCACGCACCGGTTTCGCAGCACTTCACGTGGACATGGAATCGCCGGAGGACCTCGAAAGGATTGAGGAATTCGCCCGGGCGAACCGGCTCGGCGCCCAAGCTCAGCGCGACGTACTGGAGGGGTACCTGCGGATTGTCACCGGCGTGGAGTGGGGACTCGTCGGAGCGTTCCTCGTCGTGGCGATGCTCGCTTCGGTCGGACTGCTCACCACGACTGCGACTGTCATCCGCGAACGCCGTCCCGCCTGGGGGCTTCACCGCGCCACCGGGTTGCCCGGCTTTTGGGTGCTGCTCCTCGGTGCCGGACACGCCCTCGCCGCCGCCATACCGAGCGCCCTGATAGCTGGCGGTGCGCTCTATGGGACGTCCCGGC
>SLOM01000257.1 GCA_007132505.1 Candidatus Sumerlaeota bacterium
AGAAGCATCAGGGCACCGCCACGGCTCAGTCGCTGGATTGTCTCTCTTGCGTTCAGCATTTCTCCGCTCCACCTCTTTGGGATGCAACACCCGTGGGCAGTCGACCCGCGAGTGGCGGCACCGTAGGTCCTTCACTCACCCGGACGCAAACAGGTTTTGGAGCGCCTCAAGGGCACACCTGCTGGTGCTCACGCCGACCCTTCCCGGGCCGGGTGCAGCGAATAGACGCCTGCAGCCCGCCGGCCATTGTCCCTTGCTCCCCGGTGCCGCGGAGGGCGTAAGCTGGCATCGACCCTGTGACGCCGGAGCGTGCGATGAAGTTCAACCAGCCGTGCCATCCGATCCTCATTGTGGGGGCCGGCATTGCGGGGCTGGCCGCCGGGTACGCACTGCGGGAGCTGGACGTGCCGTACCGCATTCTCGAGCGTTTCCCCCGGGCCGGTGGCCGGCTTAACAGCCGCGAAGGCAAAGGCTGGATCGCCGACCACGGCGCGCCGTTCATCCTGCGATCGGACACCATCCTGCAGGACCTCGTCCGCTACGTCGGAATGGAGCAACAACGCGTCGTGATCCAGGGCGGCGTGCATCTCCTTCACCCGGACAACCGGATCGAGGTGCCAGCTTCCGGAGGCATTGATCCCAACCGCCAATGCATCGAGCAGGGCTTCGCGGAACTCTGCCGGCGCATGGGCACCCAACTCGGTGTGCTGACGGAGACCGCTGTTGGCGCCGTGCGCTGGGACGACGACGAGAAGACCTTCTGGTGGCAGAAGGAAGGACAGGTTTTCTGGCTGGAGGACGAGCGGGGCGAGCCGATCCTCGATCCCGATTTCCACAAGCCGATGATCGGTAGCGGTCTGATCCTGGCCACCACCGGCACCGCCGCACGCCGCATTTGCGAACGGAGCGGCTCGCTGCAGGCCGTCGCGGAGCGGCTCCAAGCCGTCACCTACAACAGCACCTTCACGGGCATCTTCCGGGTTCCCAAGGTGGACTTCCCCTGGTTCGCGCTGGACAGCGCGGGGCATCCGCGCCTGCTCATGGTGTCGCTGGAGGATCGCAAGGCTCCCGGGCGCACCGCACCCGGCACCTCAATGATCGTTGTGCACTGCACGGCGGACTGGAGTGCTGAGCTGATGCAGGGCGACCCGCACGATGCCCTGCGGGAGGTCTATGCGGAGCTTCGCCGCGTCGTGCGTCCGCTGCCGGAGGAGCCGGTCTCCCAGACCTTCAAGAAATGGCACGCCTCCCGTCCCACCTCACCACCCCTCGGGTTTCCGGCCTCGCAGGAGAACCCGCGCGGGCGCTGGCCCACCAATCCGCCGCATGTTCCCTTTGCCCTGGCGGGGGAGTACCTGCTCGGCCGGCGGGCTGAGGACGCCGCGCGCTCGGGCCTGCTCGCCGCCCAGTCCGTGCTCTCCCAGCTACCCCGTGTGCGGCGGTTCCTCGGTGTTCAGGCTGCCCCGGAGTACCCCGTGCCGTAGGGTGCCGTCTCAGGACTTCTTCTTTTTTCCCGGTTTGCGCAGGCTCTTGAGCTTCCGGCGGTGTGCCGCGGTGCGGTGAAGGTCCGCCGGATCGAGCTGGAAGCGGCCCTCGGGGTCGTAGCTTTCCAGGAAGCGCCGCAGGTGGGATGGCGTCAGTCCCGCGGGCAGAAGGGACTCGGCCAACTGAAGCAGGACCCGGCGCACCTCGTGTTGACCGGGTGCGACACCGGTTCGGGATCCGTCCAGGTCAATCAGCGTCCACGCAGCCGTCACGTCCGCTTCTCCGCCCTTGTACTCCCGGTTCAGGAAGAGGTGGTCGGCGCGATAGTCCGCGTGAAGGAGGCGGGCATGGTGAAGCCTGCGTGTGAAGAGCGCCAGCAGGTCCCAGTGCTCGTCGAAGTCCCCGGCGGAGAGGAAGTGGCTCTGGGCACAGAGCCATTGCGCGCCGAGTCCCTCCGTGGCGAAGTAGCGCGTGGGAAACGGATGACCACTGGACGCCTCCGCGTAGTACACTGGCGCAGGCACGGCGATCCCGTGGGCCCGGAACTCGAGGGCGAGCTGAAACTCCCGCCACTCCTTGGAGGGCTGCCAGCGTGAGAAGAGGCGCTTGAGCGGGCTGCGCAAGTAGCTGCGCTTGACATAGATGCGGCGCGCCTCCTCCCCCGGTGGCGTGAAGTCCATGCCGACGACGGTGCGGGCGCTGGCCACCTTGGCGATGTGCAGGTCGGGGAAGCGCTCGGGGTACTTGCGCATCTCGGCCCAGGGGAGGGCGGCGGGGTCGAGCGTCTCATAAGCCGGCAGATACACCCGGCGGGTGTAGGGCGGCCTCGAATCTCGCTCGAACTGGACAGGGGGTACCCAACTCATCGCGCGGCGGTGAGGCGTGGCGCGTTTCCCCGGCTGCTGCACGGCACGGTGGGCGCTCCCAGCCCCACCGCAGGGGGATTGAATGAAATCCGCCTCTTGCTCCGGCAAGGAAGCTAGCGGGACCATCCGATGGCTGCGCAAACCAAAAGGTCCCGCCAACGGAAAGGGACGACGATGACAGGATTCAGCGCCGAGGAAAAAATCGAGCAACTCCGCTCGCTGGTGGAGGCCGACCCGTCCGATCATCTCGGGTTCTTCATGCTCGGGAAGCTGTACCTTGACGTGGACCGGCCGGCCGACGCCGCCGCGCAGTTCGAAAGCTGCATCCGGCTCAAGCCGGACTATTCCGCCGCCTACCGCCTGCTGGGAGACGCATACCGCAAGGCAGGCGACACCGGAAAGGCGCGGGACGTCTATACGCGCGGCATCAAGGTCGCCGAGGGGAATGGTGACCTCCAGACGGTCAAGGAGATGAAGGCCTTCCTTTCGAAGCTGGGCGGGTAGGCGGGAAACCCTGGCAGCCGGCCTGCCCGCCTCGAAGGAGGCGGAACAAGACAAACGGGAAAGGGGAACCATGAAAGGCATCGTGCTGGCCGGCGGGCTCGGGACGCGACTCCACCCGCTGACGAAGATCACCAACAAACACCTTCTCCCGGTTTACAACCGGCCGATGATCCACTGGCCGCTCCTCTCCCTGGTGGAGGCGGGCGTGCGGGACATCATGATCGTGACCGGCGGCAGCTTCGCCGGCTCGTTCCTCCAGCTTCTCGGCAACGGGCGCGAGTTCGGCCTCAAGGACCTCCACTACACTTACCAGGAGGGCGAGGGCGGCATTGCCGCGGCGCTCTCCCTGGCCGAGCACTTCGTGGATGGCGATCCCTGCGTGGTGATGCTGGGAGACAACATCGTTGAGCACTCCATCGCGCCCTATGTGCGGGACTTCGGGAGGCAGGAGGGCGGCGCCCGCATCGTCCTCCGGGAGGTGCCCGACCCCGAGCGGTTCGGGGTCCCCGAGTTCGACGAGGAGGGCCGGATCCGCCGCATCATCGAAAAGCCCTCCAGCCCGCCGAGCCGCTACGCCGTCACCGGCATCTATATGTACGACGCGTGGGTGTGGGAGGTCGTGAAGACCCTCAAGCCAAGCGGCCGGGGTGAACTGGAAATCACAGACGTCAACAACGCCTACATCGAGCGCGGACTTCTCCAGCACAGCGTCATGGAAGGCTGGTGGACGGATGCCGGCACGTTCAATTCCCTCCTGCGGGCAAGCAACCGAGTGGCCGAGCGCGAGCATGAGCGGCCCTTCGATCAATTCCTCGGGGAGAGTGCCGCAACGCGATGAGCGAACCCGGACCACTCCGGCTCGCCCTGCTCCTGGCGGACGGCTCGCCCCGCCGGCTCACCGCTTGGGCGGAGCTGCTCTGCCGTGCCTCGGTCCCCCTGCAAATCGTCCGCCCGGACAGGGCCCAGGCCGCCGTGCACGAACGCGGCGCCCTGCCCCTCCCCTTTGACATCCCCTGCCTCCACGTCCCCGCACCCGTGCGGAGTTTCGGACGCCCGGAACTGCACGAGGCACTCGAACTCTGCAACCCCCTGATCGAGGAGATGGACTTTCCGGCCACCGGAAGCTGGGCCGGCGAGTTGGCACTTGCCGCCGACGTGGCGGGCCTCTGCCATGCCCTGCTGCACGGCGCGGAGGAGGAGGGCGTGGCGCTCCGCGACGAGCACGGGCGCTTTCCCCCGGAGGAGAGCTTGCTTGTCCGGAGGGGATTGATAGACATGCCGGTGGCGGACCGGCTCGGGCGCTCGATCGGCACCATGCTCTGGCGCCTCGCCAACCGGCGCGAAAGGCTGCCGGACCCCGAATGGTTTCTCTGTGCGACCCTGGACATTGACTCCGCCGGCATGTACCGGGGCCGCGCGCTCGCCCGCAATCTCCGCACGGTCTGGCGCATGGCGCCGGGCAGCCTCCCCAAGGCCGCCGGGCAGGCCGCCATGGTCCATGCCGGGCTGATGGAGGACCCCCACCTGCGGCTGCGCGAGCTGGCCGAGGCGCTCGAAGGCATGGACGTACCCGCCACGTTCTTCTGTCAGACGCACCGGCGCCATCGTCTGGATAGCTACCGGCTGTCGTGCTCGTCGCGTCTCGTGCGCTATCTGCGGCGCATCCTGAAGAACGGCTACCATCACGTGGGCCTCCACGGCAGCTATGCCACGCGGGATCTTGGCCGCGGTTTCCTCGGGTCCCAGTGGCGGCAGCTCCGCCGGCTGCTCGGCCCGGGCATCGAGCCGGTGCATCGTGCCCACTATCTGCGGGAGCCCGCAGGCGCTCCCGGACAGGAAATCACGGTGGACAGCACGCTGGGCTATGGCGCGCGGGAGGGCTTCCGGCGCGGCACCGCCATGCCCTTTCGTCTGAAGGAAGCCGAGGGCCGCCGCGGCAGGCCACGCGTGCTGCTGGAAGCACCCCCAACGCTCATGGATAGCACGCTGGCCCAGTTCCGCGGCATGACACCGGAGCAGGCATGGGAGACGGGCCGGGCCCTCATGCTGCGCGTGCGCGACTCCGGCGGGCTCTTTGTTCCCATCTGGCACCCGCACAACATGGAGCCGTTGCTCTGGCCGGGTTGGGGGGAGGTGTTCCTGGACCTCGTCACCGAGGCGAAAAGGCTGGGCGCCCAGCCACTCCCCCTTGCGCTGGCGGCCCGGTCGGCGGACTCTCGGTTCGCTGCGATTCGAGGGGAAGTTTCCAGGTACCACGTAACGTGATCTCGCCCTCCGCCATCATTCATCCAAGCGCTGCCGTGGACGAGCCGTGCACCATCGGCCCCGGGACGCGCATTTGGCATTTTACCCATGTGCGGGAGCAGGCTGTCATTGGCCCGGGATGCATCATCTCCCAAGGCTGCTACGTGGGCCGTGGCGTGCACATCGGCTCCCACTGCAAGGTCCAGAACGGCGTGTCGGTGTACGAGGACGTGACGCTTGAGGACGAGGTTTTCTGCGGGCCCGGTGCCACGTTCACCAACGTCATGAACCCCCGTGCCACGGTCGAAAGGAAGCATGAGTTCCAGCCCACGCTGGTCAGGCGCGGCGCCACCATCGGAGCCAACGCCACGATCGTCTGCGGGCTGACCATCGGCCGGTGGGCGCTCGTGGCTGCCGGCGCCGTGGTGAACCGGAGGGTGCCGGACTTTGCCCTCGTTGCAGGTGTCCCGGCGCGCCGAATCGGATGGGTCACGATCAACGGGGACACCATCCCCACGCTCAAGGTGGGCGATGACTATACATGCCCCGCTGACGGAAGTGTCTATAAGCTTGAAGCAGAGGGAAGGCTGCGCCTTGTCACTCCCGAACCACCCCTGAAGGAAGCACCCGCATGACGGAATCCATCCGCGTTGCCCACTGCGGCCTTGGCCAGTGGGGCCCCAACCTGCTGCGCAACCTCGCGGAAAACGAGCATTGCCGCATCACCGCCCTGTGCGATCTGTCGCGCCAAAAGCTGGAGAGATTCGGCGCCGACCATCCCGGGGCGGCGCTCCTGACACGTGTGGAAGAGGTGGCCGAACGCGACGACGTGGACGCCGTCGTCCTCGCCACACCCGCCGGGCTGCACGAGGAACAGGTGCACCTCATGCTCGAAGCAGGCAAGGACGTGCTGGTCGAAAAGCCACTGGCCCTGACGCTGGCCTCCGCGGAGGAACTCGTCCAGCGCGCCGCGGAGCTTGGCCGGCTCCTGATGGTGGGACACACGTTCCTCTTCAACCCAGCGGTACGGCGCGTGAGGCGGGAAATCGAAGCAGGCAACCTCGGAAGACTCCATCTCGTCCTGGCGCAGCGCCTTTCGCTCGGCCGTATCCGCGAGGACTGCAATGCCCTCTGGAACCTCGCCCCCCACGACGTGTCCATCATTCTCAACTGGATGGACGCCATGCCGCTCAACGTGAGCGCCCGCGGCATCGCCCTCCACGAGCGGCACAAGCAGGAGGACATCGCGCTGGTGACCCTCGAGTTCCCCAGCCGCGTCATGGCCTCCATTCAGGTGAGCTGGATCAACCCCGTGAAGGTGCGGGCCATGACCGTGGTCGGCTCACAGAGGATGCTCGTCTACGACGACGTGAACATGAAAAATCCGCTCACCGTCTATAACAAGCGGGTGGAGGAAGTCCCCGCCACGGCCGAACCCGGCACGCTCGAGCGCTTCAAGCTGGAAATCCGGCAGGGCGAGGAGGAGCCGCTGCCCGTGCAATGGCGGGAGCCGCTCGCGGAGGAAGTCGCGCACTTCCTCGACTGCGTCCGGACCCGGCGCACCCCGACCGGATCGGGCGAGGAGGCACTCCGCATCATGAGCGTGCTGGAGGCATGTGATCTTTCGATGCGGCAGGATGGAGCGCTGGTGGAACCGCGGGTGCCCGCATCAGCCACCCGCGGCTGAGCCGCTCCAATGCCCCGGAGTCATCACCAAAGCAAAAGCGTTCATCCCGAAGTATCTATACAACCAGGAGAGGTGCCACGCCGCATGAGCAGTTTTCCCTTTCTGAACCTCAAGGAGCTGAACCGGTCCCTGGACGGGGAGATTCGCGCGGCAATGAACGCCGTGTTGGCGCACGGCCAGTTCGTGAACGGACCTGAGGTGCGCCAGTTCGATCGCGAATGGGCGGCGTTTTGCCAAGTGCCGGAGGCCGTGGGATGCGCCAATGGCACCGCCGCCATGCACGCGCTGCTCGAGTGCCTTGGCGTCGGGCCGGGCGACGAAGTCATCGTCCCCTCCCATACCTTCGTAGCATCGGCGGAGAGCATCCGGCTTTCCGGAGCAAAACCTGTGTTCGTGGACATTGACCCGGACACGATGCTTGTGGATGCCGCGTCTCTACGGGAGAGCATCACCCCCCGCACGCGCGCCATCTCCGTCGTCCATCTATACGGCATGCCGGTGGACTTCGATGCCGTGTCGGAGGCCGCTGCCACGAACGGCATTCCCGTGGTGGAGGACGCCTGCCAGGCCCACGGCGCCACCTACAAGGGCCGCCCCACGGGAGGCCTCGGAGCGGGCGCCGCTTTCAGCTTCTTCCCGGGCAAGAATCTGGGCGCCTTCGGTGACGCGGGAGCTGTCACCGCGACAGACGCGGACCTGGCCGGGCGCCTCCGCCGTTACGTGGACCATGGCCGGACGGAAAAGTACACGCATATTGAAATGGGAACCAACTACCGGCTGGACACCCTGCAGGCGGCGGTTCTGCTGGTGAAGCTGCGCCACCTCCGCGAATGGACCCGCCGGCGCCAGGAACTGGCCGCCCGCTACGAGGAGATACTCTCCGCGGAGCCCTTCCCTTCCTTCCCCGTCCGTCTGCAGAAGGCGCCGGAGGGCTCTGTCTCCGCCCGGCACCTTTACGTCATCCGGGTGGCGAACCGGGATGCGGTGATCGAGGGCCTCCGGGAAGAGGGGGTGCGCACCGGCATTCACTATCCGATTCCCTGTCACCTGCAGCCGTCCATGCAGGACTATACGGAGGGGGAGGGCAGCCTGCCTCACACGGAGCAGGCCGCGCGGGAAATCATCAGCCTGCCGATGTGCCCGACTCTCCGGCCGGAGGATGCGGAGGAAATCTGCTCGCGCCTTCGCAGGGTGCTCGAGAAGACGGCAGCTGTGGCGTCATGAGCGGACAGGGCACGTGGCTGGTTACCGGGGCGGCGGGGTTCATCGGGAGCAACTTCGTCCACCTGGCGCTCGGTGAGCGCTGGTGCGGCCGCGTCGTGGCGTTCGACGCGCTCACCTACGCGGGGAACCTCGGGAATCTTGAGCGCTGGACGGCGGACCGGGAGCGCTTCGATTTCGTGCGCGGAGACGTCGCCGATCCGGATGCGGTGGGGCGCGTCTTCGCCGAATACGAGCCCTCCGCCGTCGTGCACTTTGCCGCCGAATCCCACGTGGATCGCAGCATCGAGGACCCCGCGCCCTTCCTCCACACAAACGTCACCGGTACGCAGGTTGTTCTCGGTGCGGCCCGGGAGGCTCCCGGCGCGCCCCGCATGTTGCACGTCTCGACCGACGAGGTGTACGGCTCGCTCCCGCTCGACTCCACCGAGCGGTTCCACGAGCAGCGCCCCTACGACCCCCGTTCGCCCTACGCAGCGAGCAAGGCCGGGGCGGATTTCCTCGTCCGTGCTGCCCACCACACCCACGGACAGGACGTCGTCATCACGAACTGCTCGAACAATTACGGGCCTTACCAGTTCCCGGAAAAACTGATCCCGCTCGCGATCATGAACCTCCTGCGGGGAGAGCAGGTTCCCGTCTATGGCGACGGGCTGAACGTGCGGGACTGGATACACGTGGAGGACCACTGCCGGGCCGTGCGCGCCTGTCTGGAGCGGGGCCGCTCCGGGGAGACCTACTGCATCGGGGCGGACAACGAGCAGCCCAACATCGAGGTGGTGCGCGCGTTGCTCCCCCTGCTCGGGCGCGGCGAATTGGCCATCCGCTTCGTGCGGGACCGCCCCGGCCACGACCGGCGCTACGCCATTGACGCCTCGAAAATCCGGCGCGAAACGGGCTGGGCGCCGCGTATAGCATGGAAGGAAGGGCTCGCGGACACGGTGCGCTGGTACCGGGAAAACCCGGAATGGCTGGCCAGCGTCCGCTCCGGGGAATTTCTCAGCTACTACGAAAGACTCTACGGCGGTCAGTAAGTGGTTGACCTTTTCCCACCACCCCGGCGGATTCTCACATAGACACTTCGGAGGAATCGGCCCGACCGGGGACTGAACACGGTCACGTGCCACCCCACCGCAGAAAAAGGAAGAAGGTTGATCCTGTGAGCCCCGACCCGCCCAAGCCTTTCGGAGTAAAACTCGACCCCCAGATCCAGCAGGCGCTGGAGCACCGTGATTACGAACTGCTCGGCGAGCTGGGCCGCGGAGGCATGGGCACCGTCTACCTGGCCCGGCACCGCAAGCTCGGCCGGCGCGTGGCCATCAAGATGCTCGCCACCGACCGCCAAACGAAGGAGAACAGCATTCGCCGCTTCCGCCGCGAAGCGCGCACCTTCGCACAGATACGCCACCCCCACATCGCGCAACTATACGAGTTCGAGGACACCGGCTCCACCCAGTACCTGGCCCTGGAGTACGTGGAAGGCACCGACATCGAGCAGGAGCGCCGCCGCGGCCGGTACTGGTCCGCCGGAGAGGTCGGCCGGATGCTGCACTCCCTCGCCTCGGCGCTCGAGCACACGCACCACAAGGGCATCCTCCATCGCGACATCAAGCCGGGGAACATCCTGATCGAGCGCGACACCGGCCGCATGGTGCTGACCGATTTCGGGCTCGCCAAGGGCGAGGCCGACGAAAGCCTCACCGCCACAGGATTCGCCGTCGGCACACCGGCCTACATGTCGCCCGAGCAGATCAGCGACCGCTTCGGCATCGAGCCCGACGGCAGGTCGGACCTCTTTTCTCTCGCCGTCGTCGCCTACGAAATGCTCACCGGCGAGCATCCCTTCCTGGCTGGGGATGACATCTCCACCATGCGCCGCATCGTGAAGGAGAAGCACAAGCCACTCGCCTCGCTTCGCGACGACCTGCCGGAGGAGCTCGTCTCCGTCCTCGAGGACATGCTGCACAAGGACCCGAAAAAGCGCGTGGAGAACGCCGCCGCGGTGGTGCAACGGCTCGGCCCCCTGTACGGATCCGCCTCGCCCCATCCAAGTCCCGCCGATCCCGCCTCCTCCGCCGGGGAGCGGCGGAGCAGCAGCGGCAGTGCCCGCGAGCAGCTCGACAGGCTCCTCTCTCCGGGGAAGCTCTACCTGCTCATCGCCGCGGTGGCCGCGGTGACGCTGATCCTGGGAATCGGACTCGGGATCCTGATTGTATCGCTGGCGTGAAGGAAAGGCCTTGCTTGGCAAGGCAATCCGGGCCCGCATGGTAACGCGCCGCGACGCGAAACCGGCCGCAAAGGCCACTCTCCCGGGGGTTAGAAGCACCATGTCACGACTGCTCGCCGCCGTATTGGCCGTCATGGCAACGGCTGTCATCCTCCACACACCCGCACTCGCCCAGCCACGCGCCGTGGACGGCACCGAGATGGTCCCCAACGAGTACGGGAGCGAATTCCCCCGCGAAATCATCTGGGAGCGTGATGGCTCGAAGATGGTGCTTATCCCCTACGGCACCTTCCGCATGGGCCGCGATCAGGACGCGGGCGGCCTTCGCCGGGAAAGCCCCGAACGCGAGGTGTACGTCTCCTCCTTCTACATGGACAAGTACGAGATTACGAACGAGAAATACGATGAATTCCGCTCGCAGGTCCGCACGGCGCCGCCTCCGCGGCCCACCGGGCACGAGGATCTCCTTTTGCCCGAGCATCCCGCCGTGGGGCTCCCGTGGGCTGCCGCCAACGCCTACGCCACCTGGGCCGGCAAGCAACTGCCCACGGAGGCACAGTGGGAGAAGGCCGCGCGCGGGCCGGACAACACGCTCTACACCACCGGCCGCGAAAGGCCCACCCGAGAGATGGTCGTGGCAGGGGGAAGCGTCGCCAGCCCGACCGTCCCCGCCCGGGGCGAAACGCGCGACGTCTCCGGCTATGGCGTCCACCACATGGGCGGCAACGCCTCCGAGTGGACCCGCGACTGGTTCGAGCGCGACTACTACGCCCGGGCCCCACGCGAGGACCCGCCGGGGCCCTCCTCCGGGGACGCCAAGACCGTTCGTGGGGGAAGCTTTCTCTCCCGGCTGGAGGAAACACGCACCACCTTCCGGCAGCCCCTTCCGCCCGGCCAGATCCGTGACCAGCTCGGCTTCCGCACCGTGTGGGTCCCCCGCCCGGTGGAGGAGCGGACGCCCGAGCCCGAAGTCCCCGCAACGCCGACACCGCGTCCCACGCCGAGCGGCGAGGAGCTCATTGCCCGGTTCAAGGAGGAGTTGCTGCCTTATCTTCGGCGCGGACAGGCCCGGTTGCCGCGCGAAATGATGGCCAGCGGCGCCCATGTCACCCGCGGCCACAACACCGTTCAGTTCGTCAACTTCACGCCCTTCCGCATGAGCCTGAACTTCGTCGGTCTGGACGATGAGCGGGTCTTCAAGTACGACGAGCCACTCCCCCCCATGACGTTCCGCAACGTGGAGCTTCCCCAGGAAATCAATCTCCACGTGCTGGCCTGGGCGCCGCGATCCGCCCGGGAGGACATGGTGAATCTCGGGTTCGTGCGTGCCGAGTCCAACGCCATCATCGTTGTCCCGACGGAGTTCTTTGGCCCCCTGATGCGGTCCGACGGCAGCCGGATGCCCGTTGCTGAATCCACCATTGCCCGCCAGTACTACGACAGCTTCCGGCCGCTGTGGAACCAGTTCGAGGTTCACAACGCCGTGGATGTCAGCGTGATGGTGAAGATCGAGGACGTGACCGGCGCCCCCCGCAACGTCCGCGAGGTGGGCGAGTACCTTGTCGAGCCCGGTGTCACGCTCCGCCTCTCCCTTGATCCGCGCCGCTACCGCGTGAGCGCCGAGTACCTTGGCGCCCTGGACGAAAGCAGCCGGCCCGTGGAGTTCATGCTCGACGACAGGGCAGCACGGCGTTTGCTCCACATACGGGAAGACCGCACGCGCGAGGAAACCGTGACGGTCATCACCCAGGAGCGCCCCTTCCTGGCGATTGAAGTGTTCGAAGCGAGGCCTGTTGCCCGGCCACGCTGAGGCCGCACCGCCCCTGGGCGAGCCAACACAATCACCGGAGAGCCCCAAGCACGATGCCCACGCTCAAGGATGCCGTCCTCGATGCCCTGCGCACCGTGGATGACCCGGACCTGCACAAGGACCTTGTCACGCTGAACATGATCCGCGCCTTGGAGGTGGACGAGGAGGCCGGCCAGGCCCGCTTCACCGTCTGCCTCACCACGCCAGCCTGCCCCATGAAGGACAAGATCAGGTCCGACTGCGAGGAGGCCGTCCGCAAGGTTCCCGGCATCAAGGACATCCAGATCGAGATGACGGCCGAAGTACGCCAGACGCCGCCGGGAGAGGGCAGAGAGGCCATCCGGGGCGTGCGCAACATCGTGGCGGTCGGCTCCGGAAAGGGCGGCGTCGGCAAGACCACCACGGCTGTGAACCTGGCCGTGGCGCTGGCGAAGACTGGCGCACGCACCGCCCTGCTCGACGCGGACCTCTATGGCCCCAACGTGCCCTCCATGCTCGGCGTGGCCGGCAGGCCGAGAGTCATTGAGAATCGCATCGTGCCGCTGACCGCCCACGGGGTCTCCGTCATCTCCATGGGTTTCCTCGTGGAGGAGGGCCAGCCACTTGTCTGGCGCGGCCCGATGCTGCACGGCGCGCTGCGGCAACTGCTGCACGACGTCGCATGGGGGCAGCAGGACTACCTGATCATTGACCTGCCACCCGGCACGGGGGACGTGCAGCTCTCCCTGTCCCAGACCGTCCCGCTCGCCGGGGCCGTCATCGTCACGACGCCGCAGAACGTGGCCCTCCAGGACGCGCGCAAGGGCGCCGCCATGTTCGAGAAGGTGGACGTGCCGGTCCTCGGCATCGTGGAGAACATGTCCTACTATCTCTGCCCTGCGTGCGGACACCGCGACGAGATCTTCGACAACGCGGGCGGCGAGAACGCAGCCAAGAAGCTCGGCGTGCCCTTCCTCGGTGCTCTGCCCCTCAACACGCAAATCAGGGAGGCCATGGACCGCGGCCGGCCTGTCGCAGCGGACGAGGAGAGCCCATTCTTCTCAGCCTACCGGGACATTGCCCAGGCGCTCGCCCAGCAGATCAGCGTCCGCAACGCAAAGAGCGGCAACGTCTTCGCCGTCATCCCGCCGTCATCCTGACCTCCGCGGCCGGCGTCTATACAGCTCCCTCCCTGTCCCGGGCGTACACCCGCAGCCACTCCAGCGCCTCCTCCCGCGTTGTGATGCGGCCATCCAACTGCTCGTCCCGGGCTGCAGCCAATGCCTCCCCCACGGCGGGCCCGCGGGGAATCCCGGCCGCCATCACATCGTGCCCGTTCAGCAGCGGAGGTGGCATCGGGTCCTCACCCTGGGAGCGGAACTCCTCCAGCTTCTCCCGGCAGTAGCGATACGCGTCGAGGCGGCGGTCCGCGGGAATGCCCTCGGAGGCCATCGCGTCCGCCCGGTGCACTGCCAGCTCCTCCTCGATTTCCGGCGCCGCAAGGAAACGCCGCAGCGTGGATTGGCGCATGTGACGCACGTTCAGGAAGTTCATATGCCGGCGGACGATGTGCTCCACGGCATCCACCTCCGCGTTGGGAAACCGCAGCCGGCGCATGATGTCCCGGGCCATGTCCGCCCCGATGTTCTGATGGTCGTAGAACGTGATGTGGCCCGATTGGGGGTCACGCTGGAAGGTCGGGGGCTTGCCCACGTCGTGGAGCAGCACTGCCCACGCGGTCACGCTGGTCCTTGGCTCGAGGTGCTCCAGCGCCAGGACGGTGTGCTCGAACACGTCACCCTCCGTGTGCCAGCCGCCCTGCTCCACCCCCTGCATGTCCTCCACCTCGGGCAGCAGCCAGTGGAGCAGCCTCGAGCGGGCGAGCAGCCTCAGGCCACGGCCTGCGCCCGCCGATGTCAGGATGCCCGTCAGCTCGTCCCGGTGGCGCTCCGGGCTGATGTGGACGATGGTGTGGGCGCGTTCGCGCAACGCCTCCCATGTGACCTTGTCTATCTCGAAGTTGAAACGGGCGGCGAACCTGATGGCCCGGAGCATCCGCAGCGCGTCCTCGTTGAAGCGGCGTTCCGGTTCACCAACGCACCGGACACGTCCGGCTTGCAGGTCCTCCAGCCCTCCGGCCGGATCCACCACTTCCTCTGTCCAAGGGTCCTCGTAGAGGGCGTTTATGGTGAAGTCGCGCCGGCGCGCGTCATCCTCTCGGGTGCCGAACTCGATCCTTTCCGGGTGGCGATGGTCGCGGTAACGCCCGTCCTTCCGGAACGTGGCCACCTCGAAATGAAAGCCGCCCTCGGGCACGACCAGCACGGCAAACTGGGCGCCCACCTTCCGGGCACCGCGAAAAAGCCTCACGCCCTGCTCCGGCCGCGCATCTGTCACGATGTCAATGTCCTTGAGCGGGTGGCCCAACAGCCGGTCGCGCACACAGCCTCCGACGAACCAGGCCTCGTGCCCGGCGGCGCGGAGCTGCTCCGCCACGCGGCGTGCCGCCGCCCGCAAATCGCCCTGAGGCGGCAGTGGCTCGGGCGTCCCGGATGGCGCTTCGTCTGTCATGCGGTGTCTCCGCTGGCCGGCGGGGGAGTCTCTCCGCGCTGGACACGGCGCGGACAATGCGCAGACTGGCCCGCGGAAGGACACGCTGTCAGCCGAAAGTCCCGGAAAACGGAGAGAAAGCCAGCACCGTGTGGTTGATCGCCGGTCTCGGAAACCCCGGCCCCCGCTACGCGCAAACAGCGCACAATTTCGGGTTCGACGTCTGCCACCTCCTGGCGGACCGCCATGCCATGGTCTTTGGCGCCTCCCGCATCGCACGCGGACACGTCGCGCAGGGCGTCATACACGGCCAGAAGGTCTTCCTCCTTCTTCCCACCACCTACATGAACCTGAGCGGCGAGGCGGTGGCGCCCCTGGCACGCTACTACCGTATCGAGCCCGGCCATGTGCTTGGCGTTTGCGACGACGTGGCCATCCCCTGGGGCCGTGTGCGGCTGCGCGCCGGGGGGAGCTGCGGCGGGCACAAGGGACTGCGCAGCATGATCCAACACCTCGGGACCGACCAGTTCCCGCGTCTGCGCATCGGCTGCGCGCCGGAGAACTGGCGGGGGGACCTGGCGGCCTACGTGCTCGCGCCGCTGCGCGGCGAGGCCCTGGACCTGGCGCGCCACATGGTGGACGTGGCGGCGGACGCCGTGGAGTACGTCATCCGGGACGGTGTCGCTGCCGCCCAGAATGTCTATAACGGTTACGACGCGTTGCGCGTGGAGGGCGAGTAGCCCCCGCCCAGGTCACTTGGCGGCGGGGAGGTATTCTTCGATCAGCTCCACCGTGCGCCCGGCGGCGCCGGCGTTCTGCCGGGCGGCCTCGCGGCCTCGATTCCCGAGTGCCTCCCGTTCCTCGCGGCTGTACAGAAGGCTATACAGTGCATCCGCCAGCTCCTCCTCCGGAACCTCGGCCGTGGCGCCATGCGCGCGCACGATCCGCATGATCTCCGTCTGTGAATGCATGTGCGGGCCGTGGATGACCGGAACACCATGGTTCGCCGGCTCGAGAAGATTGTGCCCGCCGATGGGGTTCCAGGCGCCGCCGAGCACCGCAACGTCCGCCGCGCCGAAGCTCCTCCCCAGCACCCCCATTCGGTCCAGCAGCCGCACGCTCCCCCGCGGCGGAGCGCCGCCCCCGCTCAGCCGGTGCACGATTGCGCCCGCCTCGGTGAGCTGGTGGGCCGCCTCACCGAATCGCTCCGGATGGCGCGGCGCGATCACCAGCACCGTCTCCGGCCCGCCCGCCGAACGCAGTCTCCCGGCAGCTTGGCGGAAAGCCTTATAGACAAGCGCCTCCTCATCCCGGTGCGTGCTTCCGGCAAGGACCACCAGTTGCTCCGGCGCGACGGCCCACTCCGCCCGTATGGCGGCGCGTTCCTCCTGCGTGAGTGGCTCCGGCAGGCCGTCCAGCTTCACGTTGCCGGTCACATGAATCCTTGCCTCCGGGCCGGCCAGCACGCGGAGCCGCTCCGCCGCCTCGTCCGTCTGGACAAGGAACGCGGTGAAGCAGTCCAGCACGGGCCGGAAAAGGCGCCCGAGCCGCTTGTAGGACCGGAAGGAGCGCTCCGAAACCTTGCCGTTTGCGAGGAAGGCCGGCACGCCCCGTTCCCGGCACGCCAGCAGCGTGTTTGGCCAGAGTTCCGTCTCGAAGACGATATAGACGGACGGGTTCCAGCGCTCGTGAAAACGGCGAACCACCCAGCTCAGGTCCACCGGCGCGAAGGCACGATGGCCCGCCTCAGCGAAGGAGCGCTTCGCCTGCTCGTGCCCGGGCTCGGTCGTCGTCGTGGAGAGGAACTCCCATTCCGGATGCCGCTCGTGCAGCCGGCGGAAGACGGCGGCCGCTGCAACCGTCTCGCCGACGCTCACGGAGTGCATCCACACGCGCTCGTGCACCTTGGGCAAGGGCTTCCGGGGCAGTCCGCGGCCGAACATGCCGGGGAGCGACCGCCGGTACTTCCCGTGCCGGAGCCGTTTCACGCCGGCGGATGCCAGGAAGACCGGCGCCGCCGCAAGGTAGGCAAGGTCCCATCGGTTCATCGTCTAGACATTCCGCCGGAAGAGGAACATCACGACGGCGGCGCTTGCCGCCACGTTGAGCGACTCCACCTCCCCGTGCATCGGCACGCGGACGGGAATGGAGCCGCCCCAAACGGCGGGGTCCGGGCCCCGGGTCTCGTTGCCTGCCAGCACCGCCAGCGGCCCATCCGCGGGCAGCGTCAGGCGGTCCACCCGCTCCCCCTCGTGCGGTTCCAGTCTATACAGGAGGCTGCCGCCTGCGAGCAGGGCATCGCGCACCCCACGTCCGTCCTGAATGCACGACAGCGCCCCGGCCAGAAAACATGCTCCCGCCGTGGCGCGTACGAATTTCTCGTTCGCCGGCCGCACCCCGTCCCCTGCCAGCAACGCGTGGAAGCCAAACGCCGCAGCGGTCCGCACCATCGTCCCCGCGTTGCCGGGGTCCTGAATGGAATCCAGGACGAGCATCCGGCGGGGCAGCGGATCGGGCAGGCGCGAGAGCGCCTCCGGGGGGCGGCAGAGCACACCCGCTGGCGGTGCCGTCTCGCAATCACTGAGGCGCTGCATAGCCTTCGCGCCGAGCCGCTCCACGGGGCAGCCGCGCCGCACCGCCAGGGCGTGCAACTCCATCGCGGCGGGGCTTTCCTCCTCCCAGCCCGTTCGCAGCAGCAGGCGCTCACATTCCCAGCCGCCCCGCAGTGCCTCGCGGGCCAGCCGCTCGCCCTCGGCGAAGACAAGACCGGCCTTCCGGCGCTGCGCCGGGGCGAATTCCTTCACGAGAGGATTCCGGGGCGAGTGGACGGGTGGACGGTGGCTCTCTGTCATGGCGAATCGAGTGCCCGGCGGCCCTCCAGCGCCAGGCGGAGCGTCCCGGCGTCGCTGAACTCCAGCGATGCCCCCATCGGCACGCCGCGCCCCAGCCGCGTTACGGAGAGTCCCTCGCGCCGTGCCTTGCGCGCGATATACAGCGCCGTGGCGTCGCCCTCCACGCTGGGGGAGGTGGCGAGGATGAGTTCCCGCACCGTGCTCTCCCGAAGCCGGCCGAACAGTTCCGCCAGCCGGATGTCCTCCGGCCCGATGCCCTTCAGCGGTGAAAGGTGTCCGCCCAGCACGTGGTACAGGCCCCTGTAACCGCCCGCTTTCTCGATGGCGATCACGTCCAGCGGACGCTCCACGACAAGGAGCAACGCCTCGTCGCGGCCCGGCGTACAGACCAGGCATTTGCCCGCGGATTGGAAGTAGCCGCAGCGCGGGCAGATGGAGATCTCCTCCCCGATGGCGCGGACGGCGGCCAGCAAGTCCGACCGCCGCTGTTCCGGCGAGGTCACAAGGTCCAGCGCCATCCTCTCGGCACTGCGCCGGCCGATGCCGGGCAGGCGCGCAAGTTCCGCGATCAACGTCTCGACGGCCGGTGGCAGGGACATGGCGGATACCCTGGCCGGATCAGAACAGGCCGGGGAGCTTCAGTCCGCCCGTGATCTCCGAGATGCTGGATTCGTTCAGGTCGCGTGCCTTCTCCAGCGCCTGATTCGTCGCTGCCAGCACGAGGTCCTGGAGCATCTCCACGTCCTCCGGATCAACTGCCTCGGGGGAGATGCGGATTTCCTGGATTTCCGAATTGCCGTTGGAAACGACCACGACGGCGCCGCCGCCCGAGGTCCCCTCCACGTATCTCGTCTTCAGCTCCTCCTTCATGCGGTCAATGCGCGCATGGAGGTCCTTCTGCAGCCGTTGGATCATTCCGGGGTCTATCATTTGGCCGTGTGCGCTCCTGTGGTGATCCCGTCAAACACGCTGGCCATTGAACCAGACCGAGGAGACGCCGCAATGCTTACGTACCAGATCCACCGCGGTGCTCAGATCGGGGAAGCTGTCCAGCGCCTCGCGGAAGCTGGCCGGTGGTTTCGGTGCCACGGTGGGGGAGGGCACGATGGGTGGTTCTTCCTCCTCCGCTGCCGCGGAAGGTTCGGCGGTGTCCGGGGCCTGGTCCGGCTCCGTCTCCGGAGCGGTGTCCGGGGGGAGCGGTTCCGTGGCCGTGGCTGTTTGGGTGACGGTGACCTCGACGCGCACGCCCGCCCCCAAATGTGCTTCCACCATGGCACGGAGCTGGGCGCGCGTCTCCGGTCTTTCAAGTGGCCCCAGCGCAATCGCATCGCCCGCTGCCAGAGCAATCCGCAGCGTCCCCTTCTGGTAGTCCATCTCGGACGCCCGCATCACGCGCAGGTTGCCCGGCAGCTCGGCGTCCAGCTTCTCCGCCAGTTCCCGCAGGACCTCGTGGTCCGCTTGCTCCGGTGGGCTGGAGTTCTGAGCCGGTGCCTCAACCTCCACAGTGGGAAGCTCCGCCATGCCTGCCGGAGCACTGTCGCTGGCCAGGGCCAGACCCGGCCTTTCGGTCCGCGTGGAGGGATACCCGGCGCGGCCCGCCGTGCGAGAGACAGGGCGTGGGGCGGTGGCTGCAGGCTTCGCGGGGGCCGGCTGCGGAGCGGGAGCCGGGTTCGCCGCGCCCGCCTCGGCTTGGCGCAACGTCTCTCCGCCCAGCGCGTCCAGCACGAACCGCGGATGGATGGCCGTCAGCTTGATCAGGGTGAACTCGAGCAGAAAGCGCGCGGGTGCCGCACCCCGCAGCTTCTCCTCCAGATCGAGGAACTGCTGCACCATGTTGAGCAGCGCGGGCATGGAGAGGTCCGCCGTCAGCTCGCGCACGCGTCCGGGGTTCGACCGCGTCGTGCGCAGCAGGTCCTCCGGCGCGTTGGCCTTCAGCATCATCGCGTCCCGCAGGTACGAGGTGAAGGTCTTTGCGAAGCGTTGCAGGTCCCGCCCCTTGTCCACGAGGTCGCGCACGATCAGCAGCGCCGCTTCCGTGTCCCGCTTGACGAGGGCATCAAGGAGCTTGTGCAGCAGGTCGCTCTCCACGATGCCGAGCAGCGAGCGGGCGTGCTCCAGGGTCAGCTCGCCCTCTGCCAGGGAGATGAGCTGATCAAAAGCCACCTGTGCGTCGCGCATGCCGCCCTCGCTCGAGAGGGCCACGGCCTCCAGGATGGCGTCGCGTTCTCCGTCGGCGAAATGAACTCCCTCGCGCTCTGCGATCTCCGCCAGCCGGCCGGCGATCTCCGCCGCCTCCATGCGTTCGAACTCCAGCCGACGGCAGCGCGAGATCACCGTCTCGGGAATCTTCTCCGCGTTCGTCGTGGCCAGGATGAACACCACGCCGGGGGGTGGCTCCTCCAGCCGCTTCAGCAGCACGTTGAAGGAGTGCGTGGAGAACATGTGCACCTCGTCAATGATGTACACCTTGTAGCGTGCATCGAAGCTGACACGGCTGATGCCCTCCAGCAGCTCCACCGTCTCCTCTTTCTTCGTGTAGGTCGCGGCGTCCACCTCCACGACGTCCATGTCGGCGTCGCTCGCGATGCCGGTGCAGTGCCGGCACTTGCCGCACGGCGTCGGCGTGGGCCCATCCACGCAGTTCAGCGCCTTGGCGAAGATCCGCGCCAGCGAGGTCTTCCCGATACCACGCGGCCCGGTGAACAGATACGCATGCCCCACCCGGTTGTCGCGGATTTCCCCTTGGAGCTGCCGGACCACGGCGCGTTGGCCCACCACCTCCTCGAAGGTCTGCGGGCGGTACTTGAGCGCGAGGACGCGGTAGGGCTCCACCGGGGTGCCGGCCGGCACTTTCTCCGGCGGAGCGGGCTCGCTCTTTGTGGCTTTGCGCTTTGCCAAGGGGTGCCTCCGGGAGGTATCAGGATTCAGCAACGGGGCAACATGACGCCGTGGCCGGCGGGTCTGGCCAGTCACTTCACGGTTCGCGGCTCCGGGTCAAGGCATGGGGTGTACCCGTTCCCGGGGAGCAGCGGGTGTTCGCTCTTTCTTCGCCTGATGGAACGAGGAGGGTCAACCCGGTTTTCCCCTCCAGCGCAGGTGCTTTTCCAGGCCAGAACCCCCCGCAGTGCGCCACGCGCGGGACCGGGAAGCTCCCGCTCCCGGCCCAATCCTGCCCCAAATCCGCCTTGTCGTCTTACGCGGGAGGGCCCACGCTTTAGTCCAGCCGGTGGGCCGTACTGAAGGAGGGCGCTTTTTGATCCGGATCTCCACAATCTTGTTTCTGGTGACCACCTTGGGAGCGGTGGCTTATGCTGCTTGGGGCATGTCCACTTGGGAAGCGGTGGAGATGGGTGGTTCGAGGACATCGGATTGGTTCGACCAAATGAATGCCCTGCGGGACCGGCAGCTCCCCGGCGCCGGCGGTCTGCTGGGCCTGTTCCTGCTGGCCTACCTGCTCGGCTTTGACAGCCGGCGGTCCCACCGTCCCTACGGCCTCATGCTGCCCGTGGCCTTCATTGTTGGTGCCGCCATGGGCGTCCCCGTGCAGACGGCCCTCCACGCGGCCGACATGGGTGGCTACGTGGCCGGCTTCGCGGTGGAAACGGCCGGGCTCATGCTCCTCGGCGGGGTCGCGCTGGCGGGGCTGCTGTTCGGGTTCGAGATGGCCAACCGCGCCATCTGGCCCGCCTGCGCCAGCTGGTTCGACCGGCGGCGCCTCCCTGCGCTGGCCCTCCTCTGCAATCGCGTCGCACTGCTCTTCAGGCCGAGCCAATCCTCCATGCTGAGGTCGGTGGCGCTGGCCCGTTTCCGCAAGGGCGTCCGCGCCGGAGCAGTGGAGACCCTTCAGGCGCTCTATGATGGCGGCAACCGCGACCCCGAAATCCTCGAAGCGCTCTGCAAGTACGCCGGCGAGGAAAAGGACCGCCCCGCCCGCCTGCGCTACCTGCGCGAACTGCACACAGCCGTCCCCGACGACGAGCAAATCCGCGGCGTCCTCATTGACGAGCTGATTGACCAGGATCACCACGGCGAGGCGCTCCGCCTGATCGAGGAGCGAGGCATCCCCGAGGAGGAGGACGCGCTGGAGACCTACGCCGTCCTGCTCCTGTCCGAGCGCCACTGGGACCGCGCCACCGACGCCGCCCATCAGCTCGGCGAACTCGAGGGCATCCCCTTCCGCCGCAGCCAGCGCCTCCTGCTCGACGCCGTGGCAAAGGCTCCCCGGCCCACCAAGGCGCTCAACATCCTGGCCGCGCAGGCCGAGCGCATGGCCCGCCGCGACCAGAAACTCCGCTGGCTCGAGCGGTCCCTTGAGGCCGATCCCAAGCAACGCCAGGTCCGCGAGCAACTCCTCGGCATCTACCGCGAAATGGAACAGACCGGTCGGCTGGAGGAACTGCTGGCCATGACCGTGCGTGAAAACCCCCGCGACACCGCCCTCCAGCTCGAATACGCGGAGGTCCTCCGCCAGAACGAGAAGAACCAGGAAGCGCTGGACGAACTGGAACTCATCACCAGCCGGCCCGCCGCACCGGCACGCGCCTTCCACCTCAAGGCGCTCATCCTTCACGACATGCAGGAGTGGGACAACGCGGCGAAGGCGGCCGAACTCGGCCTCGCCGCCGGCCCATCCCCGGAGGAACACCGCCAACTCCAACACCTCCGCAAGCAGATCGAAAAGGCCATTCTCAGCGAGGAAGTCGCCCAACTGCTCGACGAGGCAGCGCGCGAACCGGGCGACCTGCCCCTCCAGCTCGCCGCCCTGGCGAAGCTCATCGAGGGCAATCACACCGAGAAGATCATCGCCCTCGTGGACCGCACCCTGACGAACCATCCCGGCTCCCGGCCCAAGGTGCTCGAACTCCTCCGCGGATGCGCCGAAAACCCGAACGCAGGATTCCCCATCCTCAACCTGCTCGCCGACCTGCTCGTCGCCGACGGCCAGTACCCCGAGGCGCTCGAGGTCATCCAGCTCATGGGCGACCGCTCCATAGACAAGGTCGCCACCATCCGCGAAGGAACACAGAAAATCCTCCGCCGCTCGCCCCACCACCTCGGCACCCTCCGCCTCCTCGGCGACACCTACCTCGCCCATGGCCGCTTCACCGAGATGATCCATAGCTACTCGCTTTACCTGGCCCATGGTGGCGAGGAAAGCGAGGACATAGACCGCGCCCTCGCCAAGGCCTACATGTCCCTAAACGACTTTGAAAACGGCCGGCGCTTCATCAACCAGCTCCTCGACCTCAACCCCCGCGACATCGAACTGCTCGAGAAGGCCATCCCCCTCGCCCTCGAAGGCGGCCAGCCCGAAGACGCCGCCGAATACCTCAAGAAGCTCGAACTCGCCGATCCCCGCCACCCCGACCTCAAGCGCCTGCGCGAACGCGTCAAGATGGGCATGGGCGAGCGCCGCTTCGCCTTCCTCCAGCGAGAACTCGAGGCCGGCAAGGGCGGAGCCGAGACGCTCGAACAGCTCGGCGACATCGCCCGCGACATGGGCAACTTCGGCAACGCCATCACCTACTACCAGCGCGCCTCCCGCGACCGCGAAAACAAGTCCCTCGCCCGCCGCTGCACCGCAAAGCTCGCCTACTGCTACATGAAAAAGCGGCTCGACGACCTCTGCACGGAAACCCTGCGCGACATACACATCTCGCTCGAGGACGACCCGCAGGACCTCCAGGCCATCATGGACATCCTCTACGACATCGGCGACATGTTCCTCGACCTCAAGATGTACGAGCGCGCCGAGAGGGTCTTCAAGCAACTGTGCAAGATAGACGCTGGCTACCGCGACGTCCTCACCAAGATCGAAAAGCTGAGGCGGTAGGGGGGAAAACCCGTCCTCAGCCGGCCCGCCCGAGCCCGAACGGCAGACTCCCGCCGAAACGCTCCCACCTGCCCCACTTGCCCGGGCCATCAGGTCCCTATGGTGTGGAACGGCTGAATCGGTGGTTGGCCAGCTCCCGCCGGAGCACCCCGCCCGGCCGGAATCCCGAGCGGAAAGCCCCCGAATTGAATCCGCGATTCGCCCCATTCCGGCCTTGACTTGCCCCGGCCTGCCGGGGACCCTCTCGCGCCCTATGCCCGGAGGTGACCCGAGTCATGCCAGTTCCAAAAAGACGACATTGTCCATCCCGACAGGGTAAGCGCCGTTCCCACGTGAAGCTCCACCGTCGGTTGAGCGTCCCGTGCGAGCAGTGCGGCGCCCCCAAGCTCCGCCATCGCGTGTGCCCTTCCTGCGGCACCTACAAGCGCGAGCAGATCGTCAAATCCGCCTGAGAGCGGATGCTTTCCCCTTGTTCTGCCCGGAGCCGCGAAGGTTTTCTCTCACCTTCGCGGCTTTCCTTGTGCCCGGACATCCCCGGCTCCGAGCGGTTGACAGGTAATCATGCGCATCGTCCTTGACGCGATGGGAGGCGACCTTGGCCCCCGGCCTTGCGTGGAAGGGGCCTTGGCGGCCTGCCGACGCTTCAACATCGAGGTGGTGCTGGTCGGCAAGGAGCGTCACCTGCGCCGGCTCGTCTCCGCCAGCCGCACCCGCGACCGCCGCCTGTCCATCGTCCATGCCGAGGACGTGGTGCGGATGAAGGACTCGCCCCGCGAGTCTCTCCGGAAGAAGAAGAGCTCGCTCGCCATCGCCGTGGACATGGTCCGCACGGGCGAGGCCTCCGCTGTCGTCTCCCCGGCCAACACAGGGGCCTTCCTGGCCCATGCACTGATGGCGTGGCGGACGCTCCCGGGGATCAAGAAGCCCGCCATCGCCACGCTCCTGCCCACCATGCACGACCGGGTCGTGATCATTGACTCGGGCGCCGTCGTGGACTGCAAGCCCCACCAGCTCGTCAACTTCGCCATCATGGGGGCCACCTACGCCCGCGAGGTGCTCGGCCGCGTCAACCCCCGCATCGGCCTGCTCTCCATCGGCGAGGAGGAAACCAAGGGGAACGAACTGGTGCTGGAAACCAACCCCCTCCTGCGCAAGACCGGCCTGAACTTCCTCGGCAACGCCGAGGGGCGGGACATCTTCACCGGTGACTTCGACGTGGTCGTGTGCGACGGGTTCGTCGGCAATGTCGTGCTGAAGACCTCCGAGGGTCTGGCACGCACGATCACCGAGTTGCTCAAGCGCGAAGCCAAGCGCTCCGCCCCCACCATGATCGGCGGGGCGCTCATGTACCCGGCCATCAAGTCCCTCAAGCACCGGGTGGACTACGACGAGATCGGCGGGGCACCGCTGCTTGGCGTCAATGGCATCGCGATCATCAGCCACGGCTCATCGAACTCCAAGGCCATCATGAACGCGCTTCGGGTGGCGGCGGAGGCAGTGACGCGGAACCTCGTGCGGCGCGTGCGCGAGGACCTCGAAAAGTATCACGACCAGATGGAGCGCCGCGGCGTCAGTCACGAAGTCGTGACCGGCGAAGCGCCCCCGCCACCCGGCCCCAAGGCCGATGGCGTGCTCCGGGGAGGCAGGTGACCCGCCATGGTGGACCTTGAGGCAAACCTGATTGAGCGGCTTGAGCGAGTCCGGCTCATGGCCTTCGATGTGGACGGTGTGATGACCGACGGCGGCCTCTACATCGGCCACGGCGGCGAGTGGAAGCGCTTCAACACGCAGGACGGGGCCGGCCTGGCCGTGTGCCGCCGGCTCGGCATCCCCATCGCCTTCATCAGCGGACGCGAGAGCGAAGCGGTCCGCCGGCGTGCCGAGGAACAGCACATCACCGAAATCCACCTCCAGACCCACAACAAGGTGAAGGTGCTGCAGGGATTCCTCGAGCGCAACGGCGGCGCCGGACCCGAATCACTCATGTATATGGGTGACGACCTGATGGACATTCCGGCCCTGAACTTCGCCGGACTCGCCATCGGACCGGCCAACGCGGCCGCGGACGTGAAGAGCATCTGCCACTACATTACGCTCGCACGAGGCGGTTATGGTGCCGTGCGCGAGGCCATCGAGCTGGTCCTGCGCAACCAGGGGCGCTGGGAGCCGGCCGTGGAGGAACTGCTCTCCGAGGCGGCCTCGCTCGGCCAGTAACCCGCCGGGGCGTCAACCGTCCCCCGAATCGGTGGCCAGCGGCTTCAGCCGGACCGGCTGCACGCCGGTCTCCCGATAATCAATCGCGTCCCGCAGCATCTCCACCATCCCGGGCCCATAGTTTAGCAGCAGGGGGGCGGTGACTCCGATGGCCCGCTCCTGTGGCGTTCCGCCGGGAAAGAGCGCGGCAAGGAGCTTCTCACGGGCAGCGGCCCGGCCCTCCTCGCGCGTCTGTACGTGGTGTTCGATCCGCTCGCGGAGCTTTCCGGCGCCCTGCTCCGTGCCGCCCGCGAGTTTCTCCATCGCCTTGCGCACCGCCGTGTCGCGGTACGTCTCGAGCACGTGGCTCTTCAGCCTTCCCAGCACACCGGACAGCTCGTCTAGATGGCGCTCCACTTCAGCCGTCTCACCGGTCTCCCGCCCCGCCTCGCGAAGCGC
>SLOM01000059.1 GCA_007132505.1 Candidatus Sumerlaeota bacterium
CGGGCAGGTCTCGCAGGGTTCGGTGGACCGCTGCCAAGTGGGTCACGGACACCATCCCACGAAGTCGGGGGATACACCCGAGCCGGGGCGCGCGCGCTGAATGGCCTTGGCACCCGGAACGCACCGGAAAGACGCTCCAACAGTCGTGCAAATTCAATCACGGGAGCAGCACTCATGAATGTCCCTGCCGTCCCAAATCGGTTCCGGATCCCTGGCTGCGGACTTGTCCTGCTGGTGCTCCTTCTGTTCGCGTCCGGCAAGGCCCGGGCGCACGAGGTCGTGGAGACTCCCGTGGTGACCCTTGGTGCCGGCGGCATCGTGGCGGTGTCACCCTGCGGGGAGAAGGTGCTGACCACGGTGGTCCTTTGGGACTCCGCCACGGGGGAACAACTGCGCACTTTCCACGGGCACTCCCGGCGTGTGTGGGGCGGGGCTTTCTCTCCGGGCGGTGGCGAAGTCATCACGACTGGCGAGGGGGGCACCCCGCGGCTGTGGGACGCCGCCACGGCAGAGGAAATCCGCAACTTCGAAGGCCACACAGGCTGGGCGACCGCGGCGGCCTTCTCGCCGGACGGATCGCGGCTACTGACCGGTGGCAGCGACCGCACCCCCCACCTGTGGGACGTAGAGACAGGGGAGTTGATCCGCACATTCGAGGGGCACGAGCAGTGGGTGTATGGCGCCGCTTTCTCGCCCGAAGGAACCACGTTTGCCACTGCTGGATGGGACTCGACAGCACGCCTCTGGAACGCCGGGACAGGTGAACTCCTGCACACGCTCGATCATGAGGCGGATGTCAGTTCAGTGGCTTTCTCTCCCTGCGGCGGGAAGCTTCTCACCGCGTGCTGGGATGGTACGGCGATGCTCTGGGACGCGGAGACGGGGGAGCACCTTCGCACCTTTGCGGGGCATACCCGCGAGGTGTGGTCCGTCGCCTTCTCGCCCTGCGGCGAAAAGGTCCTGACGGGGAGCTGGGACAAGACGGCACGGCTCTGGGACGCGGAGTCCGGCGAGACGCTCCGTGAGTTCAAGGGCCACGAAGGCATGGTCTGGTCCGTGGCATATTTTCCCTGTGGCACCCGGGTGCTCACCGGAGGTTCGGACCGCACGGCCATGATCTGGGATGCCAGCGAGACGGTGGAGCAGGCAGAGGACGAGGAATAGGAGTCGCCATTAGCTGGAGACCCTTCCCGGCGCTGTGGCGTGTCCATCTCCTTGCCGGCGCGGGTGGACAACCATCCCGGCAGGTCCGTGGTTTCCTTCCAAGCTCACTCCTCCGGGGTGTCGTCCACGCTGGCTTCGACCCCGAGGCGCTTCCTCGCCAGACCGTATGCAACGCCTCCGGCAAGCAGCAACAGGCCGACGCCGAAGAAAGCCACCGCGCGTGTCAGCGTATCGAGTCCGACCATGTCGTGCAGGAAGATGCGGCCGACCGCGAGTGTGAAAATGGCAAGGGCTGTATAGCGCAACGTCCGGTCTGCCAGCAGCAATCCCGCCCCCAGCAGAATGGCACCAAGCAGTCCCCAGGAGGGCGTCACCGCTGGGCCAATCAGGAGATCCGAGAGGCCCAGGACGGCAAGCGTTAGCACCGCTCCCACGATGCCCAGCAGCCGGAAGACTTCCGCCGCCCGGAGAGCACCCCACACAGACGCCGATTCCGGTGCTTTCTGCCAGAAGATGGGGAGCAGGAGCATGGCGGTCAGCAGGAGCGCTGCACCAAGAGCCGAGAGGGCCGGGGTTCCTTCGCCGGACATTTGGCCCTCGAGGAAAGGCCAGGCCAGGCCAATCGCGGCGATCACTCCCGCGACGCTGGCGGCCGGAAGGAGTTGCGTGGCGAGAAGCCTGTGAGACGCCACCACTGCCACGGCGGCAGCCAGTCCCGCCGGCAGGAGCGCGTCCCCCGGCTCACCGCCGGTCCACAGGAGCCATCCCGCCGCCCAGGCCGTCACAGCCAGTACGGGACCCAACGGGCGGACACCGGCAGGAAGCAGGGCCGCCACACCGGGCACGAAGAGCGGCAGCATGGTGGCTCCAACGATCACCGGCGACCAGACGTGGGTGTCCGTATCACCGAACAGTGCCCAGCAGAAGCCGACAACAGCAAGGATCGCTGCAGCAGTGATTCCCGGACTCACGGTCCGTTGGAGGGAGTCCATCGGACCGTTGAACCAATCGGGCCGCTCCAGTCCCTGCTCGCGCGAGAACGTGAACAGCGGCGGGCGGGACTGAAGCCACACTGTCCCCGCCGCCACCACAAGGCCCAGTCCCCAGATGATGGTCCCCGTCCAGCCTTCCAGGTTGTGGAAGCTGGCGGCGGCTCCCCATGTCAATACGATGGCGAGTGGCAGGCCGAAGGTGCTCATCAGACTCGATGCGAGGCCCGTGGGGGCCGTTCGCCAGGCGGCCATGACCAGCGATGGAACCAGCACCACAACGGCACCCGCCGTGATATACGAGGCGGCTCCGGTCCCGTATTCGCCCATCAGAATAAAGGTGGCTGCAAGCGCACCAAGCAGCGCCAATCCCCAGGAGCGGGCCCCGGCAAACGCCATCCCCGCCGCAAGCAGGAGCGCCATACCGGCAGAAGCCGCAAGACCCGCATAGTCTCCCATAATCGGGTCGAGATAGACGTAGAACAGGAACCCGGCGATGATCGCCCGGAACGGTGCAGAGAAGACCTCCGCGATGCGGACCGGCAGGAAGGAGCGGCCGGTGTCCGCCCGGCCCAACCGTTCCCAAGGCAGGGCAGATGCCAAGAGAAACCCGACCGGGATCAGCGCCCCGAGCTGCTCGAAGAACCCGCCTTCCGCCCCGGCGAGGTCCCCTGCCATTTCGACATTCAGATATGCCACGGCCGACAGCCCGGCCGCCAGGGCACCCAGGGGCCGGATGGGCCCGAGCACAGGAGCCCGGGTGGCTGCGATCGCCGCCGCGAGGGCCGCTCCCGCCAGAACTGCGCTGCTGGTGAGACCGCTCGTCATGCTGACCAGTCCGCATGTCACCAGCACGAACGCCAGGGAGGCGTGGAAGGAGGGTTCCCACCGGCCACGGAGGCTCGGCAGAACGAGGCGGAGGGACTCCGCCGCTGCCAATCCGAAGAGGATCCAGTGCACCTCCTCCCAGAAGATCTCCGTCATGAAGAACAGCAGGGTCATCAGTGACGCGGCGCCAAGCGAGTTTACGACCGCAAACCCTCCGATGTAGGGGATGACAGGAGTCCACCCCCCGGATGGGGCGCGTTCGCGGGCGGCCGCGCGGGCAGCCTCCTCCCGCGCCACCCACAGATGGCCCCACTTCGCAAAGGCGAGGGTCAGTATGACGTATATACCGGTCAGGGCTCCAAGGTGAGCCCACACGGGGCCGGCGAGCTTCGGCACCGGCGCGATCACCCACAGCAGCAGCACCGCCAGATAGACGAGGGCCGCGGAGGCAGTCGTGAGCGTCATCCACTCCCGCCGGAGGAACAGGCAGCCGGCGGCGAGTGCCATACCGGCGAGTGACACGAGCGCGAAGGTCTCCGCAACCGGGGCGCTCACCAGCGCGCCCACGAGGCCGAGGACCAGTCCGAGGCCGGCCATGGGTTGCGAGCGCCAGCGGTCCGCCAGCAGCACGAGCGTGACCGCAAAGACCGCCATCGCTGCCAGGGAAAGACCCAGCGGAAACACCCGCATCGGCGGCAGGAAATGCGCCCCGAAGGACGTGAAATACCCAAGCGCCAGCCCCGACGCGATGGCCGCCTGCCCGGCAATTCTCGTCCGGCGCGAGGCATACCAACCACCCACCACCAGACCCGCGGCACAGAGATAACCGAGGGAAACGCGAATGACGGGCGCGAACTCCGTCTCGATGATCGTGGCTCCGATGGCAGCACCCACCAGCAGCAGCACACCGCCGATGACCGGCAGCACCCGCGTGGCGAGCCGGACTTCCCAGCCTTCGCTGAAGACCCATGGCTCCCGCGGTGGAGCCGCAGGCCGCGATGGTCTGGTGACTGACTCGGGGATGGCAGGCTGATGCTGCGGCGCCATCCGCTCGGCCGGGCCGGTTGCGGCGCTCTGTTCCCGGGCTGCAATGGGGGACGTCTCGGGCGGCTTCGCTGGCTCGTGGCGAGGCTCCTCCCGCGGCGGCTCAGCCACCGGAGGCCGGGGCGCACCGGTAGCGGCGGGAGCAGGGTCCTGCTGCGGAGCCTCGGCGATGGACGGAGCAGGGCGCGGATTCCGGGTTTCCAGCTCTTCCACGCGGCGCTCAAGCCGTTCCAAGCGATCCATGATCGGACGCAGGTCCTGACTGGTCGGGCTGCTCTGGCCGGAATCTGGCCGGGGTGTCTCAGGGGCTGGGTTGTTATCCGGGTCTTTCATTTTTCCGCGCCTCCGTGGCGGAGAGTATTGTGCGGAGATTGAGGGCGCCGTTGAGTCGGCGTCAATAGTAAATAAACGCTGCCTTACTTTTTCCCTTCCAGCCAAGCCTCCCGCTGATCCCTGTGGTCTGGCTCGACCGTCCGGGGAGCGTGCCTGGTTTCAACGCCATGAGGATGCGCCCCGCCCTGCGGAGTGACACGCCACCCCCCATCTCGATGTGGTGGCCGTGCCAGATTTCGTTCTTCCACTTCTACTCTCCCTCTACGTCCGTGCGATCTGCGGCGTCCATCATCTTTGTGCTTCCCGTCGCAGGATACGGCTGACAGCCACACCCGGGGTGTTCCACTCTCCTTGCCGGAGGATTGACCCGCAGGTGCGTGACGGACCGATTCGCAAGACTTTGAAGGCCATCGCAAGGGGCTGCTTTTGGATCAACCTGGCAGGCACGCGCTTGCTTCGCCGCCTGAGGGGCGAGCGGCCCTATCGGCTCGGCGGGGCCTGCGAGCGCTGCGCCGCCTGCTGCGAGGCGCCCTCGATCCAGACGGGGCGGCTGACCTGGTACTTCCCCATGCTGCGCCGCATTTTTCTGGCCTGGCACCGGCACGTGAACGGGTTCGAGCTGACAGGCCGGATTCCCTCAGAGCGCGTGTTCGTGTTCCGCTGCACCCACTTTGATTGGGAGACGCGCCGGTGCGACAGTTACAGCTCCCGGCCCGGCATGTGCCGCGACTACCCACGGGCCCTGCTCTGGCAGTCTCGTCCGGACTTCCTGCCCGGGTGCGGCTACCGGGCGGTTCACCCCCGCGCCGAGGAGTTCCGCGCCCAGCTCGAGCGCGAGGGCTTGCCCCCGGACAAGCTGGCGGAGGTCCGCCGGCGCCTGCACCTGGACCCGTGATCCACCCTCCCCTGCCAAACCGCCACCCCCTGTGAGCCAGTCCATCCAAGCGGACCTCCCGCGTTGACCCGGTTGGGCATGGTGGCGAGTGTCCAGCCTCGCAGAGGAGGGGCATCCCGCCCCTCCATTGAGACGAAACTCCAGGGACAGTGATGACCATACGCCCGACCGCCGCGATACTTTGCCTTCTCGCCGTCCTCTGCTTCAGGGGGGCGGAGGCCAGTCCGCTCCTGCCTCCGGCGCTGCCACACTCCGGGCTCGGCGAAACCGTCCGTTACCATGGCCCGGAATCGCCCGAACAGAAGCCGCTTTTCGGCCCGCCGGTGGTGTATGCGGGCGTGGAGCGCCAGATCGTTGTCCTGAATCCGGAGATCGTCGTCGGGGAGCCCCTCCATGTGAGGCTGCTCCTGCGGGCGACCGAACCCGAAACGCGGCCACAGTTTATGGCCCGCCTGGCGTGGGGGACGGACATCCGGGCGTTCCTCATCCCCCCGGACAGCAACCGGCCCTACGAGTTCCTCGGCCAGCGCCTTGGCTCGAATGTCCCGATGGGGGCTGTCGAGTTCGAGGACTTCACGAACATGCGCCTCGATTTCCGAATGGCAATGGACCGGGACGCGGTCACGGGGGCAGCTTTCGAGATCCCGGGCACCTACCAGATGCGTGTCCTGCACACCGGACATGGCCGCGGAGGGTCCAGGCAGGAATTCCGCCTCGGCGATTTCGAGATCACTGTCCGCCAGCCGGAAGGGGACGACGCCAGAGCGCTGGAAATACTGGACGACTACAGGGTTTTCGAACTCTTCCAGATCCGCTCCACGTTCCACGGTTCGGGCCGTCAGATCGCCACCGAGGCGCATCTGGAGATGCTCGAGCGCCTTGTCGAGGAGGTGCCAAGTGCAGCACTCCGGCCCCACGCGATGGTCATCCTGGCGGAACACAATCGCCGAATCCGGGACCTGGAGAGAGCCTACGAGCTCTATGACCGCGTGGCGGAGGAATACGCCGGATCGCCGCTTGCCGAGGAGGCCACCATGGCGCGGCTCCGCACCACAATGGCGCACGAGGACCTGAGCGAGTCCCGCCGCGTCTTCGCCCAGGCGTGGTCCGACCCGCGGCTGACCCAACTCGCCTACCCGAACAGCCCGCACTGGAACATGTTTGTGAAGAATCTGCTGCCCGAGGAGCGAGGCACGCAGTGGATGGTTTTCGAGAAGCCCGGCCCGGATCCCGAAATGGAGCACGAGAACGGGCCAAGGATGGTCTTCTCCGAGGAGGTCCAGCAGATGTGGGGGCTCCCCGCCGAAATGGAGGGCAGCCGGTTCGAGCTGCCGCTCGCGCCCGGGGCGGGGCAGCCGGGGCCCCGCTGACCCACCACACTCGCGCCCCTTCGCACTTGACGGGTCCGATTTTCGCCTGCTCCATGCCAAGAGCCAGCTCCCCCTGAGCAGAGGGCGTTCGGAGGGACCAGCCGCTTCACCCAAACTGTGGGAACTTTCACGAATGCAACCTCGCTTCGCCCTGACAGGGCCCCTTCTTGCCGGCCTCCTCATCGCGCTTCTGGCGGAAACTGCCGGCGCGCAGCGGCCCTACCAGCTCTTCTGGCAACAGCGCCTGCTCGACCGCGATGACGTGGAAATCATCGAGGACGACGCGCCGCCCGTTGACCCGGAAGAGGAACGCGTTTTCGGCCGTGGAGCAGCCGCGGAGCAGCTTGGGCTGAGCTACTTCCCCGGCACGGGAACGCGCCTCGGCGATGACGAGCGCGAGACATTGCAGGGCTACGTGAAGGGTGTGCTTTCGCTTGAGGCCCGCGACCCCGCGACGGCGTTGGAAGAGCTCGAGAAGGCGGTCCAGCAGTCGCCGGACAGCACATGGCTGCGCCTGCGGCTGGCCCGCGCGGCGATGATGGCGAATGACTTCTCCCGCGCCAACGCCGTGCTCGACGAGATATTGGAGGAAGATCCCGAGAACATCCGCGCGCTGCTCCGCAAAGCAGAACTGATGCTCATCCGCCGGCGGCTCTCTGCGGCCCGGGAGCTCTACGAGACCGTCATGGAGCTCCAACCGCGCAACATCGAGGCGTTGCAGGGGCTCACCCAGATGGCCTTCGAGTTCTACGGCGACCTCGAGATGGCGCGGGAGTATTCAGGCAGGATTCTGCTCATTGACGACCGCAATCTGAACGCAATGCTCTGGCATGCTCAGGCTTCCGCCTACACGGGAGAACCGGAGCGTGCGGCGGATTATTACACCCGCTTGGCGCGCCTGCGGCCCATGTTCCTCGACCAGATGGTTGACGATGCGCGCCGGCTTGCGGCGCAGGGTGAAGTCCGCGACGCCGTCGTACTGCTTGAGCGCGCCGTCCTCTTCAATCCGGCGAATTCCACTGCCCGCGAACTTTGGGAGCAACTCCTGACCCGGTCGGAAGGTCCGGGGGCCATCACCGACGGCTATGAGCGCCTGCTTGAGCAGGAGCCCCATTCCCTTCCCCTGCACGACGTCTATGCGCGGCACCTGCTCATGGAGGACGAATGCCCGGACCCCCGGGAGTGCGCCGACCGTATAGATTGGGACAGGCTGCGAGCGCTGCGGGAGAAGTCCCTCGATCGCGACCCCAACCACATTCCCGCGCTCCTCGATCTTGGCATCGCCAACCTCGTGGAGAAGGGGTTCGAAGAAGCAGAACCCTATTACGAGCGCGCCATGGCCGCCCGCCCCACCAACACGCAGGTGCTTCACTCCATGGCGGAGGTCTTCGCCCCCTTCGAGGAGCAACGCCATCGCGCCAGGCTTCTGTATGAGCAGATTCTCGTGCTCTCCCCTTCGGACAGCCGGGCCATGGCCGCACTTGCGGACATCAAGGAAGGCGAAGGTGACACCGAAGGAGCGCTTGAGCTGCTGGATGATGCGCTGGACTCGAACCCGGACGATGCGGAACTGCTGGCGCGAATGGGGGACCTGCAACTGCGTTCTGGGAACCGCGCGGCCGCAGCGGAGTACCTCGAAAGAGCCACCGAGGCCAATCCCTCCGACATGAATCTCTGGATGGACCTTGCCGAGGTGTTGCTGGAGGAAGACGACAGCGAGGCGCTCGACAAGTTCGAGGAGCGCGCCCTTGAGACTGTCCCCCGCCAGATCGAGTTCACGGTATTGTATGGGCTGCTGGCCCAAGACTACGGACGATATGCCCGGTCAGCGCCAACGCTCGAGCGGGCCGTGGAGACCAATCCGCACGACCTGCGCGCCCGCGTGGCACTCTCCCGGGCGTATATCAAGATGGACAGGCCTGACGATGCCGTCGCCGTTCTCAAGGAGGCAGACGAGCACATAGGGGCCTCCACCATTCTTATCCGTATGCGGGACGAGTACCTTGCCAGTGCCCATCTCGAGCTTCTTCAATACGAGGAGGCGCGCGAGCTGCTCTCCCGCCTGATGGAGGATTTCCCGGACGACATGCATTTCCGGGAGATGCTCATGAGGACACTCGTCCACCTTGGCGAGGACGAGGAAGCGGAGCGGCTGGTCGAGGAAACAGCCGCCCGGTTCGCGGAGGAGAAGCCACTGGGAACGCTGCTAATGCGGGCGAATCTCCTGCTGGAACAGGGCAGGCCGGAACGTGCCGGTGAGCTGCTGATGGGGGCAAAGGACGACTTCCCCGGCGAGAAGGAAGTGACCTTCCGCATCGCGCTGGCAGCCTCGGAAGCCGGCGACCTCGAGACGGCGGAGCGCTACTACCGCAAGCTCATTGACGAGGGCCGGCCCGAGACCGACTCCTACTTCGAGGTGGCATCGAATAACCTCGGGTATCTTTTTGCCCAGCACGAGACGCGGCTGGACGAGGCGGAGAAACTGGTCCGTCAGGCGCTCGAACTGAATCCCAACGCCGCGTACATACTCGATTCCATGGGCTGGGTGTACTTCAAGCAGGGCAACTACGAGAAGGCCCGGGAGTACCTCGAGCGTGCGGCCCGGCGCGCCTTCCGCGATGCGGAGATTTACTCAAACCTAGGGCAGCTTTACGAAACGATCGGTGAGCCGGAGAAGGCCCGGCGCTACTACGAGCGGGCCATCGCTGTGGATCCGGGGATCGAACCCGCCCGCGAGCGATTCGAGGCTCTGGCCGGATCGCAGAACGCAGGAGCTGCGACCCAGTGAGTGGCCCCGCCAGCCAGAGACCAACCGGCATCTGGGACCTGGTGGACAGGGCTCTCGACCTGGACGGTGCCACACGGATTCATCTCAGCATCGGCCGGCCGCCCATGGTGCGGCTGGCGGACAGGTCGCTGCGGCCCCTGGACGAGACAATGCCACCGCTCACCTATCAAACCGTGCAGTTCATGCTGAGTCAGGTGGTGGAGCCGGAACGCTGGGAAGGGTTCGAGCGCACGGGAGAGGGGGAGATTCAGCTCGCCGAAGGGGGCGGAGGCCGGCGCATCAGCCTGGCACTGTTTCGCAGTTCCGAGGCCTGGTCCGCGGTGATTCACCTCTGACCTTCAGAGTACCCTCCACGCCCATTCAAACGTTTCGAGGTCCACGCCGAGGAACACCTCCTCAAGCTCCTCACCATCGTATAGATCACTTGCTTGATAGACGAGGAAACCGCTCTCCATCACGGGGATGTTTGCTCGGAGCAGCCAGCGGGGATGGTAGTGCCGGAAGAACTCCTCCCGATTCTCATCCAAGAAGTGCCGCATGCCCGGGTCGCGGGGCTCGAGCCGCCAGGAACGCGGCCAGTAGGGCGAATCAAGGTGGACGTACAGCACCACGTGGTCCGGTTCGCGCTCCAGAAGGTATTCCATCGAAAGCCCGTACCGGGCAACGTGGGCGTCCATCAGCCCGAGCATGTCCACGATGGTCTGCCTGCGGGAGGCGTAGTACCCGAGCTGTCCGAGCTGATCGGCGGCCAGCACCGAGTCTTCCGGCAGGTTCGCCCGGATCCAACGCCCCACCTCCGCATTGAGATAGATCGGTTCGTGGAAATACCAGCGGAGTCGGTCCGGAAGGTTCCATGTCCCGGCCTCGAAAAGGCGGACGTGAAGACGTGAGCGGGGTGCGTCCGTGTTGCCTCTGAAATAGCGACCCGCCGTGTCCCCTTCCGCATGCGGAAGATAGACAAGAAGGGCAAGCAACCCAGCACCTGCCCCAAGCAACAGCGCGCCCCCGCCGGGGAGCCTGCGCTCCTCCAGCACCTCCCGAAGCCAGTCCAGAAGCAGCCAGCCCCCCACGAGGACCGGCACGGCAAGCGGCGCCAGGTAACGGAAGCCGACGTTCAGCAGGCCGCCCGCCCGGAACTGGAACAGGACGGCGGCAAGCGCGAGGGCCAATGCTCCGGCGGCCAGTGGACGTGTTCGTGGACTCCGAAGCCCGAGCAGCACTCCCGCCGCCGCGAGGACGGGCATGAAGGCGTGGGAGGCCGTATAGGCGAGCACCTCACCGAGCCCCCCGCCGGTGGCCGCGTCCTTCGCGATGACGGTATTCGGGACCCATTCGCCGTACATCGCCCGGCGGAAGGCGAGCTGAAGAAGGAAGGCTCCCAGCGGAATCGCGGCGTAAAGACAGGTCCGGCGCAAGGCCGCGCCATTGCCCTCCCGCGAGGCGGCGAACCACACAGCCGGCGCCAGTGCCAGCGCCAGCCCGATACCCTCCGGCCGGGTGAGCGTTGCAGCGGCGGCCAGCCCTCCCGCCGCCCAGACCGCCCCGCCGCGAGACGCAACCAGCAACGTCATGCCCAACAAGGCGACATAAGGGACCGTCTCCAGTCCCTGGTCCACGTGGTAGCGGAGAAGCGGTTCCAGGACGACCGCCAGCGGGAGCCACCATGTCAGCCAGGCCGGCACGCCGCCCGGCATCAGGAGCCGGACGGTCCGCCAGGATGTATAGACAAAGGCGGCAAGAAATGCAAGCGCCAGGAGCCGAGCCGAAAGCGGCATCGGCAGGCCAATCCACTCCCCGGGGACCAGCAACAACACCCAGAGCAGGTTCGAGTAGCCCTCCACATGCTCCCCGATGTTGAAGACAAGGCCCCGCCCGGACGCCAGGTTGTCCGCGTAACGGAACGAGATGAAGGCGTCCTCCCCGAGGTGGTAATACGTCCCCACGGAGATGACGGCGAGCAGCACCATCAGGCCCGCGAAGACGCCCCACTCGGTTTGCGAGGGGCCGGGTGCCTGTCCTTGGCCTTCGTTCACGCTGCGCTATTCCTCCGTCAACATCCGCCGCGCGTACTCCCCCGCCGGCTGGATGGCAAAGTGACGGGAAAACTCCGAGAGAATCGAGCGCAAACGCGCCTCCTTCTTCCCGCCGCTCATGGCAAACCCTCCGAGCCGCGGGCGCCGGGTGTCCAGCACGATGGGCTGCCGGCAGTCCACCCCGTCAATGGCGTGCAGGAGCAGGAGAACGGGCCGGCCCCTGCGCGCGAGCCGGCGGAACAGGTCCCGGCGCCGGGATTCGGTCATCGTGAGGAGCAAGCCCCCCGTCAGCGGCAGATGCAATCCGGGCGTCACGCCGACGGGAATCTCCACAAGGTCAGGAGCTTCCTCCCGTGGCGCCTCCTTGCGAATCTTGTGGCGGCGGGGAAAGTAGGGCACACGCGGAGCCCTGCCGTAGGAGATACGGCCGAACTGCCGGCGCCAGAACAGCCATTCACCCGCGACGTAGCTGCTGGCCAGCCGGAGCAGCGGCCCCAGATAGGTGGGGAGGAGCGAGGCGTCGTAGATGTACCCGGTCCGGCGAAGCGCCCGGAGGATGCGTCCGTCCACGTCGTAGCCCGGTGAGCGGAATCCGGCCGGTTCGGCGCCGAGCTGCCGAAGCGAGCGATCGGTGCGCCGGATTTCATCCAAGATCAGGCCGGCGGGTTCTCCGGTGAGGCCGAGCCGGTGGCTGTAGCTGTGATTGCCGATTTCGTGGCCGCGGTGAACCAGTTTGCGTGCCTGCCGGCGCTTGCGATCCACTTCGAGGTCACGGCCCACGATGAAGAATGCCGCCGGAACGCCAAGCTCCCCGAACAACCCCTCCAGCCGCGGGACGCCTTCCTCCCAGCAGGGATCCTCCCGGAAAGTGTCCCCTTCCGCACGGCCGTAGCACTGCCGCACGGCCCACAAGCCGTCCACATCAACTTGAACAAATCCGGGAAAGGTCATCTTGGAGGGTGCGGAATGGGGCTCACCGCACAATGTCGAAACGGCGGTGGCTGGGCGTGGTCCTGCGCCAGTCCACCTCGATATCCGTGACATGGGCCATGACGGGTCCGCGATGCAACTCGGTGAGGAACTCCATCAGGTCCAGCTCGTCCCCTTCGGCGTACACCTCGACCTGACCACCGGGAAGGTTGCGGACCCAGCCCTTCACTCCATTGCGAAGTGCTGCGTCCCGGGCGAAAAGCCGATAGCCCACACCCTGAACCCGCCCATGCACGACGCCATGCAGGCAGTTGTGCCCCTCGTCGCCGGAGGCTTGAAAGCGGCCTTTGCTTTCCCGGTTGCTGCTCCTGCTCATGGTCGCGGACTGCGCTCCGTCCCGGTGGGATGCTCGTCGGATACACTGCCAAACCGGCGCTGAACTTCCTCCTCAAGGCCGAACTTACGCAACCTGTATCCCAGTGTTCTGCGCGTGATCTGCAGGAGCCGTGCCGCCTGCGTCCGGTTGCCCCGGGTCTTCTCCAGCGCCTGCAGCAGGCAGGACTTTTCGATGTCCTCCAGGGAGGCATTGCCCACCGCTGTGGAGACGGCGGCCATACCGGGGCCACCCTGCCCGCGTGCGAAGTCCTGGATGGCGGCCGGGAGGTCCTCCAACCGCAGTTTGTCTCCCTCGCCGAGCACCAGGGCGTGCTCCACTGCGTTTTCGAGCTCGCGAATGTTACCGGGCCACGGATACTTGCGAAGGGCCTCCATCGCCTCGCTCCCGAAATGGACGGGGCGTCCCTGCCCGAAATGGCTCAGGAACTTCGCGACCAGGAACTCAAGGTCCTCGGGCCGCTCGCGAAGTGGCGGAACGACGAGGGGCACCACGTTCAGCCTGTAGTAAAGATCCTGGCGGAACTCGCCCTTCTCGAGGAGTTCTTCGAGCGGGCGATTCGTCGCTGCGATGATACGCACGTCCACTCGTCGGGTGCGGGAATCCCCGACGGGCTGGAATTCGCCACGCTGCAGCACCCGCAGGAGCTTCACCTGGAGCGCCGGCGAGACCTCCCCGATTTCGTCAAGCAGCAGCGTCCCGCCGTCCGCAGCACGGAAGAGGCCATCCCGGTCGCCGGTGGCACCGGTGAAGCTTCCCCGGACATGGCCGAAGAGCTCGCTCTCCAGCAGGGTGTCAGGCAGGGCTCCGCAGTTTATCTTGAGGTAGGGTCCGTGCGCCCTGGGACTTTCCCGCTGGATCATGTCGGCAAGGACTTCCTTGCCGGTGCCACTCTCGCCCCGAAGGAGGACGGAGGCGCTGCTCTGCGCGACCTTGTGGGCCTTGCGGTAGAGGTCCTGCATCTGCGGGCTCGGGCAGAGGAACTCGCGGGCGTCCGGCTTCGGTCCTGCCTGTGGTGCATCCGGCCGTCTGGCGGGTGCGGTCTTCTCGGGCCGTTCCTCGCCGCCGGAGAGCAGTTTTTCGAGCAGCGGCTTCAGGTCGTTTTCCGCGCTCACCGGTTTCTCGAGGTATTCGACGGCGCCGCGCTTGAGAGCCTCGCGCACGGTGGGAACCGAGGCGTAGGCGGTCATGAGGATTACATCAATGCCCGGGTCTATCCGCTTGGCGCGCGAGAGGATTTCCAGCCCGTCCAGTCCCGGCATGCGCAGGTCCGTGACGAGGACATCGAAGCGGTCCTCCTTGAGCCTGTCGAGCGCCCGGGCGGGGTCGGTGACCGGCTCGGCCGAGTAGCCGGACCTTTCGAGCGAGCGCGCGAGCAGCGTGGCCATGCGCTCCTCGTCATCGAGCACCAGGATGCGTCCTCTTTCCGCCACTTTATGCTCCCTTCGGGCCAGCCGGCAGTCGTCCGGACCGTGTTTTGTCCAAGGTGAACCCGGTGCCGCACCCGCGGCGCAAGACTACTTGCGGGGGTCCCGCTCCGGCCTGGCACCTTCAGCCGCACGGTATTGCCGGAAGGTGTTTGAAAGCAGCGCGCCGCATTCTTCGGCCAGCACGCCACCCTCCACCTTCACCTGATGGTTGAACCGCGGGTTGCCGAGCAGGTTGAACTCCGTGCCGCACGCCCCCCACCGAGGGTTGGAGGCCCCGAAGACCAGTTTCGCCACGCGGGCCTGCAACATGGCTCCGGCACACATGGGGCATGGCTCGAGAGTGACGTAGAGCTCGGCACCGTCGAGCCGCCAATCGCCCAGTCGTTCCGCAGCCTCCCTGATGACGAGGATCTCGGCGTGGGCGGTGGGGTCGCCAGTCAGCTCCTTGCTGTCGTGCGCACCTGCGAGCAGCTCCCCGTCCCGGACGAGGACGGCTCCTATGGGAACCTCTCCCCGTCCGGCGGCGATTGAGGCGAAGCGAAGCGCCTCGCGCATCCATTTCTCGTGGCCGGCGGTGGTGTCCCCGCTCACAACGGCGGTTCGATCTCCCGGACGGCCGTGCGCGACAGCACCATCGGTGAGCCACCGGGAGCCCGCACCGTGATCCGGTCGGAGGTGGCCTCCAGGACGTACACCTCCACGACGTTGCCGTTGGCAAGCGTCACCTGCCGCAAGACCTCGTCGTCCAAGACCACGCGGTCCGGTGTGGGCGAGGGTGTGGGCGTCGGGGTGCGGAAGACGAGCCTTTCGCGCTCCTCCCGTCCTTCGTCAAAGGGGAGTGCGGGGCGGGGCGGTTCGGCACGGGGCGGCGGAGCGGGCATGAGGGCGAAGTGCCGGTCCTCCGGGTCGCCATGCAGGGCGTAACCCGGGACCGGACGGCCCCAAGGGCTGCGGAAGGCCAGCTTCCCGAACCCGTCGTAGAATCCACGCAGGGGACCGCGTACCGGCCTGTCGTAGCTGTGCAGGATGGTTCCCGCACCGCGGCCGCGCACCTGCTGGAACTGGACTTCGAGTCCCTGGAGGGTGTTGCGCTCGCCGGAGAGGGAGACGATTGGTGCCACGTCGCTGCTGTTGGTGTTGGCGAAGTGGACCCAATTGCCGATTGTGGCGCGCTGGGGGGTGTGGCGCTCGTGGACTTCGAAGACGATTTCGTCCACCAGTCCCTCGCGGCACCATTGAATCCAATCCTGCATCTTTTCAGCGTAGGCTGGCGATTCCAGCCACTGGTTCCAGGTGCGGGGCGGCATGCCATCGGTGGTGATCAGGACGGCCACCTTGGCATCAGGCAGTTCCTCGCGAATGACCGTCCGCAGGGCGTCGAGGGTTTCGGCCAGCTTGGCACGGCGCCAGGCGCTCCAGGTCGGATCGTCCACTGGCGGTGGGCCCTCTCCTCCGACGACAGTGCGGAAGGCCTGCACAGCGCCCTCGCTGTAACCCCAGTCCTTCCCGGGGTACTGGACACCGGTGAGGAGCACTCCGTGGGGCTCGACCTCGCGCGCGATCTCCCGGACCATCCCGGTGAGATAATCAAGGGTCTCCGGGTGGCCGGGATCGAGGTGCACGGCGCCGTCGGGTGCCGTTTGGTTCCCGCCGATCGTGCGGTTGACGATCTCCGGGTGGCGGGCCACGGGGCTGTCCTCCGGCGGCCGCGAGGCCGCAGCGGCCTGCAGGGAGGGGAAGACAGAGATCACGGCATGGAGGGTCTCCTCGCCATCGAGCTGGTGCCGGATTGTGCGGAGGGGATTTCCGTTCTCCTCGTCGAGCGTGTGAATGGCGGGTTCCTGCCCGCCAAGGTAGGACAGGCCGTGTGGCGTGCGGGCATCCGCGTAGAGCCTGTTGAAGGAGGACGCACGGAAGTGACGAAGCAGGTCGTCAATCTGGCCTTCGGTCTGAAAACCAAGACGGAGCGCCCGGACATGAAGGCCGCGTGGCTCGGGGCCCTCGGGGCGCTGTGGAGTCACGCTGCGGCCCTCCTCCGGGGCCACTCCGTTCACGGGCGTGGCGAGGGGGACCACCTCCCTGTCCGTCTCGAAGGGGTCGTCCTCGTCCGGGACCTCCGGTGCTTCGAAGGGGTCCACGGCCATGTCCTCTGGGATATCGAAGGGGGAATCCTGCGCCGGGAGCGGTCCCCGGCCGGCGAAAGCCAGCAGGAGAAGGATCACAAGCGGGATCGCGGGTGTGAGTCGTCGCATCGTATGCAAGGGGCCCTCTTGGCGATGTTGTGGGATGCCCCGTGGGGGCGGGCGGGGAGGGGCTGGGGACGGTCCACTCGTGCCCAACCTCGCTCTACTGTAGCTGTCCGGCGGGGGCACACCGCAACTCGAAACCCCGCGAGGGGCGAAATTGTGCCGGGCTTTGACGTTGACACCCCCGAGGGGAGAAAATGACCGTTTGATGCCGATTGCAAGACGGTCTAGATTCGCTCGGCCAACGTCCAGGAGTGTCCTCATGATCCGGTTCTTTTCCCTGATGGCAATGCTCGGAGTGATTGCCATTGGATCAGCGGTGTCCGCCCTCACGGTCAGTCCACTGAACGAGGAGCTTGTCTCCGTGGAGGTCAGCGCCCGCGGGGAGACCCGCGATCAAGTGCTGTCCGAACTCAAGGATCAGGCGGTGCTCGCCGCCACGGGACGCATCTTCCTCACCAACACGCTGGTCCGCGCCGAGGAACTCCTCGACGCATACCTGGCCAACTACGGCCAGCAGTTCGTCAAGGGCGTGGAAGTGGTCGAGGACCGGTTCCGCGGCGGGATGACGGAGCTTCGCGCCCGCGTCTACGTGGACTATGCAGCACTCAAAGCCGACCTTGACGAAAAGCGCTTCCTCTACACCCCCGCTTTCCGTCCCTACATCACCCTCTTCGTGGAAGAGACAATTGACGGCCAGCCGAGCCCCGAACCCGTCTCCCGCGACACGGTTGAGAGCGTGATGCTGCGGGCCGGATTCAAGCCCTCCGAGTCGGTCATCGAGGAGCCCTCCCGCCGGACCGACGTTTCCGCCTCCCCGGAGACACTCCATCGGGGCTTCATCGCGGCGGAACGGCGTGGAATCGAGATCCTCGTTACGGGCCGCGCCACGACGACGCTCCGCGAGGAACGCGATATCTATTACGACCGCTTCTTCTTCTACGACACCGAACTGGAACTCTCCATGTACCGGGTGGACACGCGCGAATTACTGGCCCGAACACGGACCAGCGGTTCCGCCTCCAACCGCGCGCGAGGGGAGGCAATCCGAGTCGCAATCGAGCGAGCCGCCGAGAACGGAGCCGCCCGACTCGCCTCCGTCTATCGTGAGTATTGGCCCCGGACCGTCCTGTCCGATGCTGATTTCCAGATCCTCCTGACCGGCGCCGACGATGATTCGATCCAGATCGTGACCCAGCACCTCGACCGGCTGGCACCCGGCACAAAGGTCAGCCTCAAGCGCCGCTATGGCCCGAGCGCCATGCTCGCCATCAGCACCGGTGCCAGCCGCGAACGGTTCATTGAGGTGCTCGGGGAGCTGGCCTTCCCCGCGCTCAGGATCGTTGGCGAGCATGACCGCAACCGCTTCGAGGTTCAGGTCTCCGGCTGAGAAACAATCAGCTCCCTGTTCCCCGGGCGGCTGCCCCCGTAATTCACACCGGCTGAACGGCCGGTCCAATTCATGGCAATGGATGGAGTCCTTGATGGCTCAAAAGAGGTATCATCTCGCTCTCCGGACAGCGGCAGCGGCCCTGCTCATCGCCGCCGGCCCCTTCCTGCTCGCCGCAGACACCCCGCCGCCCAACGGCATCACGGACCCGGCAGAGGTCCCCGAGGGCTACGTCTCCCGTCTGGAAGTGGACCTTGAGGGCGTCGAGATGAGCCTGGCGGACGTCGTACTCCTGGCTTTCTCCCAGAACCTCGACATCCAGCTCCAGGCCATTGACGTTCAGATCAGCGAGGACGAGCGGGACATCGCCGGGAGCATCTACGACCCGGTGCTGGGCGCCCAATTCTCCCATAGCGAACGCGAGGTACGCTCCGCCCAAACCTTTCAGGGCCAGACGATCCCAGGTTCCATTGACGAACGCACGGAACGTTACAGCGCCTCGCTCAGCCAGCTCATCCCGACAGGCGCAACCGCCCAGGTGGGCTTCACGAGCGACCGGGTCACCACGCGGGGCGACCGGCGCGAATTCGCTCCCTACAATCCGGCCGAGGCCCAGCGCGCCTTTGTCCGCCTGACTCAGCCGCTTCTCAAGAACTTCGGCCCCATGGTCACCAACCGTGGCATCCGGATCGCCAAGCATCAGGAGCAGGCTGCCCGAGCGCTCTACCGCCAGGAAATAGACAACCGGCTCGCGGAGGTGATGGAGGCCTACTGGGACCTGGTGTTCGCCCTACGGAGTCTGGAGGTGCAGCTCACCTCGCTTGCCTCCGCCGAGGAGCTGGCGCGAGTGAACGAGGCCCGGGTGGACGCCGGCGTGGCGCCAAGGACCGAGCTGCTGCAGGCCCGGGCACAGGTCGCCGAACGCCGAAACGAAGTCATCCGCGCCCGATCCGGCATCCTGGCGGCACAGGACAGGCTGCTCGCCATCATGAACTGGACCGGCGAACTCGGCACTTGGGACCAGCCCATCCTGCCCATGGATACTCCGGATGAGTACGACGTGGACCTGGAGCTCCAGGACCCGCCGCTGATAGACATGGCTCTGAGCCGGCGGGAGGACTTCCGCGCCGCCGGACTCGGCGTGGACATCGCCGAGATCAATCGCGACGTGGCGCGCTGGCAGCGCCTGCCCGAACTCAACGCCTTCGCCGAGTGGGGCCAGAGCGGCCTCGGCGACAACCGCAGCGACGCGTTCGACGACGTTACCTCAACGCACTTCCGCGACTACTCCTACGGACTCGAACTCCGCTACCCGATCCCAAACCGCCGCGCCCGCGCCGAGTACAGCCAGAGCAGGCACCGCTACGAACGCGCCGAGGTGGAGGTGCGCCGCGCCGAGGTCATGCTCGTCACCCAGGTACGCAACGCGACCCGCTCACTCCGGACCTCGCTCGACAGCATCGAGGCCGCGGAGGCGCAGGTGGAGGCGGCTCGCGAGACGCTCGAAGCCGAACGCCGCCGCCTCGAGGTGGGGGCCGCCACCACGTTCAACGTGCTCGAGTTTCAGGAGGCACTGGCACGCGCAGAGGTCGCCCACGTCAACGCCCTCGTCAGCTACCAGAAGGGCCTGATCGAGCTGGAACGCAGCACGGGCAACCTGCTCGACGTGGTGGGGCGGGAACTCGGCCTTGAATTCGACCTCGACGACCGCGTCATGGAAAGCGCCTGGCGCGGCCCCGACTACTGATCGCCAGCCGGCCTGCCACCGGAAAGCACCATGCCGCCTTCCCCCAAAGGACCCATCATCGTCACGGGAGGAGCCGGGTTCATCGGCTCCAATACGGTGCTGGCACTGAACGAACGGGGAGAGGAGAACATTCTCGCCATAGACCGGCTCGGCACGGGCGAGAAGTGGAAGAACCTCCGCGGGCTTCGCTTCGACGACTATCTGGACAAGGACGACCTGATTGCCCGGGTGCGCCAGCGCCAGCTCCCGCCGCCACGCGCCATCATTCACCTCGGCGCATGCAGCAGCACCACGGAACGCGACGCTGACTATCTGATCCACAACAACACGATCTATACGAAGGAACTGTGCGAATGGGCGCTGGAGACCGGCGCGCGCCTCATCGTAGCCTCCAGCGCCGCCACCTATGGCGACGGGGCACTGGGCTACAGTGATGAGGACAGCGTGACGCCAAGGCTGCGGCCCCTCAACATGTACGGCTACTCAAAGCAGGTGTTTGACGAGTGGGCGCTCCGCCACGGACTCTACGAGCGCATCGTTGGCCTCAAGTTCTTCAACGTTTTCGGCCCCCGTGAACACCACAAGGGCGAGATGCGCTCGGTCGTGCACAAGGCATACGGCGAGGTGCTGGCGACCGGCAGGATCAGCCTGTTCCGCTCGGGGCACCCCGAGTACCGCGACGGCGAGCAAAAGCGTGACTTTGTGTACGTGAAGGACGCCGTCCGCGTGATCCTCTCCTTCCTCGACAATCCGGACAGGAATGGGTTGTTCAACTGTGGGACGGGGAAGGCGCGGACCTGGCTGGACCTGGCCCACGCCGTATTCGCCGCGCTCGGCCGGCCACCACAGGTCAACTGGATAGACATGCCGGAACACCTCGCGGACCGGTACCAGTACTTCACCGAAGCGGAGACGGCCAAGCTTCGCCGCGCCGGCTATACAGAGCCGTTCACGCCACTGGAGGACGCTGTGGCCGATTACGTGGATTATCTCAGGAAAGAGGAAGGGTAGCGCCGGACCGCAAGCAGGTCAGCAGCACTCGTCGAGCACGCTTCTCGCCGCCTCCGCGTCCTGCTCACGCACGTACAGGCGCACCTCCCCCAGCGGCATGTTCGGGAACTGATAGACGGTGCTGGGGACGTTGCCACCCGTCACGCACGGGATGTCGTTGGCCTCGAGGACTCCCTTGAGCAGCGACGCTTTCCAGTGGCTGCCCGCAATGTGAACCACGACGAGTTCCTGCTCGCGGACCTCACGGGTGGGCGGGGAGGACGCCGCGTTAGTGGAGGAGGTCGTGGTGTCCCCCGCGGCGGGGTTGTCCTCTTCGGCTCCGTCGTCCTCGACTTCCACCGTCTCTGTACCGCACTGGCAGAAGAGCGTTCCGGCGGGATAGACCTCTCCACAGCAGGGGCACTCCACGGCGCCACCGGCGGGGGGCGGAGCGGGCTCGCCGGTGCTGTCGCGGAACTCCGCGTTCAGCGCGTGGCGGGCCTGGAGCCGGAAGTCGTCCGGGTCCCGCTCGGGAACGGCGGTGGGCACCGACCGGCCGCACTTCTCCCCGCGAAGGCGCCGCACACCGTACACCGTAAGCAAAAAGATTGCGCCAACGGCGAGGATCATCGGTGAGGGGTGATGTGGCTGCATCAAGTGCTACCCTTTCCGGCACGGGGGGGACCCGCACTTCCTGAGAAAGGGTGAGCGGCGGGCCTGCCCTTGGCAAGAGAAAGCCGGCCGCATGGAAGCCTTCGGATGGTCCCCTCCGGAGAAGCCGGAGGTCAGCAGGAGCGATCGAGGCCCATGGTGAAGAGTTGGTTCACGCCTTGCGGCGTTGACGCCTGCCCCTTGTGGGGGAACCGGCGGCGCATACCGTCATGAGGACCGCCACGAGCGGCCAGAGCAGTATGGTCAGGTAGTCGTGACGGTCCAATCTCACTCGGAGGGCTCCCATCAGCCGAGGCACAGATCAGTTCCTCCGGGCTTCCACACTGTCAAGTCGCCATCGCTGGGTGGTGGCTCCGTTGGTTCCTGCTGATCTGTCCGGACTCTTCCGCCTTGACCGTCCCGGCTCCGGGGGGCGTGATTTGCCCGCTCTTCCAGGAGGAACCAGCGCGCCCCTTTCATGACCGAGCAGACATTCCTCAACGTTCTCATCATGCTGCCCATCTTCCTGTTCTCGCTGTCGGTGCACGAGGCGGCGCATGCGATCACGGCGAAGTGGGGTGGTGACCTCACGTCGGCGTACCTTGGACGGGTGACGCTGAACCCCGTCCCGCACATTGACCCGATCGGGACTTTGGTGGTGCCGATCTTCGGCATCATGTCGGGCTTTCCGATCATTGGCTGGGCGAAGCCGGTTCCCGTGGCGGAGACGAACTTCCGCCGTGGTGACGCCTACGGCGTGATCGTCGCGCTGGCAGGACCATTCTCGAACCTGCTGATCGCCCTGTTCACCGTGGTGTTCGCCCAGATATACGTTGTGCTGGCGAACGTGCTGAACCAGCAGGGCTTCACCCTCCTGGCCGACTACAGTGGTTCCGTCTTCACCGCCGTGCAGTACATGATCATGATCAACGTGGTGCTGATGGTGTTCAACATGATCCCGATTCCTCCGCTGGACGGCTCGCATGTGCTCTGGCACGGCTTCGTCAAGCGCCGGCCCGAGCTTCACCAGATGTTCTTCACCGTCCGCCAGTTCGGTTTCATCATCCTCCTGATGCTGCTGTGGATGGGAGTGATTGGGGCCATTTTCCGGACCATCGGCTGGCCTCTGATGGGCCTGCTGCTCTGGCTCATAAACCTGCCGCTGTACTTCATCTGAGAGCCGGGACCGGCTCGCCATACCCAAAGGGGACATCAAGAAAGTGACGCCTTCTCCATCCGCCGCGCCTGAATCGCCAACGGAACGGAAGATCCTGCTTTCCGGCAGCCGGCCCACCGGGCGCCAGCACCTCGGGAATTATGCCGGGGCACTTGCCCAGTGGCTCGACATGCAGGAGGAATGTGACTGCTTCTTCATGATCGCGGACTGGCACGCGCTGACCAATGCGTACAACGACACCAGCGAGCTGCCGGAGAATACCCGCCAGCAGATGCTCGACTGGCTGGCGGTCGGCCTCGATCCTGAGAAGGCGACCATCTTCATCCAGTCGGCGATCAAGGAGCACGCCGAGTTGAATCTCCTGCTCGGGATGTTTACGCCGCTCGGACTCGTGGAGCGGACGACGAGCTGGAAGGACCTCGTGATCGAGCAGCGCATCGAGGAAATGCGCACCTACGGATTCCTGGGCTACCCGGTGCTTCAGACCGCGGATATCCTGATGTACCAGGCCCATGTGGTGCCGGTCGGACGGGATCAGGTGGAGCACGTGGAGAAGGCGCAGGACCTCGCGCAGAAGGTGAACGTCCGCTACGGCGAAGTCTTCCGCATCCCCCAATGGCGCATCGGCAACGCGCCGGTACTGCTCGGCAACGATGGCCGCAAGATGTCCAAGTCCTACGGCAACTGCATCTACCTGTCGGAGACCTCCGCCGAGACGTGGGACAAGGTGCGTGTCATGGTGACGGACCCTGCGCGAGTCACAAAGAAGGACCCGGGAAACCCCGAAAAGTGCTCGGTCTGGGACTACCACAAGGTCTTCACCCCGCAAGACCGGCACGCGGAGATATGGGAGAACTGCACCGGCGCGAAGTGGGGCTGCATTCAGTGCAAGAAGGTGCTGCAGGAGGCGCTCGATACGAAATTCGAACCGGTGCGGGAACGGCGGGCGGCGCTGGAGGCGAAAGGGGACGAGTGGCGCAACGTGCTGGTGGAGGGAAACCGCAAGGCACGGGCGCGTGCCCGACAGACCATGGAGAACGTGCGGGAGAAGCTGAACCTCTTCGCCAGCGACGGCTCCGACAATTCCTGACCAATACCACCAGCAAGTAATCTTACCCGGCGGTCGTTTTTCGCTTGCACCGCCAACGCGCCCTGCGGAACAGTACAAATCGAGCGGCACGAGGGTCCGAACGCAGCCCGCCGCTCCACGAGGAAATCAGAGCCGCGGCAGGGAACCGGCCGAGCAGACGTTTCCCTTCTGCAACACCACAAGTGACCAGGAGGCCCAACCGGCAAGCAACAATCATGGCTGTGGAGGTGCGACGGCTGGTTGACGGAACAGCCCGCCCTCCTTTCCAATCGTGGGGATGTCGGTGGGGGGCATCCCCACGATTCCTTTTAAGCACCCCGGACGTGAACTCCATCCCGCGCCTCTTCCTCCCTCTCCTCTCCGCCGCCCTGCTCCTGCTGGCAGGGTGCGCCCATCTGTTCCGCGCCGCCCCCGATCCCGCACCGGACATCACCGGTCTTGGCAAAGTCCACATCTACTACCATGTGCCCGCCGGAACGGAGCCCGGGGCCAAGACGTTTCACGTCTTTCGGAGCGAGGACCACGCTGGCCCTTTCCAGCGTGTGACCCGCGAGCCCGTGCGCCTGCCTGAGGACGCGGCGCCCGGCCAGCCCGCCCGCCTGTGGACGGACTACGGCCTGCGGCTCGGCGAGGATTACTACTACTACCTGCAGGAACTGCGGGACGACGGCACCGCGCGGAAGGCCACCGGCACAGGACGTTCCCGCGTGACGATTCCCCTTCAGGATGCGGATGTGCCAGCGCTGATCGAAAGACGCGAGCTTGCCGGCAAACTGTGATGGACAGTGCCGCAACGCCCGCCCTAACTTCGCACCCAAGGACGCGGTCGAATCCGCGGGGACCGATTCGCGAGGAAGGATGACCCGGAACATGGCAAGGCGATGGCTGCGCTTTCTCTGCATGGCAGTGGCGCTCATGCTGGCACTCCCGGCCGTGGTGGACGCGCAGAACCAGCAGACACGCGACCGCCGGCTGCGCGAGCACGAGCAACGCATCCGTGAGATCATTGAACAGCGCCGCGAGCAGCAGGAGGAAGAGGAACGCCGCCGCCGTGAGCGGGAGGAAGCCGAACCCCCGCGCGAGGAACGCGAGGAGCGCCCCCGCTTCGTCAGCAACGTCGTCATGGGCCTGAAGTTCATCAACGAGGACGGGGAGACCGCCTACAGCAGCTTCACACGCCAAGGCGACACTTTCATCAGCGAGGTGTACCTCTTCAACGAGGACCGGAACCCGGTTGACCAGGTACGGCTTGCGCTCGACTTCGACAAACGATTCATCGAACCGGTGCGCATCTTCGATTCCGCACTGCGCCCCTTCATGGACGAGGAACCGGAGTTCAAGGTCCTCGACCGGGATGCCATCATCACCTACAACGCGAGACTGGAGAGGCCGATCCAGCAGCGTGAGGTGGTGCTCCTCCGGATTCTCTGGCGGGCGCGCCGGCCAACGGCGCACACGGCGATCCAGTTTGCCTTCGACACGGAGGAACGCGAGGACCATCCCCACACGGCCATCTATTCGCGGCAGCAGAACATCCTGGGGACAAGGGGTGACGTGGCCGACGGCGTGCTCTCCGGCTCGATCATGATCGAGCAGATTGACCGCGGAGAGCGCATCTTCCAAGGCAAGGCGGAGGAACTCCGCCAAATGTATCTGGGCTCGATCGGCGCCACCGCCGAGGTGGGCCTGGAGCTGACGGGACCCGAGGAGCCACCGCGCGTGGGCGAGGAATTCGTGGTCCGTGTGGGCCTCCACAACCCGGAAGGCGCCATCATTGACACCATCAATTTCGCGGTTCTTTACGACCCGCAGGTCCTGCAGGTGGTGGACAAGGACAGGTTCAACTGGATCACCAGCGGCGTGAACGTCCACGACGGTCCGTACCACCGGGATTTCCCGTGGGACGTCCTGATGACAAACGAGGTACGCAACGACCGTGGGCTGGCGTTGTACCGCAAGGGCCTTTCCAGCGGCCGGGCACTCCCAAGCGCCAATTTCGCGGATATTCACTTCCGGGCCATTGCGCCGACCTCCCGCACGTCCCTTGGCTTTTCACGAGGCAGGCCCGGCATGCCGAACATGACTTCCGTGCGGTACTTCGGGTTCGAGATGCTGAACCTTGAGGACCTTGACCTTTCGACGCCCTCGATCGCCTTCCCGGTCCGCCCCCCCACGCGCGAGGAAATCGCGCGGCTCCGCGCCGAGCGGGATGAAGCGCGCCGCCGGGCCGAGGAACCCGAGGAAGACCGCGGCATCCGCAGCCTCACCATTGACCGCGAGGACTGGGACGC
>SLOM01000098.1 GCA_007132505.1 Candidatus Sumerlaeota bacterium
CGGGACGTGGACTACGTGACCGGCGCCCTGATCGCCTTCCGCCGCGCCGATCTGGAGGAGCTTGGCGGCTTGGATGAGGACTACTGGCCCGCCTACTACGAGGAGACCGACCTCTGCCACCGGGTGCGGAAGCAGGGCCGGAAGGTACGCTACGCGGCGGGCGCCGTGGCGTATCACCACGAATCGGCCGCCCTTGAGAAATGCTCTCCACGCCTTGTCCGCACGAGCTACCGGAGTAGAATCCGCTTTATCATCAAGAACTACGGGTTGGTGGAGTTTTGCCGCGACTTCCTGCCCTTCGAGGTACGATGGTTCGTTGGCCCGTTCGCGCGCGGCTTCCGCCGGCGGGCCGTCAGGTCCTACGCTTCTGGCGTTGTGTTTGCTCTGCGATGCCTGGCCCGATTATCAAGGCGCCCCCGTCAGCCGTAGGGCGCACATCCAACCGCCACAGGTCCCTTGCGTACTCTTAGCTCCCTCCTTCCATACGTCCGCCGCCACGCTTGGGCCATTGTGTTCGGCATCATCTTCGTCTTTCTGGCGAACGCGATTGCCCTGACGGTGCCCGTGATCATCGGCCAGACGGTAAACCTGATCGAAGAGCGGCGCATCGGCCCGGACAACCTCTTCGACCTCGCCTTCCTGGCGCTCTGCCTTGCCGGCGTCGCGGCCTGCTTCCGGTTCCTTATGCGCCGCGTTATCATAGACGTCTCGCGGGAGGTGGAGTACGAGTTCCGCAACGATTTCTTCCGCAAGCTCCAGACCCTCGACCCCTCTTTCTTTGATGCACGCAACACCGGCGACCTGATGAGCCGCGCCACCAACGACACGGACGCCCTGCGCATGCTCATGGGCCCCGGGGTCATGTACACGGCCAACACGCTCTTCAGCCTGCCGCTGGCCTTGACTGCCATGATGTGGCTGGACTGGCGCCTGACGCTTGTCTGCATGGCCCCGATGCTGGTGCTCACACCGCTCGTGAAGTACTTCGGCAGCCGCACCCACCGCATGTCGCGCCTGCAGCAGGACTCCTTCGGCGAGCTGACCACCACCGTGCAGGAGAACCTCGCCGGAATCCGCGTCGTGAAGGCCTACCGCCAGGAGGACTTCGAGCTCCGCAAGTTCCTCGAGCGCAACGACGACTACATCGCCAAGTCCCTCGAACTGGCCCGCCTCCAGGCCATGTTCTTCCCCTCGATCCGCCTCGTTGTCGGTTTCGGGTTTACGGTCCTGCTGCTCTACGGCGGTCACCGTATCATCCAGGGGCACCTGGAGGTGGGGACCCTCCTCTCCTTCCTGCTGCTGTTTGGAATGCTGGTGTGGCCGCTGATCGCGGCCGGGTGGGTCATCAACCTTATCCAGCGCGGCATCGCATCGCTCGAGCGTATCAACGCCATCCTGGAGTCACAGCCCCAGGTTGCCGAGCCGGAGGACGGCGCGGCGGTCGTCGAGGCAGGCACACCAACAATTGAGTTCCGCTCCCTCACCTTCCAGTACGAGGGCACAAGCCAACCGCAGCTCAAGAACATAGACCTGCTGGCACCTCCGGGGAAAACCATCGGCGTCGTGGGCCCTGTTGGCGCGGGAAAATCAACACTGGTGAACCTGCTTTCCCGATTCTATCCCGTGCCGAGGGGGATGCTCTTCTTCGGTGGCAGGGACATCAACGACTGGCCGCTCGGGGAACTCCGCAAGCGCATCTCCTTCGTCTTCCAGGAGACGTTCCTGTTCTCCGACACCATCGGCTGGAACATCCGGTTCGGCTCCGAAGACAGGGCACCGCAGGAACTCGTGGAGGAGGCGGCGGAAATCGCCAAGGTCCACGGCGATATCGGAGACCTCCCGCGGAACTACTCTACCGTGCTGGGCGAACGTGGGGTGAACCTTTCCGGCGGCCAGCGCCAGCGTGTCGCCATCGCCCGGGCCCTGATGCGCCAAGCCGACATCCTCGTGCTCGACGATACGCTCTCCGCAGTGGACACACACACCGAGGAGGCCATCCTCGGCGAGTTGCGCCGCATCATGGAGCGGAAGACAACCTTCCTCATCTCCCACCGGCTCTCGACAGTCGCAACCGCCGACGAGATTCTCGTGCTCCACGAAGGCTCCGTCGTCCAGCGGGGCACACACGCGGATCTCGTGGCCCGGCCCGGCTGGTATGCCGAGATGTACAGCCGGCAGCTTTCCGAGCGCGCCATTGAGGATTACGACGAGGAAGGCTTTGCGGAGGACCCGGCACCATGAATCCCGCCGAAGTTCTCGAGAAAGCCCGCCAGGAACGCTACCGCGCCGAGGAGCAGGAGGCCCTCCAGCGCCGGGGCGATCTGCGCCAGATGAAGCGCCTCCTGCGGTATCTCCGGCCGCGCCGCAAACAGGTCGCCATCGCGGTGCTGTTCTCCGTCCTCATCGCAATACTCACCCCCCTGCCGATGGTCATCATCAAGGAGGCCATTGACGTCTATATCATGCCGGGGAACTACGGCGGCCTGGCAATGATGGCGGGACTGCTGCTGCTCTCCGCCATCGTCATCTTCTTCCTCGAAAAAACCTCCCACTACATGATCGCCAAGATCGGCCAGCAGACCATGCGGGACCTGCGGCAGGAGGTCTTCAGCCACATTCAGTCGCAGCCGCTCCGTTTCTTCGACAGGAACCCGGTCGGCCGCCTCATCACCCGCGTGACGAGCGACGTCAACGTCCTGAACGAACTATTCGCCCAGGGCGTTGTCGGCATCTTCCAACAGAGCTTCTCGCTCGTGGTCATTCTAGGTGTCCTCTTCTTCTTCAACTGGCAGCTCACGCTTCTGATCCTGCCGATTATTCCGCTCATCGCCCTGGCATCCTGGAACTTCAGGAACAACGTGTTCGTGAGCTACCGCCTGACGCGGGTGCGCCTCTCCCGCCTGAACACCTTCATGCAGGAGAACATCACCGGCATGAGGACCGTGCAGGCCAACACGCGCGAGGACCCGCAGTTCCGCCTCTTCGACGAGCTCAACCGCGCCCACCGCGACGCGCACATCAAGACCGTCTTCCAGTACGCCCTCTTCTTCCCCATCGTGGAAGTGGTCACGACGCTCGGTCTTGCGATCGTGGTCTGGCAGGGCGGCAGGATGTTCCTTGCCGAGGAGGCCGCCCTGGCGGGTGCCGTCACCGTCGGGCAGCTCGCGCTCTTTGTGCAGGCGCTTGAGCGGTTTTTCCAGCCGGTGAAGGACCTCTCGGAAAAGTACAACATCGTCCAGTCCGCCATCGCGGCGAGCGAGCGCCTCTTCGTCCTGCTCGACACGAAACCCACGATCGTGGACCCGGAGCAACCCGTTCAACCGGGCGTGGGCGCCGGACGGATTGAGTTCCGCGACGTCTGGTTCGCCTACAATCCGGGCGAATGGGTCCTCAAGGGCGTCAGCTTCACCGCCGAGCAAGGCCAGACCATCGCCATCGTCGGGCCCACCGGAAGCGGCAAGACGACGCTCATGGCCCTGCTCTGCCGGTTCTACGACATCCAGAAGGGCGAAATCCTCGTGGACGGGGTGGACGTACGCGACATGCGCCAGGCCGACCTCCGGGAGAAAATCGCCATCGTCATGCAGGACGTCTTCCTGTTCCATGGCACGGTGGCCGGGAATGTCCGCCTTGGGCGCGACTCCATCACGGACGAACGCATCGCCGAGGTGTGCGAACGCACCGGCTTCGACAACGTGGTGCGCCGGCTCCCGAGCGGCTACGAAAGCGGCGTCAAGGAACGCGGCGCCACCCTCAGCACGGGAGAAAAGCAGCTCCTCAGCTTCGCCCGGGCGCTTGCCTTCGACCCGCAGATCCTTGTCCTGGACGAAGCAACAGCCAATATAGACACGCAGTCCGAGGAGCAGCTCCAGCGCGCTGTCGCGACGCTCTGCGCCGGCCGGACATCGCTCGTCATCGCCCACCGGCTCTCCACCATCCAGCGCGCCCACAAGATCCTCGTCATCCACCATGGCCACCTTGTGGAGGAGGGCACGCACCAGGAACTCCTCCGCCGCGGAGGCCTGTACAGACGCCTCTACGACCTCCAGTACCGCGAGCAGGCTGCCGGGTGAGCGGCAGGGCATACACGAGCGAACGAACAGCCCCCGGCCATGGGACCACAGTGGATGCCACCCCGCCAGGAGTGCATGATGAGAGGTTCCGGTTGTCACCCTCGGAGGGGGGCGGGAACAGTTCCCCGCGGGCTGGGCATCTGCCCCACCGGTGCCCCATTTCGGCCGAGAAACGGACAAGGATCACGATGATCGAAGAAGGAATTGACCCAAACGCAATCCTCCGCGCGGAGGAACTCGTCAAGGACTACGGCAAGGCGCGCGTGGTGAACCACGTCAGCATCGAGCTGCACACCCGCGAGGTCGTCGGCCTTCTCGGTCCAAACGGCGCCGGCAAGACAACCACCTTCAAGATGCTCGTCGGCTTCACCGCGCCCACCAAAGGCAGGGTCTTCTTCAACGACAACGAAATCACCCGCATGCCCATCCACAAGCGCGCCCGCCTCGGGATCAGCTATCTCCCGCAGGAAATGAGCGTCTTCCGCAAGATGACCGTCCGCGAAAACCTCATGGCGGTGCTGCAGGCCCGTGGCCACAGCAAGGCAGAAATCCGGCCCCGCACCAATCAGCTCCTCGAGGAACTTGGCATCGGGCACATCCAGCACCGGCTCGCCGAGAAGCTCTCCGGTGGCGAGAAGCGCCGCGTGGAGATCGCCCGGGCGCTCATGACCCGGCCCACCTTCATCTTCCTCGACGAGCCCTTCACCGGCATTGACCCCCCCACCGTCGAGGACATCCAGAACATCATCCGGGCCCTCCGAGAGCGTGGCCTTGGCATCCTCATCACCGACCACAACGTCCGCGAAACGCTCGGCATCACGGACCGCAGCTACATGATGTACAATGGCGACGTGCTGGTCTCCGGCGCCGTGGACGACATCCTGAAGAACGAGCAAATCAAGGAAAAGTACCTCACACAGAGCATCATCGCCGATCTGGCCAAGCGTGGCACTGAGGTGCTGACCGCGGCCGGACAGCGCGAAATCGAAACCCCCGGCCAGCAGGACTGACCGGGGGCTCCGGGGAAGGCTTGAGGCACGGCTCTACCTGAGCGGGCTGTGCCTGATGGTCCGGCGGCCCGGTATGGGCGCTGGTCGGTCGGTCAGGGCATTGACGAGCTGTTGCGCGTCACGCAGGCGCGCGTTCAGGTCCATGCCAGTCATCGGGCCCAGCGACGGGTCGAGCCGTAGCGCGGTCTGATAGTGATCCACCGAACGCCGCGCCAGCGTAATGGCCTGCTGGCGGTCGCTGATCGCGAAGGCGGTCGTGCGGCGCTGCTGATCGTACATGCGGTCCACGTGCCGGACCGCCTCGGTGTAGTACTGGATGCCGCGCTCGGCGATCTCGCGGGCCCGCTCACGGGTTTCCTGGGCCTGCCGGCGTGCCTCGATGTCGGCGCGCTGGAAGAGCTCCTCCGCTTCCTCCACCAGTTCATCGAAGCGCGTGTGCTCCTCGCTGAAGCGCTGGGCGATGTCGCGGGCAATGAGGAACTCGCCGCGGCGGAAGGCGCGTTCGGCACGGGCCAACTCCTCTTCGGCCTCCTCACGTAGCAGCGACTCCGCGATTTCGTTCTCCGGGTCATAGCGCAGAATGAGCTCGATTTCCCTGTTGGCAAAGCGCGTCAGGCCCTGCTCACGAAGCTCCTTGGCCAGAAGGGCGCGGCCGTCCCAGTCTTCCTCCCCGAGCTGCTCCTTGTCGCGCTCATACTGAAGCACGACCAAGGGCGTCGTGTCCTCGCGCGGGAAGAGCTGAAGCAGCTCCTGATAGCGCTCGATCGCCTCCTCCCACTTCTTCTGCTCGCCGAGCCTTCCAATCAGCTCCCGGTAGGAGGTGCGGAGCATCCGGTCGTAGCCTTGGTTGGCAAGGCGCGGCACGCCATGGACACGACGCAGTGGCTCGATGGCCTCCTCGTACCGCTCGGCCTCGTAGAGCAGCTCACCGGCCACGCGATTGTACTCGAGGTTCGCCGGGTCCTCCTCCAGCTTCTCCAAATAGGCTTCCAAGACCTCGGGCTTCTTCTCCGGGTCATTGCGCCAGATCCGCAGCAGCCTTGCGCGGGCTTCACGATTGTCCGGATCCATTTCCAGGACACGTAGGTACTTCTCCTCGGCGGTGCGGTAGTCGAGCCGGTCGTAGCGGGCGAAACCCCAAGCCAGATAAAGCTCCCTCATGAGGCGCTGGGCCTGATGCTGCTGTTCGTCGGTCGCCGGAGCAGCCAGGATTCGGTCCAGGATGCCTTCCGCCTCGCCGAATTTTTCCTCGGCGATAAGGTCCGGCACACGCTCCAACTCCTGCGTCAGCTGCTGCTGCATCTGCCGGGTGCGCTCCTCCTGCTGCTCCTCGATGACCCGCCTGGCTTCCTCGAGCCCCGCAAGCGCGTCCTCGTGCTCGGGGTCCGCTTCGACGGCCTGTTGGAACATCCGCAGTGCGGAGGTGTAGTTCCGCGCGCGCATGTGCTGCCGGCCGATGCGGGTCCAGTCGGTCGCGTCGTCCTCTTCAATGATCTCGGCTATGCGGGCCCGGGGCAGCTCGATCCGGCCGCTGCTGCTGATGAACGCGATGCGGTCCTCGGAGCCAACGACCGGCTCCACGCGCCCTTCCAGCCGCGTCCCGTCCTGCAGGACCACGATGTCGGGCACGGCGAGGGCTGGGACCAGCAGCACCAGCGCGGCAAGGGGTAGCTTGATCGAAAGTCTCATGTTTCTGGCTCCTCGTCACTTTCAATGGCGGAAGGCGATTCTGATGTCCTCATGCTCGGGTCTTCGCGGCTGATGGTCAAGTGAAGCATCCGGGTCTCAGCTCAGAATCGGCGGCTCCTACCCCCATCACCTCAGCAAAAAAGACTCCAAGACCGGTGCAATGGCTTGGCGGCTATCCACGCAGAGGCGGGGGCGAGCCCGCCAAACAGCATGGCCCACCGCGCCATCACCCCGCATCTCGCATTGCGCGGGCGAAGCGCCTGGTTTCTTGTTCCCCGGGCAGGGAGTTCCCCAGCGGAGAAAGGCTGACCTGACATTGCGAGGAGCGCGGGAGAGAATGAGAGGAGGGGTGACTTGCGCCGGCAAGGCGATGCTGGCGCTCCTCTGGGCTGCGCCGCTTCACGGCGGACCGCTTGTCATCAACGAGTTTGTGGCGTCCAACCACGGCGGCCTGATGGACGCGCACGGGGACACGCCGGACTGGATTGAACTCCACAACCCCGGGGAGGAGACCATCGAGCTGGCCGGCTGGGGCCTCTCGGACGATGAGGGCAACCCCCGCCGATGGGTCTTCGAGCAGGGCACGGTCGAGCCGGGCGGGTTCTTCGTTGTCTTCGCCTCGGGCAAGGACCGTCAGGCGGCCTTCCACCCGCACACAAACTTCGCCATCAGCTCGGCCGGAGAGCCGCTCCTGCTCACGGACCCAGGCGGGGACGTCGTGGACTTCGTGCCGGAGACACCCCTCCCCGTGAACATCTCCTTCGGCCGCAAGCCAGACGGAAGCGAATCCTGGCGCTACTTCGCCGAGCCGACCCCCGGAACGGAGAACACATCAACCGGTTACCTTGAGGTCCTCCACCCGCCCACTTTCTCCCACGAGGCCGGCTTCCACACCGAGCCCTTTGCCCTCACCCTCGAAACAGATCACGAAGCCGCCAGCATCATCTACACCCTCGACGGGTCCGAGCCCAATCCGGACGCGATCGGAGGCTCTGTCTATACATATAAGGAGAACTATCCGGAGGAACCGGGCGCCCCGTTCGGCGAGAGGCTCAAGCGGAGCTATGAATCCCATGCCTACGACGGAACCCCCGTCCCGGTGACCGACCGGTCCGGAGAACCGGACCGGTTGACAGACGTCAACACCACCTGGCGTCAGGACACCAGCCGCTTTGCACCGGAAGGACCCGTCTTCAAAGGGACCGTCGTGCGTGCAAGAGCCATACGGGAGGGCGCCATCCCGAGCAGGGTGGTCACCCGGAGCTACTTCGTCACTCCCGAGGGACGTGACCGCTACTCCCTTCCCGTCTTTTCGCTCAGCGTGCAGGAGGACGGCCTTTTCGATTACGACGTGGGAATTCACGTGGCGGGACGCGTCTTCGACATTTGGCGGCAGCGCAATCCCGAATCCACCCCGCAGGCCGGCACCAACGCCAACTATCGCAACCGCGGGTTCGGATGGGAGCGCCCCGGGCATGTGGAATTCTTTCTCGATCAGCCCCACCCCACATTCAAACAGGGCATTGGTGTGCGTGTGCACGGCGGATGGACGCGCCACTACCCCTTGAAGAGCCTCCGCCTCTATGCACGGAACAGCTACGACGACACGAACGCTTTCGAGCACCCTTTCTTCGCGGATCTGCTGGACAGTGCGGATGGCCGGCCGGTCACGGAATTCCGCCGCCTGATCCTCCGAAACGCCGGCAACGACTATCCCGGCGCGATGCTCCGTGATGCCTTTCTCCAGGCACTTGTGCGGCCACTTGGTCTCGACGACCAGCGCTACCTCCCCTCCGCGGTCTTCCTGAACGGAGAGTTCTGGGGCCTCATGAACCTGCGCGAGAGAATTGACCACCACTACCTTGCGCGGCGCCACAAGCTGGATGCCGAGGACGTGGCCCTGCTCAACAACTACGGCGACGTCCGCGCAGGCGAAGTCCGGCATCGCACCGAATTCATCGAGCTGCGCGACTATATCCGCGAACACGATATGACCGAAACGGAACACTACGAGTACGTCGCGGACAGAATGGATATCGAGAACTTCATCCGCTACAACGCCTTCCAGATATACATACGAAACGTGGACTGGCCCGGCAACAACAGGGACTACTGGCGGAAGATCGAACCCGACAGAAGCGACGGCGCGCCGGCAACACACGACGGGCGGTGGCGATGGATAGTCGTTGACCTGGACGCTGGTTTCGGCCCTTGGGGCAGTGGCGCTCGCGACGTCACCCACGATACGCTCAGCTTCGCCACGGAAGCTGGAAACACCAGCCATCCAAACCCGGACTGGGCAACGCTGAAGCTCCGGCGGCTGCTCGAGAACGAAAGCTTCCGCCACCGGTTCATCAACGCCACGGCGGACCAGATGAACACGATCTTCCGGCCGGAAAACTTCAACCCCCTCCTCGACAAGAAGAAAGCCCGCATCGAACCCATCCTCGACGAGCATCGCGCCCGATGGAGGGACAGCGCCCGGCGGTCTGTTCAGGAACTGCGGGACTTCGGAGCGGAACGTCCCCAGTGGATTCAGAGCCACACGGTGGACTACTTCGGCCTGCCAGGAACCTCGGAGGTCACCCTCGACACCCCGGCTCCCCGCCGCGGCGTCATCCGAATCAACCAGGTACACATCGCCCCGGGCCTCGAGGGCCTCGCGGATCCGGGCGTGCCCTTCCCTTGGACAGGAACCTACTTTCAGCAGGTCCCTGTCGAAATCGAGGCCATCCCCAAAGCCGGCTTCATCTTCTCGCACTGGGAAGGCGGACTGGAGGGAAGCCCGGCCGCCGTCACCTTGGCACCACCGGAGGAACTCTCCGCCACGGCTGTCTTCGTCCAGGACCCCGAATACAAGTGGGATGAGGTGCTGCCACAGCCGCACCGGCTGGCGGGTGGCCCCTACATCCTTGAGGCTTGGCCGAGGGACGCCGACGCGGGCAGCTACCCCCCCAATATGGTCTTCCCTCAGACGCCCATCGGTGACCCCTTGCTCGAGGACCCCGCCCCGGAGCGTTGGGCACATCCCTACGACCTCACGAGCCGCAGCCGTGTCACTGGCCGCGGCCCCCAGGGGATCGCCTTCATCAACACCAGCAATCCACAAGAGGACGGCGGGGGTTACGTCACCGGGGCGGAACTGGCTCTCGACACTCGGGGTGTTTCCGCCGCCACGGTTTCCTTCACCGCCGGCACGGTTCTACCCAACGACCGCACCTACGCCCTGCGCCTGCAGTACCGCATCGGGCCTGAGGGGACGTTCCGCGACCTTCACAATTCCAATGGGGGAGTTGTGGAATACGTCCGCCACGAAATGACCGGCCACGAACAGGACTTCGCCCCCATTCCCCTCCCCGAGGAAGCCATGGATCAGCCCCACCTCACGCTCCGCTGGAGGTACCACTACATTGAGACGGGCGTAAGCGGCCCGCGGGCGAAGCTGGCCCTGCGCGACATCCGCATTGAGGGCACCCCTGAGGAGGGACCTACCTGGACGTTCCGCTAGCCCCGCCTTCTTCGAGCTCCGGCTCTCGGGTTGCGCGGTCAGCCTCCGGCGGCGCATCATGGTTATTCAGCTTCCCGGCAGAGGCCCGTAAAGCCAGCAGTGGGAAGCATCAACCCCGTCCATCCGGAGACACGATGCCGCCAAGTGGAATCCGCTCGGTCCTTGCGTTGATCCTTGCCCTTTCCGTGGCGCCGCTTCACGGAGGGACCCTCGTCATCAACGAGTTCGTTGCCTCGAACCACGGCGGGCTGGTCGGGCTCTTCGGCAACACGCCGGACTGGATCGAGCTCCACAACCCGGGCGAGGAGCCCGTGGAGCTGACGGGCTGGGGACTGTCCGACGACGAGGACAATCCGAGGCGGTGGGTTTTCGAGGGCGGCACGATCGAACCTGGCGGGTTCTTCCTCGTTCTCGCCTCGGGCCGGGACCGTCACGACATCATCCCGCCGCATACAAATTTCTCCATCAGTTCCTCCGGCGAACCGCTCCTGCTCACCGATCCCCATCACGAAATCGTGGACTTCGTCCCGGCCACCCCGGTTCCCACCAACATTTCTTACGGCCGCAAGCCGGACGGCGGCGGGGACTGGTATTACTTCAAGGAGCCCACTCCAGGCGAACCGAACACAACGCAGGCATACGGCGAGCTGCTCAGCCCACCGGCCTTCTCCCATGAAGGGGGTTTCTACAGCGAAGCGTTTGAGCTGACGATTGAAACGGACGATCCGGACGCCATCATCGTCTATACGCTCGACGGCTCACTCCCCCGCCGGGACAACATCGAGGGAACCAGCTATCAGTACAAGCAACAATACCGCCAGAGCGCCAGTGATACGGACGGCGAGCTGCTGACACAGACGTTCCGCTCGCAACTGTACGCCGGCGGTCCCATCCCCATCGTGGACAGGTCGGAGGAACCCGACAGGCTCACCGGCATAAACACCACCTGGCAGCGCACCTACGATCACATCGCCCCGGCGGAACCCGTCTTCAAGGGAACCACCGTGCGCGCCCGTGCCGAGAAGGAAGGCGCCATCCCCAGTGAAGAAGTCACCCACACATACTTCGTCACGCCGGAGGGCCGGGAGCGTTACTCCCTGCCGGTCATCTCTCTCACGATACAGGAGAATCATCTCTTCGACTATCAGAACGGCATTCATGTTGCCGGCGTGGATTTCGACAACTGGCGTGACCGCTTTCCCTACACTCCCACCAGCCACATGTCACCGGCAAATTACCACCGCAGGGGAATCGAGTGGGAGTCCCCGGGCTTCCTCGAGTACTTCGAGACGGGAGACGCCACGCCTGCGATACGCCAGGGCCTGGGCTTCCGCATCCACGGCGGCTCTTCGCGTGTGCAGCCTCTCAAGAGCTTCCGGGTCTATGCGCGCCGGGCTTACGACGACACGAACGTCATTGACTATCCGCTCCTGCCCAAGCTTCGGAACAGCGTGGATGGCCGTCCGATTACCGAATTCCGGCGCCTGCTCCTGCGCAATTCCGGCGGCGATTACTGGCGCACGATGATCCGCGACGCCTTTCAGCACCGCCTTATTCAGGACCTCGGTTTCGACTACCAGGAGTACTCCCCCGCCATCACCTTCGTGAATGGAGAGTTCTGGGGAATCCTGAATATTCGCGAGCGCATTGACCGGCACTACCTGGCCCGCCGGCATCAGATTGACCCGGACGACATCGCCATACTGACGAACAATGCCATCCTCAAGGATGGACGCCCCCAGGACCGCGCGGCCTTCGTCAACCTGCGCGCACGCATCCGCGACTACGACATGAGCAACCCACAGGAATTCGAGTGGGCCGCCGAGCGCATGGACATGGTGAATTTCATCCGTTACAACATAGCCAAGATATATCTCAAAAACACCGACTGGCCCGGCAACAACATTGACTTCTGGCGGAAGATAACGCCTGACAGGAGCGGGGACGCCCCCAAGACACACGATGGTCGCTGGAGATGGATTTTCTACGATATGGATGAGGGCTTCGGCGACGCGCAGGGCCGGGACCACACACACGACACCTTGAGTTTTGCCACCAAACCCGGAGGCCCCTCCTGGCCCAACCCGGACTGGTCCACCACGAAGCTCCGGAACCTGCTCGAAAACGAATGGTTCCGGAACCGCTTCGTCAATGAGCTGGCGGACCAAATCAACTCCATCTACAATCCTGTCTATCACGAGCCGGTCCTTGACGAGATGTACGGCCGAATCCTCCCCTACGTCCCGGCGCAGAGGGAACGCTGGCGTGGCAGCTCGGTCCGCGACACCGGCTTCATGAAGCACTTCGGCCGCGAGCGGCCCCAATGGATGCAACTCCACACGGTGAACTACTTCGCCCTGCAGGGGACCTCGGAGATCACACTCGACACCCCGCAACCTGTGCGGGGCAGGGTCCGCATCAACAGCCTCACCATCGAGCCCCAACTGCCCGGCGTCCCGGACCCCCGGCGGCCCTATCCGTGGACAGGGACCTACTTCCAGGGCATACCAGTCGAAATCGAAGCCATCCCCAAGGCCGGTTTCCGCTTCTCTCACTGGGAGGGTAACCTCGCGGGTGAAGACGCCGAAGTCACCATCGAGCCGCCGGAGGAACTCTCCGCCACGGCTGTGTTCCTCCCGGACCCGGACTATCCCGCGGACGAGGTGCGGCCGCAGCCACACCTCCTGCGCGAAGAACCCTACGAACTCCACTCCTGGCCGCGCACTGCCGAGGCTGGCACCTTTCCGGACGCCATGGTGTTCCACCAGACCCCCGTACCCGACCCGATCCTGACGGACCCGGGCGAAGAGCTGTGGACCCACCCCTACGACCTCGAGGAACGGAGCCGTGTCACCGGTCTTCACACCTTGGGAGTTGGCTTCATCAACACAACAAATCCGCAGAAGGACGGCGGAGGCTACGTGACCGGGGCAGAGCTGGCCCTGGACACGCGGGGTCTGTCGAGCGCCTCACTCCGGTTCACCGCCGGGACCGTCCTTCCGAACGACCGCATGTACGCCCTGCGGCTTCGGTACCGCATCGGCCCAGAAGGACCGTTCCGCGACCTGCTGGATCAGGACAACAACCCGATCGAGTACGTGAGGAATGAGGAGGCCGGCCATGAAGAGGAGTTCGGACCCATCGAGGTGCCAGAGAAGCTGCTTGGCCTGCATCATCTGTCGCTGAAGTGGAAGTATTACTACATCGAGACGGGTGTGACCGGACCGCGTGCAAAGATGTCTCTCGGCAACATTCGAGTAGAAGGCGAACCCCTCCCGCCGGAGCCCACTTGGGTGTTTCATTAAGACACGCCGTGCCCCGGAGGCCCGTTCTCGGAAAAAAACTGCCGTCTGGGGGTTGACAAGGTCCAGGCGTGGTGAAATGATTCGGGAAGAAATGGAACGGAACCGAAGTTGTTCCGCCGCTTTCCCGGTCAGCAAAAGCCCATTTCTTCAGACGAAGAAAGCCGAACCCACACGGATCGCGATGAACACTCGCCAGACAACACAGACCCTCAGTCCCCCTTCCGCCACCACCACGGTGGCGCCCGCAGGAGGAAGTGCATCCACCACCGAAGGGGACCCCCCCACTACCGGGCCGGATCGGACCGCGGTCCCAGAGTACCACACAAGGGTCCTGCAGTCCATCCGGCGCATCATCCGCTCCGCTGACCTCTACTCCAAGTACATCTCCACACGCCATGGCATCACTGTTCCGCAGCTGGTGGCCCTGCTGACGGTCTGCGAGCACGGACCGCTCACGGTGACGCGGCTCGGCAAGCTCGTGCACCTGAGCCCAAGCACCCTGATCGGCGTGGTTGACAGGTTGGAGGAGAAGGGCCTCGTCGTGCGCGAGCGAAGCGGACTGGATCGCCGCGTGGTGCACCTTCATGCCACGGAGAAGGGAAGAGCTCTGGCCTCCCGCGCCCCCTCTCCCCTTCAGCAGGGACTGGCGCAGGCCCTCGAGTCCCTTCCCGAGGAGGAACAGTGCCTTATCGCGACTGCGTTGGAGAAGGTCGTGGAGCTGATGGAGACCGACGCGATCCTCGACGCCGCGTCAGTGCCGGCCACAGGAGCGGATCATGGAATGGAGAGACACGCATGAGCACCCGCACGCAGGACGGGAAACCCCCAGCCAGCTCGATTTCTTTCCGCCATCCCCGCATCGGGGATGGGGCGCCCATGCTCGAGCTGGTAAAGGCCAGTCCTCCCCTTGAGCCGAACACCTGTTATGCCTACCTCCTGCTCTGCCATCATTTTGGCGACACCTGCATCGTAGCGGAGCATGAGGGTGATCTTTGGGGCTTCGTGGTGGGTTACCGCCCGCCGAAGGAACCTGACACCCTGTTCGTCTGGCAGATCGCTGTCAGCTCGAAGGCAAGGGGCCAGGGACTCGGCAGCCGGCTCCTGCGCCAGCTCCTGGAATCCCAACCCGCCGGCAGTGTCCGGTACCTGACCTCCACGGTCACACCCGGGAATGAACCCTCCCTGCGCCTCTTTCACTCCTTTGCGGAGAAACTTGGCGTACCCTGCGAGCAATCCGTGCTCTTTGAAAAGACGGCATTCGGACAGGGGGAACACGAGGAGGAACACCTCCTTCGAATCGGGCCAATCAACAGCGAAGCCCGCACAACAGACCAATCCAAGACGGGAAGTGCATGATCATGGAAATCTTCGAAAAACTCGAATCGGAAGTTCGCGGCTATATACGGTCGTTCCCCACGGTATTCACCGAAGCGAAGGGAGCCCTCCTGACGAACGAAGAGGGGAACCAGTACATTGACTTCTTCGCCGGTGCGGGAACGCTCAACTACGGGCACAACAACCCCGTGCTGAAGCAGCACCTCATCGAATACATGGAAAACGACGGGGTAACGCATGGCCTCGACATGGCCACCGAGGCCAAGGAGCAGTTCCTCCGTACCTTCGAGGAGAAGATCCTGCGCCCGCGCAACATGCGCTACAAGATACAGTTTACCGGCCCCACCGGCACGAACGCGGTGGAAGCGGCGCTCAAGCTGGCCCGCCAGGTCAAGAAGCGCGAAAACGTCATCACCTTCACCCACGGCTTCCACGGCCTTTCCATGGGATCGCTGGCGGCCACCGGCAACCGCAAGTTCCGTCAGGCAGCGGGAATCGCGGCCTCCGGCACCACCTTCCTCCCCTACGATGGCTATATGGGCGAGGATATAGACACGACGGAATACCTCGAGAAGATCCTCACGGACCCCGGCTCCGGCGTGGACATGCCTGCCGCCGTCATCGTGGAGACAATCCAAGGCGAAGGCGGCGTCAATGTCGCCAGCTTCGAGTGGCTCCGCTCCCTCGAGGACGTCTGCCGCAAGCACGGTATCCTGCTTATCGTGGACGACATTCAGACAGGCTGCGGGCGCACCGGCACCTACTTCAGCTTCGAGAAGGCCGGAATCTCGCCCGACATCATCACGCTTTCAAAATCCCTCAGCGGCTACGGCCTGCCGATGGCCATCGTGCTGATGAAGCCCGAACTGGACGTCTGGAAGCCCGGCGCCCACACGGGTACCTTCCGTGGAAACAACCTGGCGTTCGTCACCGCCAAGGCCGCGATTGACGAGTTCTGGAGCGATGACCGCTTCTCGAAAGAGGTCGAGACCAAGGCGAAACTGATTCGCGACTGGCTCGAGCACATTGCCGAAAGCTACCCTGAGGGCGGATTCGCCGTCCGTGGCCGCGGAATGATGCAGGCCATCGCCACCGAGGAAGACCACGCGCTGGCCAACAAGATCACCAAACAGGCCTTCAACAGCGGCGTCATCATCGAAACCTCCGGTGCCCACGACGAGGTGATCAAGCTGCTGCCACCTCTCGTCATTGAGGAAGAACTGCTTGAAAAGGGCCTCCAGATTCTCGAAGAGAGCGTTGTGCAGGTGCTCGGGCTAAAGCCCGCGCCCTACAGCAAGATGACCACAGGAGCGAAAAAATAGATGATCGTCAGGACCGTTGAGGACACGCTCGGCACCGACGCCGAGGTCCGAACCCCCAACTGGGTCAGCAAAAGGCTGCTTCTGAAGCGAGACGGCATGGGGTACTCCGTGCACGAGACCACCATCTTCGCAGGAACCGAAACCTACATCTGGTACAAGAACCACCTCGAGGCAGTCTTCTGCGTGGAAGGCGAAGGCGAGGTGGAGCTGATCCCCAGTGGCGAGAAGTACAGGATCGTGCCCGGGACGATCTACGCCCTCGACAAGCACGACAAACACTACCTCCGGGCCTTCAAGGACCTCCGGCTGGTCTGCGTTTTCGCCCCCGCCCTCACGGGACGCGAAGTACATGACGAGGAGGGTGTGTATCCACTCATTGAAGAGGAGGAGCAGGCATCCGCGGAGAGCCCAGCTGGCTCCTGACCTCTCTCCTCCCCGCAAAGGCCACAAGGGCCCAAACCCGAGCCTGCTTCCGAGTCGTGAAGCAGGCTCATGTTTCGGCCCATAAACCCCCAAGGCAAAAGGAGGAAAGAAATCATGGCACTTGTCCACGATAGCTATCCCTCGCGCCAGGAAGAAAAACCCCGGATCATCGAGCGGAAGGACCCGGTGATCTACACCGCTCCGGAGGACGCTGACGGCTCGGGCCTGAGCCCCGAGCAGCTCCGCCAGTTCGAACGCGACGGTTTCATCGCGCTCCCACAATTCTTCACCGCAAAGGAAGTCGCCGCGTTCCGCCACGAAATGACCCGGATGGCGAATGACCCGGAGACCATCAACCGCGACGAAGCGGTCACGGAGCCCGACAGCGGAGCCGTCCGCTCCATCTTCCGAGTGCACCAGCTCAGCTCGCTCTTCAACCGCCTCAGCCGCCACCCTCGCCTGCTCTCCATCGCAGGGCAGATTCTCGGTGGCGGCGTCTACATCCACCAGTCACGAATCAACATGAAGCCGGGCTTCCGCGGCCAAGGGTTCTACTGGCACTCAGACTTTGAGACCTGGCATGTTGAGGATGGCCTGCCCCGCATGCGCACGGTGAGCTGCTCCGTCACCCTTACGGAGAACAACGAGTTCAACGGCCCGCTCATGCTCATCCCCGGCTCCCAGAACCACTACATTGCCTGTGTCGGTGAGACGCCCGATGAGAACTATAAGAGCTCCCTCCGCAAGCAGGTGGCAGGCACCCCCGACGAGGAGAGCCTGACACAGCTCGCCGAACAGGGGGGCATCCAGGCCCCCAAGGGCCCCGCGGGCACAGTGCTCCTCTTCGACTGCAACACCATGCACGGCTCCAGCAGCAACATTTCCCCTTTCCCCCGCAGCAACGTTTTCTTTGTGTACAACAGCATAGAGAACACGCCGGTGGAGCCTTGGTCGGGCCTCAAGCCCCGCCCCGCTTTCGCCGCCGAACGAGAGGACTGCAGTCCGCTCGAACCCACAGAAAACCCGGATTTCACATCATGATCACGAAACGGCACCAACAGACAGCGGCCCCGGCCGCGCCAGGACGGAGGGCCGCCTCCGTCCTGGCTCTCCTCCCCATGATTGCACTCCTCCTCACTGCCTGCGGCATCGGCGACGACAGGACCACGCTCGAGCGCATCCGCGAGGATGGTGTCGTGCGCGTCGGCTTCGCAAACGAGGCCCCCTACGCCTACACTGACACCTCGACGGGGGAGCTGACAGGCGAGGCACCCGAAATCGCCCGCGTCATCTTGGCAGACATGGGTGTCACGGAAATGCGCGGTGTACAGACTGAGTTCGGCTCGCTCATCCCGGGACTTAATGCCGGGCGCTTCGACATTGTGGCGGCGGGCATGTACATCCTGCCCGAGCGCTGCGAGCAGGTGGCCTTCTCCAACCCGACGTACGGAATCGGCGAGGCCATCGCCGTGCGCGCCGGCAACCCCAAGGATCTCCACAGCTACGAGGACATCCGCGACCATGAAGACGCCCGGTTCGGTGTCGTAACCGGAGCGATCCAAGTGGACTACGCCCGCGACATGCAGATCCCTCAAGACCGCGTCATCCTGTTCCCCGACGCATCCAGCGCGGTGGCCGGTGTGCGCACGGGCCGGGTGGACGCCTACGGAGGTACTGCACTCACCGTGCAGGAACTCGTAGACAGGGATGACTCGGGTGAGATCGAGCGCGCCGAACCCTTCACCAACCCCGTCATTGACGGCGAGGAGGTGCGCGGCTATGGCGCCTTCGCTTTCCGTCAGGGGGACAATGACATCGTGGCCGAATTCAACGAGCGCCTTGCCGATTTCATCGGTAGCGAGGAACACCTGGAGCTCGTCCGCCCCTTCGACTTCACCGAGCAGGAACTGCCCGGCGACGTGACGGCCGAGGAACTCTGCGCCCGCTAAGCGCCGCATCGGGATAGCGCTCCGCTCTTGCCCCCGTTTCTCGAATTCCTCATCGCGACCTTCCCCATGCTGTGGAGGGGGCTGGTCATCACGATCCAGCTCGCGCTGGGCGGGATCGCGCTGGCCATCGTCATGAGTCTGGCGGCGGGACTCGGCAAAATGTCAAAGATCCCGCCCCTGCGCTGGCTCTGCATCGCCTACATCGAGGTCTTCCGAGGCACCTCCGCGCTGGTGCAGCTCTTCTGGTTCTACTTCGTGCTCCCCTTTTTCGGGGTCAGCATTACTGAATTCCAGGCCGGTGTTCTCGTTCTCGGACTGAACGCGGGCTCCTACGGCGCGGAGGTGGTGCGGGGCGCCATCCAGGCTGTTCCAAGAGGGCAGTACGAGGCTGCCATTGCGCTCAACTTCACCCCGATGCAGCGGCTCTGGCGCATCATCGTCCCGCAGGCCGTCGTGTCCATGCTCCCGCCGATGGGTACGATCTTCATCGAATTGCTGAAAAACACCGCCCTCGCAGCGTTGATCACACTCAACGAACTCACCTTCGTCGCGAAACAGATACGCGACGACACCCAGCGCACCACGGAGGTTTTTCTCGCCGTTCTGGTCATGTACTTTGCCGTGGCGCTTTGCATCACCGCCGTCATGCGGACTGCGGAGTGGTGGCTCTCCCGCGGGCTGGACAGGGGAGGCGTGCGCTAGACGATGGAATGGGACTGGGCACTTACCTGGGAGATCCTGCCGGAGCTGGCCCGCGCGTTCCGTGTTACCGTCGCGGCCACCATCATTGGCTTTTCCATGGCCCTGGTGGGAGGGTTGGTGCTCACGATCCTGCGGCGCTCTCCGTTCAGGATCATCTCCTGGCCGGCGAACTTCATCGTGGAGTTCGTCCGCAGCACGCCCCTGCTGGTGCAGCTCTACTTCTTCTACTTCGTCTTCCCGGTGGAGATCCCGGACATGGGCGGCATCTTCACCTCCGCGTTCATCACCGGCGTGCTTGCCCTGGCCCTGCATTACAGTTCCTATACCTCCGAAGTGTACCGGGCCGGTATAGACGCCGTACCAAAGGGGCAATGGGAGGCTGCTGCCGCGCTTAACATGTCCGGCGGGCGGACATGGACCAGTGTCATTCTCCCGCAGGCAATTCCGCCGATTCTGCCCGCACTCGGCAACTACCTCATTGCCATGTTCAAGGACACGCCGCTCCTTTACGCCATCACGGTGGTGGAATTGCTCACGACTGCCTATCAGATCGGGTCCGCGCGATTCCAGTACGTGGAGGCTTTCACCATTGTGGGTGTGCTCTTCCTCATCGTCAGCCTCATGTCCGCCTGGCTCATTCGCCGGATGGAACGCTGGACCGCGTTGCCATCACACTAGGAGAGGATCCCGCTCATGCTCGAACAGGAAGCCGGACCGCCCATCATCCGCTTTCGCGGCCTGGAGAAATCGTTCGGAGACCTCCACGTCCTGCGGGGAATTGACCTGGACATCCCCGAGGGACAGTGCGTCAGCATCATCGGCGCAAGTGGCTCCGGCAAGTCAACACTCCTGCGCGTGCTCATGACGCTCGAGCATCCCACCGGGGGCCGCGTCGAAGTCGAGGGCGAGAGCCTCTATACAATGAAGCGCAACGGCGAGGAGGTTCCCGCCAACCGCGCCCACATCCGCCGCATCCGCCGGAAGATCTGCATGGTCTTCCAGCACTTTAATCTTTTCCCCCACATGAAGGTCCTGCGCAACGTGACCGAGGCGCCCATTCATGTCCTCGGATTGTCGAGGGAGGAAGCCAATCAGCGGGGCCGCTCCTATCTCGAAATGGTGGGACTCTCGGACAAGGTGGATGCCTATCCGGCGCAGCTCTCCGGCGGGCAGAAGCAGCGCGTGGCCATCGCCCGGGCGCTGGCCATGCAGCCCAAGATCATGCTGTTCGACGAGATCACCTCCGCCCTCGACCCGGAGCTTGTCGGCGGCATTCTTGACCTGCTGCGTGAAATAAAGCAGCAGGGCGACATGACCATGCTGATCGTGACACACGAGATGAAATTCGCCCGCGACAGCTCCGACCGCGTCCTCTTCGTGGACGAAGGTGTCATCCTTGAGGACAGCGACCCACAGCAGATGTTCACCAACCCCGAGCACGAGCGCACACGCCGCTTCCTCGACACCGTCCTCTCCGAGCAGGCCTAGAGCGCACTGCTTCACACCGGCCCCCTGATAGTACACCCTAATTCAGAACCACTGTTGCAAAGAGAGCATACTCGGTGAGCAACGTGCTGCGCTGGCTGCTGCCGAAGAGCGGCCCAAGGTATGGCACGCCCCCGAGGATCGGCGGGCCGGAGGTGTGCTCCTCGCGCCGGTGGTAGGTGTTTCGGGCGAGCGGCAGGGTCTGGCCGTCGCGCAGACGGACACGCGTGCTGACAGAACCCAGAGCCTCCCAGCCGCGCGAGCGCTGGTCCACGTCGAGATAGATGTGCTGTCCCTGCCGGCGGGCGCCGAGGCGAGCGGACAGGCCTTCGGCCGGACCGGCCATGGTCATCGTGGCCCAGCCCCCGAGCGGTACATACACGAGGCTTTCCGACTCGACGCGGAGCCTCCCGGTCCGTTCGAGGGCACGCAGCCTTGCCTCAAAGCGGTCTCCCGGGCTGCCGATTCGAACGTCCGCGCCGTGATTGCCTGTGCTGCCCTGCACTCGCGGGTTCTCCGGCCGGGCTCCAGCGCTGTCGTAGGACAGCTCGCTCAACAGCGCGTTCAGCGAACTGGCCTCCGCCCGCACAAGGTGCAGCGTCACTTGGGCCGCGTGCGGGAAGTCCTCTTCCTGGTAGTACAGGGGCGCGCCCGGATACTGTGGGGTGAGCCCGCGGTGGGGGGTCTGATAGGCGGGCAGGGTGCGCACGGGCGGGGCCTGTGGCGGAAACTCCTCCCAGGCTCTCTCGGCTGCAGCCTCGGCGCTGCGGCCTGCGCGCATCTCTTCCACAAAACGGCGTGCAAAGCCGCGGGTCTGCATGTCGGGCGCTGTGATGAGAAGCCGCGGCGGGGACTCGTAGCCGTCTATACGCACCTGCGTGGGGACGGCACGCCGGGACATCAGCTTTGGCCCCGCTGGCGAACGAACCCCTGCTCCGTCCCTCGCGCGCAGCAGCACCGTCTCTCCGCCCCCATAGCGGCCCTGCCCAACCCGGGTGACCTCCAACGGCCCGAGCGCAATGGCCCCGGCCCCTCCAAGGCGCGCACGATGGGTCTCCCCCGGAGTCAGAAGCAGCAGATTGTGCTGACCGCCCTCCGCCTGAAGCACCAGCAGGTGCCCGTCACCAAGGTCCAGTGCCTGCCCCGGCGAGATGTCCACCTGCGTCCATGAAACGGGAAGCGATGGGGCGGCCCGTGCCGCCTCGTAGGCGCTGATCGCCTCGCGGAGCTTGGGGCCGATGCGATCAAGGTCGGCGGCGCTCCGAAGGGAAACCTGCACCTGTTCCTGGGCAGCCGAGACGGCCGGGACCAGGAGCACGCAGAGCAGAACCGAAATGTACCGGAGCACTGCCGGTGCTGCAAATCTGATGGAGTCTGGAATCTGGGATGCAGGGACCCTGGTCATGATGTGGGCCCTCCGTTCGCCGGAAATCGTCCCGCTTGAGCATCCCGACTGAAGCGGGCGCCACCTGGTTGGTTGGGACGTCTCCGGCCCGCCGTCAACCCTCTCCTTCGCGTGAAGCCAGTTCGGGCCCGTCCTCCGGTTCCTGAAGGGGTCCCTCCTTCAGGAACCGGATCATGTCCCGGGCCACTGGCGCAGCGATCTCTCCCCCACCCGCCTCCTGCTCCACCAGGTGAGCAAGCACGACGTAGTCGCGACCCTCATGAGGAAAGAATCCCACGAACCAAGCGTCCAGTGTTCCCTGTGGATTCTGAGCGCTCCCCGTCTTTCCGGCCACATTCCAACCGCGGGGGAACCCGGCGCGGTGGGACGTGCCGCCGGGTTCGTTCACCGCACGGCGGAGGCCTTCCACGATCTCTGCGATCTGCGAGCGGCTCAGTGGAATGCGTTCCCCCGGAGGGGCATCCCGGGACTCGGAACCCGGGTCCTCCAGGCCCAACCCACGCACCACGTGTGGGGTGGGCAACGTTCCCTCCCTGTTCGCGATGGGCGCGAAGGCCCGCACCATCTGGAGAGGAGTCACGAGCATGTCGCCCTGCCCGATCACAAGGTTCGTGAGCTGTCCCGCGGTGGGCCTGACCGCTCCGGTGAGCTGCCCGGCCCGCTCCCCTGGCAGGTCGAGTCCCGTGGGCTCTCCGAATCCGAAGGACCGGCCCATCTCCAGAATCGGCCCGGAGCCAAGCAGCGGACCCAACTCGTAGTAGTACACGTTGCAACTGTACTTCAGCGAGTCCCAAAGGTTCATCGGCCCGTGCCCGAGCCGGTTGGCGCAGTAGAACGCCCGGTCCCACCCGGGAAGCCGGAAACTGCCCCGGCACTCGATTGTGTGGTCCGCCGGAATTCCCTCCCGCAGGACAGCCGCCGCACCCACGATCTTGAACGTGGACCCCGGCGGATAAAGCCCCCGGTGGGCCAGGTTGATGAACCCCGCGTCCCGGCCACGCACCTGCGTGGCGCCGGGCCGGTGCGGATCGAAAGAAGGGGTGGACGCCAGCACCAACAGGGCTCCGGTCTGCGCGTCCATCAGGATGATCGAGCCCGTCCGACCACCCAGAAGGTCAACCGCCGCAGCCTGCAGCTTCGCATCGAGGGTCAGATAAACGTTCTTTCCCGGCTGGCTCGACTCGAGCAGGTCGGGGACTGTCACTCCCCTGCCACGGGCATCACGCCGGCGCCTTTCCCGTCCCGGATGACCGGCGAGTGCATCCTGCAGTTGACGCTCCAATCCTGTCCGCCCTACATCATCACTTGGGAGGTAACGGGGACGGGGGTAGAGATCCTCCTCACCCGGCTGAATCTTCCCGACATAACCAACGATGGAGGCGAGTTCGTAACCGTAGGGGTACTCGCGCCGGAGCACCTGCTGCGTGCGCACGCCCGGGAAGTCCCAAGGGCGCTCAAGGATGGGGAGGACAGCATCGTGGTCCACAGCACGCGCCAGCTCGTGGCGCGTCCAGCGGGGCCTCGTTGAGAGGATGGCCCCGGAATCCACCGTTTCACCGGAGACAGCAGCCACCTCCTCCAGCACGGAGCGGGCTTCCTCGTCGCCCATGCCGTAGGGGCTGAAGGTGATACGCCATGCCTTGCGGTTCGTAGCCACAGCGATTCCGTGGCGGTCGAAGACGTTTCCCCTTGGATAAGGGAGGCGCTGGAGAGAATAAAGATTGTCGCGGGCCTGTTGGAGACGGCGCTCGTGTTGCCCGACCGACAGGTTGACGAGCTGGAACGCCATAGCAAGGAGGGCAATTCCCACCACCCACAAAGCAAGCTTCCGGACCACGGGGTAGTGACCTTGGGCTGAGAGTGGCCGGGAGCGGTAGTCCATTACCTGTTCGGTGCCTTCCCCACCTCAGCAGCTTCCGTGAAAGATGCGGCTGCAACGCTTGGGTGTCGCAGGAGTGTTACGGTGCAAAACCATATTATGAAACGGGTTACCCAGTGCTTGAAAATTTTCTGGAGCACAAAGCGTGAATTTGTGATCAAACACTTGCCAACCTCCCGGTGTCCTTGCGATGAATCCCGACGGTTGAGCGGCGCCCCACTGCTGGCCGCCCCGCCCCGTGAGAATCAATCAGGAAACCACCGCCGGGGCAAGTTCCTCCCGGGATAGGCGGAAACGGACAGATTTGGCCATGCACTTCATATACCTTCAGCAATCCGGAAAGCCCGTGGAGGTTGGTTCCGGTACCTTCTGGTCTCTGGCCGGGGTGGCCGTGCCTGAGGACAAGTGGCGCACACTCCAGCTCCGCATCAACGGACTTGAGAAGTCCTTCCAGAAGACGAACTACACCCCCGGCGAGACCCGCCTGAATGCCAACGATCTCCTACACCCCCGCAACGCCACACGCAAGTGGGCTCTGGCCTACTGCAAGGGCCTCCAGAAGATCGTCGCCACCCAGGACCTGAAATTCTTCCTCGTCGTGGTGGACAAGCGCACCACCGACAAGCCTGCCCACCCCAAGTGGCTGCTGCCGCTGACCTATCACTACCTCTTCCGGCCGATCTCCCAGTACCTGCGCGAGAATGGCACAACCGGCGCTTTGGTGATCCCGCCCGGCCGGGACGAGGAGAGACGGGCCATCTCCGAACTCCAGTTCTCCTCGGTCTTCAGCTCCTCGTCCAAGCACAATCCCATTATCGGGTCTCCGCTGCAGCAGTCCGAGCCCGAATCGGCCGGTCTTCAGGTTGCCGATTTCGTGGCCACCGTGGCACGCCGGTACCACGAGCACACCTACCCCAAGCTTTACAAGAAGGACGTCCTGAGCGACTACGACGCTGCCATAAACGGCCATTATCAGGCTTTCGTGAAGCCCAACACCTATCAGTCACCGACAACCGACGCCAAAGGCTTCCGCATCCGGGGGTACATCTACCTCTGGCGGCGCGAAGGCATCTACCCCGGCCGGCAGGACAGCGACGACGGGGTGCCTGTCGGTTCGGATGAATCCGGTGACGAGAATCCCATCAACTCCTCGGAACGGCCTCGCCGCCGTGTGGAGCAACGCTAGAGGCAGGTGATTCAGCGGGGCATAAGCGGCCGCTGCTCCTCCTTGTCCCCTCCGACAAGAAGGACGCGTGACCCCTTGCCATCCCCGCTCTCGTGGCAACCCGCCCGCGCGCCGGGCTCCAGAGCCGCGATCAGCTTCTCCTGGCCTGGAGCCGCTTCGTAGAACTGGATGGACCAAGGCCCGGGGCGGTCAAGGAACTCGAAGGCCACCCGATAGTACCGGGGCGCCGTGCTCCCTTCCGGGACAGGGGTGACGGAGTGCACCCGAATACGGCGGGGATTCCCCCTCCGGAGCAGCTTGCGGGCACGCCGCCATCTGAAGTATCTAAACATCGGCCCCTCCTGCCGCCGGTTCACGAATCGGGGAGCGGTGGGTTGCCCCGCCCCGGCGGGAATAAGACGGGCCGCCAAATCCGGGACAAGCAAAGAGGCGGGCCTGACAACCCTTCTCGCAAAACCGGCTTGGCAATTGCACTGCCTCGTCCCGGGCCCGCCGTGACGCGGGTGAACCCGTAAACCAACGCAAAGGGCACACGCCTCCCATGTTCTACTATGCCATCAGCCTCCTTGCTGTCGCCGCCATTGCCATCCTGACCGCCTCCTGCGGCACACGTGCGTCCGAAGGCACTGACCGCGCAACCGTTGAGCCGACCGAGAACCGCTCCGGGGAGATGCTCGAAGTCGGTGCGACGGCCCCTGACTTCACCGTGCGGGATGAAAGGGGTAATGAGGTGATCCTGTCCGCTTTTCGCGGCGAACAGAATGTCGTGCTGATATTCTACCCCGCCAACGAAACACCCGGCTGCACCGCCCAGCTCTGTGCCGTGCGGGACGAGTGGGACGATTTCACCGCCGCAAACGTTCAGGTCTTCGGCGTCAACACCGCCAACGCGCTCTCTCACCGGTCCTTCTCAGAAAACCACAACTTCCCCTTCCCCCTCCTGGCGGACACGGGCGGAGACATCGTCCGCGCTTACGGATGCCGGGGCACCCTCGGCGTCATCAAGCGCACCGTGTATGGCATCAACAAGGACGGGCAGATTGTCTTCGCGGAGCGCGGCATGCCGGATACCGCCCAAATCCTGGCTGCCTTTGAAGAGGCCGGCGGTTCATCCGGCTGACGCCCGGCGCGGGCATGCACTCTTCCCGTGACCCACAGCCCCGGCTGCGGAGCAATGAGCATGTGAGAAATTGCCGGGGAGGGTGCAGGCCCGCTTGGAAAAGGCTCCCACTGTCACCATCGTCATCTGTGCGCGGAATGCCGAGGATCACCTGAAACGGCTACTCCCCGCGCTCAGGACCCAGGACTATCCACGGTCGCGGATGCGAGTGCTCGTGGTGGACAATGGTTCCTCGGACGGTACCCGGGCCACCGCCCGGGAGCACGGTGCAGCCGTCCGAGTGTGCCAGCGGACCGGAGTCGTCCACGCGCGGGAGATGGGCTGGCGCGTGGCGCGGTCCGAATACGTCGCCTTCCTCGATGCGGACTGTGTACCTCCCCGAAACTGGCTCAGGCGCGCTTTGCGGCCCTTCGGGGCCAATGAACGGCTGGGGGCCGTGGGGGTGCGCCTCGTGCCGGGTCCGGTGCACACCCTTGCCGAACGCCACATCGTCGAGGCTCGTATCCTTGATACAGACCGCTTCCGGGAGCGGAACGCCCTGCAGTTCCCCTTCCTCGTGACCGCCGGGATGGTGGTTCGCGGGGCTGCGCTGGAGGACGTCAGCGGATTCGACGTGACCTTCGGGCGGGCAACCGGTGAGGACGCTGATCTTTGCTGGCGGCTGGAACGCCGCGGCTGGGAGACACGCTACCTGCCCGGGCTCGAGGTTGTTCACCACCATCGCGCGACTCTCCTGCGGATGCTCCAGCAGGTGCGCTGGTACGGCATGGCAAGCGCCTTCCTTTTTGCTCGCTGGCGGGAGGAGTTTGGCTGGTGGCGTTACACGGACTGGGCCGTTTACCGGCGCCTCGGAATGGGCGCGCTACTGGCCCTCCCGGCTCTTCTCGGGGGGGGGAAGGCCTACGAGCGGGCCCGCCCGGCCCTCGAGATGCTCGATGCCGCGGCGTTCCTGGCCGGGAAGTGGGAAGGCGCGATCCGCAACCGGGTGTTCTTCCTGTAGGACCGTGAACCTGCGGCCTGTCTCGGAGCAGATCAGTCCTTCAGCAGCGACCGGATTTCCGTGTTGAAGTCGTGCAGGTCCCGGAACTGTTTGTAAACGGACGCAAAGCGGAGATAGGCCACCTGATCAATTTCCTTGAGACGCTTGAGGACGAGGCGGCCCAGCTGCTCGGTGGTCACTTCCTTGTGGGGATTCTGGAAGGCGTCCCGCTCGATGCCGTTCACCAGTGCCTCGATCTGGGCAGCGCTGACAGGGCGCTTCCTGCAGGCCTTCTCGATGCCGTGCTGGAGACGCTCACGGGAGTAGGGTGCCGTCGAGCCGTTGCGCTTGATGACGGTCATCTCGGCCTTCTCGATGATTTCATACGTGGTGAAGCGGGTCTGGCAGACGGGACACTCGCGCCGCCGGCGAATGGATTCGCCAGCGTTTGCGGGACGTGAGTTGATGACGCGCGTGTCGGGCGACGCGCAGTTCGGGCATTTCATCCGGTCATCCTGTCCGGTCCGCCGGAAAGGCCGCAGCATCCGGCGCCCTGCGAGGAGGACACTTTTCCCACGGCCGGGGGGGCGAAGCATGGAAGTGTCCCACCATCCGTTGGAAGGATGACGGGACACGGAAAGACGGAGTCAATTGGATACGGCCGCCACAGCCCGCGCGGCTCAGGTCCGGAGGAATCCCGGTCCACTCCCGGCTCAGAGATGCTTGTCTATCATCTTCGCCATGTGATCTTTGGGGACGGCTCCGGTCTGCGCCTCCACGGGCTGACCGCCCTTGAAAACCATCAGGGTGGGGATGCTCGTGATGCCATAGCGGGCGGCGACCTGACCGGCCTCGTCCACGTCCACCTTCACCACCACTGCCTTGCCTTCGTAGTCCGAGGCTAGTTCCTCCACGAAGGGGGCAATGCGCTTGCACGGTGGGCACCAGCTTGCCCAGAAGTCCACGAACACTGGCTTGTCGGACTGAAGCACCTTCGCGTCAAAATCGGTGTCCGAAACGGAAAGGGTGGCACCTGCCATAGTAATGGTCTCCCGATAAAGGTCGTAGGCCGGGCGTTGTTATGCCTGCCTCGTTTCCCCGCCGTTGCACCGCTTGTGCCAACGGCAGGTTGGGGCTACGCCGTCGTTGCGGCGGCGGGCACCCCCATGATGCTCTGTCCCGCATCCACGAACACCACCTGACCGGTGATGCCGCTTGAGGCGGGCCCAAGGAGGAAGGCTGCTGTGTTTCCGACCTCCTCGGCCGTTACGTTGCGGCCCAGCGGGCTCTTGCGGCTGCCCTCGTCGAGCATATTGCCGAAGCCGCTGATGCCACGAGCCGCGAGCGTCTTGATGGGTCCGGCGCTGATGGCGTTCACCCGTACCTGTTTGCGGCCGGCATCCCAGCAGGCGTACCGCATGGCCGCCTCCAGTGCCGCCTTGGCCACACCCATCACGTTATAGTTGGGGTAAACCTTGCCGGTGTCGTAGGTCAAGGTAAGCACCGAGCCGGACTCGGACTTTTCGAGCAGTGGCATCATGGCCCGGGTCAGCTCCAGCAGCGTGTACGCGCTGATGTGAAGCGCGGTGTTCCAACCGTCCAGCGAGGTCTTGAGGATGCCCGGCGTGAGATCCTCCTTGGGTGCGAAGGCAATGGAGTGGACCAGCCCGTCGAGCACGCCCCATTCCTTTGCCAGCATGTCCGCCACTTCGGCCGCCTGCTCAGAACTGGACGCATCCAGCTCGTAGCACGGCAAGTGGGGGTCCACCGACTGGGCCAGGTCACGCACTCGCTGCTCCAGACGCTGGTTCTGATAGGTAAGTGCCACCTGCCCGCCCTCCCGCAGAACAGCCTCTGCGACCGCCCACGCTATCGAGGAGCGATTGGCCACACCCGCCACCAGCACTTTCTTGCCTTCAAGCAACATCCGCTTTGCTCCCGCGGTAAGGAATGGGTGCGATGGGAGGGTCGGGGGCCGGATGGGGCAAGCCGGAAACCCCCGCTCCCGCCGGCCCGGCAAAGCAAGCGATCCACAGAACTTGCCCCCCGGACGGTGGGCGGCACGCTTGGGGCCGCCCGGGGCAGCTCCGCAGAGAGCAGAGCCTGTCCCCGGAAAGCCCTCCAGACGGAAACAGCCATGGCAGCCCGCTCCAAACAGGCCGAGAAAACGGATTCTCTCTACCTCGTCCACGGGAACAACCTCGTGGAGGTCAACGAGGCGCGGCTGCAACTGCTGGAAAGCCTCCTCCCGCGCGAGGAGCGGGAAACCGCCCTCGCCGAGATTACCCCCCCCGCCAACCAACCACTAAACCTGGAACGGTTTCTTTCCGAAATCCTGGACGAGCTGGGCACCACGTCCTTCATTCCCGGGTCCCGCCGGGTGGTTGTGATCTATAACCTGACCGAACTGATGAGCGCCCGACGCGGCAAGGCCCGCACAAAAGCCACTTCGAAGAAGACAAAGGGTACGAAAAAGGACAGAATGGCACTCCTTGTGGAGTGGCTCGAGGTGGAGCTTCCCGAAACCGGAAACATCGCTGTTTTCGTCTGCGAGGAGGACGATCTGAAGGGCAGGATGCTTCGGGAGGACTCACCACTGGTGCAGTTGGTCCACCGCAAGGGCACTGTCATCACCAAGCGCGAAAAGGCGATTCAGTTCGAATTCGACGACCACCTTCTGAACGGTAACGCGGCCGGGGCGTTGACGGTGTTTCGCCACTGGGTGAAGCGCTCCGCCGGCGATTCGGGCTCGAGGCTTCGCATCTACTCGACAATTGCCCAGGCCGTGGAGCTACTCCTCCAGGCGCGTTGCATTCAGGAAGGCAGGCGTGCCGGCAAGCCCGTGGGCCAGCTCATGGTCACCGACTTCCCGTCCCTTGAGAAGATCCCTTCCTGGAAATCGGGCAAGATCCACCAGGCGGCGCAGCGGTTCTCCCTCACCACGCTCCGGGAGATGGTCGAGGACGTCCACAAGCTTCAGCGCGTGATGTACCCGAGCGGCGAGGAGGATTACGTGCCCGATTGGGAGGGGATGGCGGAGAGTCTTGTGCTGCGCATCACGGCGATGCGAGGCACCCCGGGCCCGTGATCATACGGCGGTATGCCGGTATCGCAGGGAGTGGATGGGATGGCCCTGCTCGATGGCCTTGCGCTGGTAGTTCGTCTGGATGTCCTCGGGGTCCTGCTCGATGTCGAGACGGTGATCCTGCTCGAGAGTCAGGAAGGGCGCCGTGTCTAAGAGCTCCCGAATGACCTCGTAATACGCGGTGACGTCTGTCTTGATGCGGACTGCCGCGCCCGGCTTGAGCGTGCGCTCCAGGATCGGCAGCAACCTCGGCTGAAAGAAGCGCCTCTTGTGGTGCCGCTTTTTCGGCCATGGGTCGCTGTATAGAATGATATATTCGTCCACGGAGCGGGGAGGGGCGAACTCCTCCAGCAGGTAGTGGGCGTCGCAGCGGATGATGCGGACGTTGAGCAGGTTGCGGCGGCGCCACTTGTCCTTGGCACGCCGGACCTCTCCGCCGTCCCGCTCGATTGCCAGGAAATTCGTCCCGGGCCGGTTCGCGGCCTCGATGGTAAGGAAGAGGCCGCTGCCACTGCCCACTTCGACGGCCAGTGGCGCCTCCCGGCCGAACAGGCGCGTGAAGTCCAGGGGTTTCTTCAGGTCTCCGAGAGGTATTTCAAGATCCCAGCCGCCTTTCTCTGCTGGCCGGGGTGGCGGTTCGCACGGTGGCGGTTCTGTCAGCCTCTCCATTCAGCCGGCCGGCTCCCGCACAAACTCACCGATGTTCGTGGAGGCAACGGACGTCTCCGGATCACTCTGCAGAATCTTCCAGGCGTACAGGCCCAGGAGACGCTTCACGCCGTCACTGGCGTCGGGCTTCGTGAGTCTTTCAAGGCCGATGCTCAGTTGCCCTTCCTTGCGGGCCACGCGTACGTAGAACAGCTTGGTGAAGCCGCGCTCCACTGCAAGCGAGCGGATCAGCACGATGTCCTTGGCGGAGGAAAGGAACGCCTCCTCGGCCTTGTACCGGTTGCCGTCCTCCGAGAACTCCTCCGGCTGGAAGGCCAGCCAGATGTCCTCAGGTGTGAGCGGTCCCTGCAGTATGACATGGGGCATTTGTGGAACTCCCTCGTTGGCGGTACTTCCGGTCAGACCGGGATGACATGCAGTTCGCGGGGGAAGGTGGAGAGCACCCTGGCCCCGTTTTCCGTAACCACGGCGTAGTCCTCTATACGGACCCCGTAGCGCCCCGGTATGTAGATGCCGGGTTCGATGGTGACGACGTTGCCGGGCTCGAGCTTCGTCTTGGTGGCCCGCTGATTGAGAGTTGGCAGTTCGTGTATCTCCAGCCCAACGCCGTGTCCAAGACCATGGCCAAAATGCTCTCCGTAGCCGGCCTCGGCGATGAGCTCTCGGGCGACAGCGTCCACTTCGGCGCCCGTGACGCCAGGGCGGAGAGCCTTCACCGCAGCCTGGTTCGCCGCGAGGCAGACCTCGTATATCTCCTCGAAGCCGGAGGGCGGTGCGCCACCGAGAATGGGGGTGCGCGTGAGGTCCGAGCAGTACCCGCGGCGGATCGCGCCAAGATCAATCTTGAGCGGCTCGCCCTTGCGCAGGCGCCGGCTTCCGGGCTGATGATGGGGACGCGATGAATTCGGGCCGCTGGCCACGATATTGGGGAAGGACTCCCCCTCCCCGCCGAGTTCCTCCGCAGCGAACCGGATCCGGCGGCTCAGCAGGTCTTCCCGCAGTCCGGGCCGGGCCTGCTCGAAAGCCAGCAGCATCATCTTCTCCGAAAGGCGGACGGACTGGCGGATGTGTCGCAGCTCCTCCTCGTCCTTGACACTCCGCAGGCCCGCCGGGATGTCGCCGGCGCTGACAAGGCGCGAGCCACGTGCCCAAGTGCGCAGTTGCCCGAGCTGATCCACGGTGATCGAGCCCTCGAAGCCGATCCGCGCGTAGCCGGACTTCTTGAACAGCGACTTGAAGAACCCACGAACGTCCCGCGCCGGCTGCACAATCACCTTGAAAGAGCTGCCCAGTGCTTTTTCCGCTGCCTCCGCATACCGGGAGTCGGTAACAAAACGTGCCCGGGCGCCGTCCACCAGCAGCAGCGACCAAGTGCAGTGGAAACCGGTGAAGTACAGCGTGTTGGTTCGGTCCAGAACGGCGAAGGCGTCGAGGTCACGCTCCTTGAGTTCGTGGCGAAGCCTTTTGATTCTTTCCCGCATGGACGGCGCAATACCCCCGGAGTCTTGACGTGTTGTAACCGGCCGAACGGACCGTGGCGCACTTGCAAGGCGATGACAAGAGGGAAGCCATGAGGGACAGCGCACCACTGAGGCTCAACGGCAACATGCCGGAAGATATCCGGCGGGCCGCCCAATTGCTCCGTGAGGGCAGGCTGGTGGCTTTCCCCACAGAGACCGTCTATGGGCTCGGCGCCGATGCAACGAGCGCGGGAGCCGTGCGGGAGGTCTTCCGCCTCAAGGGCCGTCCGGCCGCGAATCCACTCATTGTTCACGGCGGCTCGGTGGCGGAACTGCACCGCTGGTGCCGGCACTGGCCCGCAGAGGCCAAGGCCCTGGCGGAGCGCTTCTGGCCTGGCCCGCTGACGATGATTCTGCCTGCGGCGGAGGGGCTTGCCCCGGAGGTGCTGGCTGGCGGCGAAACTGTCGGGTTGCGCGTGCCGGCCCACCCGGTGGCGCTGGAGCTGCTCGGGCAATGCCGCTTTCCCGTCGCCGCACCGAGCGCCAACCCCAGCACCCGGCTCTCCCCCACCACGGCGGACGCAGTTGTCGAACTGCTCGGGGGCGGGCTGGCGGCCGTACTCGACGGTGGACGCTGCGACGTGGGTATCGAATCGGCAGTTCTCGACCTGACGGGAAGAACGCCGGTCATACTGCGGCCTGGCGTGATCACCCGGGAGGAGCTTTCCGCCGCGCTCGGACGGCATGTCGCCCTGCAGGGAGAGACCGGCATCGGGCCGGGTGGGCCTCTGCGCTCGCCCGGCATGTTGCCACGCCACTATTCCCCGAAAGTGCCGGCAAGGTTGGTGGCGAAAGCGCCGGAGAATCCCGGACCGGAGGCCTTCCTCGTCTGCCTTGGCGATGACCACCATGTGGAAGCCGGGAGGGTGGTTCTTCCTGCCGATCCGGTGGAATACGCACGCCATCTCTATGAGAGCCTCCTCGTCGCGGAAGGCAGCGGTGCGCAACGCATCCTCATCGAGAGGCCGCCACAGAGAGCGGCCTGGTTGGCGGTGCTGGATCGGCTCGAGCGGGCCTGCACGCCGGAGCAACCGCCCCACCGTGCGCCTTCTGATGGGAAAGAGCCGGGACAGTCTCCGGGAAACGGATTACCCAACGGGTAGCCTGATACACGCAGCCAAACCATGCCCGAGACGCTTCTGCGGGAAAACCCGGAGAATGCGTGAACGGCTGATTACGCAGGCTTTACAAGGCAAACCCCCGGTTTCGGGGAAAAGACGCCCCACTCTGAGGGATTGGTCCCGGTACTGCTCCCGTATGGGATCAGAAACCGAGCAAACCGGGCCAAATCAAATGTCATGCACGAAAAAAGGATTCAGTGTCATCGAGTTGATGATCGTGGTGATGATCCTCGGCTTCCTGCTGGCCGTGGCCATACCGTCGTTCCTTGCGGCGCGAAGCGCCACCCGCGCCAGAGCCTGCCAGAAGAATCTCACCGTCATGTACGAGGCGAAGCATCAGTGGGCCATTGAGATGAACCAGCCCTTCTTCGCGGAAATGGACTGGGAAGACCTCGTGGGCGAGGACCTCTACATCCGCCACCAGCCCGAATGCCCCGCCGGCGGGGAGTACGAACTGGGAAGCATGCTCGAGCTGCCGGTTTGCTCGATCGGCGAGGGCACCGGCCGCCACCCCCATGTGATTGACCCGCCCCTGCCGGGGACGCAGGAGGAGTGACGGCCCGCAGGGATTACTTGTCGGCTTTGCGCCGGCCGACTTCCTCCAGCAGGCGCGGCCCGTCCAGCACGCTGACGTAAGGCAGGAGTTCCTCGACGTTTCCGAGGACGAATTCAGTCAGCTGCTTCACCACGATTTCCTGCAGCTCCTCGCGCTTCCAGGGCTTGGCAATGTAGCTGTCGAGCCCGGCCTCGTTGACGGCCTTGACGGTGTCCTCCAAGCTCGCCTGTCCCGTAATGAGCACCTTCCGGGCAACGGCGGTCCGCTCGTCCTTCTTGAGCTCCACAAGGAAGTCCACCCCGCTTTGCCCGGGCAGCAGATGATCGCACAGGACGAGGCCGAGCTTATCCTTGCGGGCCAGCGCCTCCTGCAGCACCTCGCGGGCGGCGTCGGCGGTTTCGGCCGCCTCGACCTGAAAATGCTCGGCGAACGGTTCGAGATCCCGAAGGATCGCATCCCGCACCTCCTGTTCGTCTTCGATGCAGAGAACGAGAACCTGGTTCATGAAAGCCCTCCGTGTTGGGTATTCCGCTGTCTGGCTTGCGGTTCATCCTGAGTGGGGTTTTGCGGCGTCAAATCCGCTCTTGCTGTCTCCCCGCCCACAGGCTGGCGGACGGGAAGAATGACCTTGAAACACGTCCTGCCGGGGCGGGAGTCAAGTTCGATGCTGCCTCCGTGGCGCGTCACGATCTGACGGCAGATGGAAAGCCCCATCCCCAAGCCGAACTGCACACGGCCCTGCTTCGTGGTGAAGTGCAGTCCGAAGATGCGCTGCTGCACGTCCTCCGGGATGCCCGGACCGGTGTCAATAATGCTGACGTGGACCTGTTCGTTTTCCCGGTCCGCGCCTGTCTCGATGGTGAGAGTCCCCTCCTCACCCATCGCCTCGATGGCGTTGGAGATGAGGTTGGTCCAGACCTGGTTGAGCTGGGCTGCGCGGCATTGCACCTTCGGAAGGTCTCCATACCGCCGCTCGACCTGGATATTCCTGAGGGTGTGACCGAAGAGAAGCAGGGTGTCTTCCAGCCCCTCGTGTATATCCTCAAAGGCAGGTCCTTCTTCATCGGGGCGGGCGTAGGACCGGAGGCTCTTGACGATGCCGGTGACGCGGGAGGCACAGGAGCGAATGTTTCGCAGCCCGCTGCCGAGTTGGTGAACACGCTCAAGCATGGCCAGCCTCTCGCGCCGCTCCTCCCTGGGCACGCCCTCGAAAAAGGCCTCGTATTCACCCCGGGTGTGGATGCCGATGGTGACAAGCCGGCGCGCTAGTGTCCGGTCGCTGAGTTCATCAGCCAGCCGATTGCGGATCTTCCGCTCCTCGCGCGTGGGAAGCGGCCGGGCATCATGAGCCGCCTGCAGCTGCTCGGCCAGTTTGCTCCCCTCCCGGCAGGACCCGAGAATCGCTTCCAGGTCCTCCGCGATGTAGTCCGCGGAACGCTGGATGGCGGAGATGGGGTTGTTCAGTTCGTGCGCGATGCCGGCGGACAGCAGACCCAAGGTGGCCATCTTCTCCGTCTCCAGCAGTCGCGATTGGGTGCGCCTGAGAAGTTCGAGGGTCTCGGCGAGCTGATCCCGCTCACGAGCCAGAGCCGAGTTCAAGTCCTCGACTTCCATCTGCAGCTCGGCGGAGCGCCGCACCCGGTTTCCCAAAGTACGGATCAGCACGGTGTCGAAATAGACGGACAGGCCGGGGCTCGTCTGCAGGGCAAAATCCAACTGTTCAGGCGTGACGGTGAGTGCGGTCAACTCGGTCGCCGTGCAGCATGTATAGAAGGCGGTCTGCCCTTGGGAGAGCGCAAGCAGGCCGATGAGCCGGCCGGCGCTTTCCATGTGCATGACGACTTCCTTCTCCTTGGCTTGGCGCGTCAGGCGCACCTTCCCGTCGAGCACGATCCAGAGCCGGTCCACCGTGTCGCCCTGCTGGAACATGACGGTGTCGGGGGGAAAAGTCTGCCGGGGTGGTTGGTCCAGAACCCGGTCAAACTCGCGGATCATCTCCTCCTCGAGCTGCATGTCGCTCAGATCGGCGACCGATAGGAAGGAGCGCTTGACGGTCCGAAGCTGGGTCGCGAGGTCCCGGCGGAGACGTTCGGAGGCGACCAAGGCGTGGGAAAGCTCCCTCGGATCGAAATACTCCGCCAGGTGCTCCACCTCGCCGGGCGCCTGCTCAATGATGTAGTCGGTGACAAGGCGCCGGACCGCGTCCATAAGCTCCTCGCGGGCGCAGGGCTTCTTCAGACGGGTGTTCAGTGCCCCCTGGTTTAGGAGCCGTGTGAGTTCCTCCAGCGATGCATGCTCGGAGAGGAGGAGCTTCCGGCTGGCCCGGTAGCGCGGGTCCTCGTGGATTTCCAGCAGGACGTCCCCGCCGCGGACTCCATCCCTCAGTGGATCGTCCACGATGATCACTGGAACTGGTGTCGAACGCTCCTCCATGTCCTGAAGTGCCTGGCGCAATTCCTCTGTGTTGGTCACCGTCTCGGCAGAGACAAGGTGCCCGCCCGCTTCGCTGAGGTCTGCAGCCAAGCTCTCCCGCACCTCCTCCGGTTCGGTGGTGCACAGCAGCATGACACATGGCTTTGCGGAGCTGGGGGGTGGGGTCATGGGGCGGACGGCGGCCTCGGATCACTAAAGGGGGGAGAGCCTCTCAGCTTTCAAACTGGCGATGGTGGCGGGAGGACGCCACCGCCGCCAGCACCAGTGAACCGAGTGGGCGGCGGCGGCGCCACGCTTTCACGCCCCGGAGGGTACATGGTCCGGAGTTACTGCGGCGTCACCTCCGGCATCAGACCCAGCGCATCCCACACCAGCGGCGCGAACTGGATGAAGATCACCCAGCCAACGACACCAATCATCGCGCCCATGATCATCATGTTCCGCGTGCTGAACACGCCGGTACTGTAGGCGATCGCGTTCGGCGGCGTGCTGACAGGCAGGGCCATGGCAAGCGAGCAGCTCACGGCGATGAACACACCCGCTTCGACGGGCGAGATCGCCACGCCGGAGGACGCGGCAAGCGTCAGCCCGAGGGGCACAATCAGGTTCGCCGTGGCGGTGTTCGAGATGAAGGTGCTCAGAATAATCGAGATGATCGAAAGCAGCGCCACCAGCAGGAGCGTGCCGACCTGCTCCCAGTCCACGAGCCCGATCATCCACTGGTCCAGGCCCGAGTGGCGGACGCCCGCCCCAAGGGCAATACCGCCGGCCATCAGCCACAGCACGTGCCATTGGATGGACTGCATGTCCTTGGTCGTGAAAACGCCCGTGGAAATCAGCACGACGACCGGGAGGAAGCCCACCATCGTCGAGGCCATCCCGTGGAGGGCCTCGGTCATCCAGAGCAGCACCGTCACCGCGAAGGTGACGTAGAAGATGATCGCCGCTGGCTCCAAATTGAACTTCGAGTCAATCTGCAGTTTGATCTCCTTCGTGTCGGAGCGGAAGAACCAGCCGATCATCAGCCAGGCAGCCACCATCACCACGATCACGAAGGGAAGCATCATCATCATCCAGTCGAAGAATCCGACGTCGTAGCCGGCCTCGAACATGGCGCTCACCGCGATGGCGTTGGGCGGAGTCCCGATGGGCGTTCCGATGCCACCGAGGTTGGCGGCAAAGGGGATGCTCAGCGCCAGACCCGCCGCCAGCCGGTCGCCCGGGGGCAGCGTCCGGATGATCGGCAGCACCACCGCCATCATCGTGGCGGCGGTGGCCGTGTTGCTCATGAACATCGAGAAAACGGCGGTGACCAGCATCAGACCGAAGATGATCCAGATCGGCGACGTGCCGAACGGCCTGAGGACCACCCGCGCGAGGTTCTTGTCCAGATGGTACTTGGAAGCACAGTTGGCCAGTACGAAGCCGCCAAGGAAGAGCATCAGAATCGGATCGGCCAGCGTGGCGAAGTATTGGCCGAAGGAGACCGCGTCCGGGGCGTATTCCTCCGGCAAAGGGATCAAAGCCCGGTCGCTGATGAACAGGATCAGAAGGAAGATGATCAGGACGGCCGTGGCGTGGAGGGGGATGGCCTCGGTGAGCCACAGGACCACGGCAAGGAGGAAGACGGACAGGACCCGGTGCCCTTCGGGCGACAGGCCGGGGAAGTTGATGAGCCACGGGATGGTAAAGGCAATCAGGGCAATAATCAGGGTGATCATGCGCCCCACGGTCATACTACCGCCAGAACTGGCAGCGGCGGTTGGTTCCGTCATTGAAGTCCTCCATCGGGGAAATGTGTTTGCCAGCCTCTTTCATGGCGTGGCGCGACGCCGCGTGCCCGCGGCGAGTGTGCTCCAAGCGAAGGTGCCCGGGGGTTCCTCCCCAAGCCCGCGCGCGGTTGTGCATCCGTGAACGGGCCGGGGCAAGGCCGGATCAGGGTTTGGAATCCGCGGGGTAGATCAAATCCCCGATAAAATTTGCCTGACCGTCCGTAGGCACCGCGGAGCACTCGTCCCCTTGGAGCAATCCACGGATTGTGGGTTCCGCGTTTCCTCAATAGCTGAACTTGTCCAGTTTAACCTTGCCACGGAAAATCCAGTACACCGAGGCCGTGTAGGCCAGAACGAACGGCATGCCCATCAGCGCAATAATGAACATGATCGTCAGCGTCTTCTGTGAGGAGGCCGCATTGTAGAGCGTCAGGTTGTGATCAGGGTCGAGTGACGACACGATCATGTTCGGGTACACTCCGACACCGAAAACCAGCAGCAATGCCGCAATGACACAGCAGCTCGAGACAAAGGCCCGGAAGGGCAGGCCCAGATAGAGCGCCCGCGGAATGTTTGCCACCGCGAGGACCTTCAGCAGCACGAATCCCCACACCCACCAGAACTTCTCAAAATTATCTGTCATCTCCGGGTAGACCGAGAGGGTGAAAATGGTCGTGAGGACGTACATGATCAGGAAGAATGAGAGCGTCCGCGGAATCCAGCCCTTCACCTTTTCCTGCAGCTCCCCCTCCGTCTTCAGATACAGGTAGATGGAGCCGTGCATCATGAAGAGGGACAGCGTGAAAACCCCAACCAGGACAGAGTACGGGGAGAGCAGGTCGAAGAAGCTGCCCTGAAATTCCATGTCGGCACCGATGGGGAGCCCCACAACGAGGTTCCCGACGGCGACCCCAAAGAGGATGGACGCAAGAATACTCGACGCGCAGAAGGAAACGTCCCAGATCTTCCGCCACCAGCCCCATTCTTCCTTGCTGCGCACCTCCAGCGCCACGGCGCGGAAAATCAGTGCGAACAGCAGCAGCATGAACGCCAGATAGAACCCCGAGAAGGCCGTCGCATAGGCGTGCGGAAACGCCGCGAAGAGCGCCCCGCCAGCCGTCACGAGCCAGACCTCGTTGCCGTCCCAGACAGGGCCGATGGAATTCATCGAAAGCCGCCGCTCCTCGTCGCCCTTGGTGAACAGGTGGAGCGCTCCCACGCCCAGGTCGAACCCGTCCAGGATTGCATAACCCATGATCAGAAAACCGAGCAGGAGGAACCAGATGGTGTTCAGATCCATGTCCTTACTCCTCCTTTCCCTCGGCGAGGTGGCCCCGGCCAGGACCGCGCCGTGTCACGGCCTCCATCACGTCCTCTGCTTCCACCTTGCCCTTGCGGACAGGAGTTTCGACGAATTCCTCCGGCCCGCTTCGTATCTTCCGATCAAGCAGGTAGATATACATGAAGAAAAGGAGCGCATAAATCAGGAGGAACAGGAACAGGGACCCCAGCACGGAACTCGCGCCGACCGCCTTCGAGAAACCATGTTCCGTGCGCAGGATATCGTAAACAACCCACGGCTGCCGGCCCACTTCCGCGGCAATCCAGCCCGTGTGGTTGGCAATGTAGGGCAGAATGACCGAGAACACAAACACCCACATCAGCCATGTTTTCTCGAACAACGTGCCACGCCACAGGAAGTAGAGTGCGAGCAGCGTAATTCCTATAAAATAGAACCCGAGGCCAACCATGATGTGATAGGAGGTGAAGCTGATGAAGACCGGTGGCCAATCCTCCCTCGGGAACTGGTCCAGACCGGCTACCGGCTCGCTGAAGTTCCCGTGCACAAGGAAGCTCAGCATCCCCGGAATCTTCACTCCGTAGTCAACCCTCTCCGCACTGCTGTTCGGAATCCCGAACAGGTAGAGTGGCGAGTACTCCTCCGTCTGATAGAGGCCCTCGAAAGCCGCCAGCTTGGCCGGCTGGTGCTCCGCGACGATCTCCGCCGAGAGGTGCCCCAGGAATGGCTGCACAAGCGACCAGAACGCGCCAAACACGAGCGCGATGGCAAAGCAGCGCTTGGAAAGCTCCGGGTACCGGCCGCGCGCAATGTAATATCCGCAGACGCTCATCACGACAAACGAAGCCAGCACGAAGCAGCCAACCACCGTGTGCAGAATCCTCACCACGCTCGAGGGGTTCAGCACCATCTCCCAGAAGGAGGTGATCTCCGCCCGCGGCATGATGCCGTCCAGCGCTTCCGGATCGTACACAAACGGCATCTCCATGGGAAAGGAGTTCCCCGCCTGATCGTACCCAATGATGTGGAAGCCCGCAGGCGTCTGCATCCAACTGTTCGCCACGACGATCCAGACCGCGGAAAAGATCGAACCGAGGAACACCATCACGGTCGAGAAGAAGTGCATTTTCGGTCCCACCTTGTCCCAGCCAAACACGAGAATTGCCAGGAAGCCGGACTCGAGGAAGAAGGCGAAAATGCCCTCGGCGGCCAGGGCGGAGCCGAACACGTCACCCACAAAGCGGGAATAGGTTGCCCAGTTCGTCCCGAATTGAAACTCCATGACGATGCCTGAGGCGACGCCGAGACCGAAGGTCAGGGCGAAGATCTTCACCCAGAACTTCGTCATCTGCTCGTAGACGGGATTGCGGGTCTTGAGGTATGTACCCTCCATGATGACCAGCAGGGCGCCGAGCCCGATGGTCAGTGGCGGAAACAGGTAGTGGAACATGATGGTCGCCGCGAATTGAATTCGCGAGAGCATCACAACATCGGTAAGCCAATCAAACACCCGGGCACCTCCGTGGGGGAACGCAGGGATGTGGGGCCGACGCCGGCCGGAGACCACCGGGCCGGGACGGGGTGATGGGGTGGAGATTCACAGATGTGTGCGGTGCGGCAGCCCTCTCCCCGCGGGGAGGTGGCCGGTGTGTGAGGGGGCAGGTCCGGCGTGGGGTTCATTCCTCCGTGCTGGAGTCCTCTTGTGGATCTGCGGTGTCCTCCTGGGCTTCTGCGGGCGCGAGGATCGTCTGCCGCCTGCGCTCGAACTCGGCAACGGTGGCCAAGTGGATGGTTTCCAGCTCCGAGCGGATGCGCCCGCGGACGACCTTCCAATGCTCGTGCATGGGGCACGCGCGCTCGTCGTTGCACTCCTCAAGTCCGAGGACGCAGCGGTCCAGCCACTCGTTTCCCTCGACGGCCTCGGCAATCTCGAGCAGGGAAATCTGCTGTGGCTCGCGGGCCAGCACCACACCGCCCTTGTAGCCGCGTTTGGTGCTCACGAGCCCGCGCTGCGCCAGCGCGTGGATCAGCTTCGAGAGGTAGGGCTTCGGGATGCCGGCGGCCTTGGCCACATCGCGCACGAGAATGGGCGAACCGCTGGGACCTTCCATGCAGGCGAGGGCCAGGATGGCGTACCCGGTGGTTTGGGAGAGTGAGAGCATGATGGCGTCGGACCTGTGCGGAGTTGGTTTGCAACGATACGGAAGCAACTCGGCAGGAGACTCTGGGGTCAACAATAAAGGGGACTGCCCGGCAAACAAAATTGGTCGGGTCGGGGTGATCTATTGGGGGAGCTCCTCCCCTGAAGGTTGCCAGACCGTGCGCATCGCTTCTCCGTTGACGGCGGCAAGACCCCTGCGGCTCTCTGTTGCCGCTATTCGCGAGCCTTCGCTCCCATCCGGTGGGTGGAAGCCGGGGTTCGGTTCATGTTCAAGGTGCCAGACAAACCATGATTCAAAAACTGAGAAACCCCTACTGGATGAAGTGGGGACTTTGGGTGGTCCTCGGGCTGACGATTCCTGCCTTCGTGCTCTTCTATGGCTTCGGGGACGTGGGCGGCCCCTCTCCCGGCATGCAGGCCGGTTCGCTCCTGACCGTGCACACGGACAGGGGACGCGTCGAATTCGGCCCTCGGGAGTTGGATGGAGCCAGGCGCGAGGCTGCCAGCTACTACACCAACGTTTACGCGGCCTACACGGGCATCCCCGCCTTTCAGCTCCGGCAGATCCAGGACCAGCTTCGTGGTGCCATGCGCCCGCCCGACGTGGTGGATTTCGCGGTAGCGCAGGTGGCGCTCCAGGACCGGCTCGACCGGCAGGGTGTCCGGGTCACCGACGGGCAGGTGCGCCAATACCTCCGCGAGGCCGGAATCACCCGGCAGGAGCTTGAGGGCATCCTGCGCGCGAACCGCATGACCGAGCACGAGTATGCCTCGATCATCCGGCGCCAACTCCGCACCGACATGGCAGCCCAGACGGTCCAGCGCGTCGCCCGCACCTCACTTCTCGAGCTCTGGCAGGAGTACCTGCTGGCGAGAGAAAAGCTGACTTTCGATTACGTCCGCCTGCCGGTCCGCGTGGACGGGGAGATGGAGCTGGACGAGGAGGAGTTGCAGGCCCGTTACGACCGGATGGTCGAGGAGCGCGACTCCTCCGTGATCGAGCGCCAGAAGTACGTCTACGACTACGTCAAGATAGACGTGCCGCGCGCATCCCCCGAAGAGCCCACCGAAGAGGAGCTGCGGGAGGCATGGGAAGCCGCGCCGGATGACGACGCACAGCTCCAGCAGGAGGGTGGCATCGAGGTGCGCCACGTGCTCGTGGCGCTCGGCCCCGCCATGGAGGAAGAGGAGCGCGAGGCGGCACGCGAACGCGCCGAGGAAGCGCGCAGGCGCATCGTCGAGGACGGCGAGGACTTCGCTGAAGTGGCCAACGAGATGTCCGAGGACACGCGCAATCTGGACTTCTCGGACGTTGAAATCGTCGAGGGGGAAGACCCCGAACCCCGCCTCCGCGGCGGATTGCTGCCAACCAAGCTTGAAGGCGACGAGATAGACGCTTGGGGCGAGGACTGGATCCGCTACATCAACGAGGCGGATGAGGGGGAGGTCTCCCCCGTCATCGAAACGCCGCAAGGCTACTCGGTCGTGAAGGTGGAGTCCCGGACGGAAGCTGGCAAGAGGCCCTTTGACGACGTTCGCTCGATCCTCCGCAACCGGATGATGTCGGAACGGCGCCGGGCGGCACAGGATGAACGCGAAGAGAGGCTGGCCGACGCACGCAGGCGGCTTTCCGCCGCGGTGGCGGCCCAAACGACACTCGAAGGCGTGGCAGGCGAGGTGGACTCGGAGGTAAGGACAACCGAGCCGATTCTCCCCGACCGGACCAACATCCCCGAAATCGGAAACCTCTCCAACGAACGCGAGGCACTCCGGCTCCTTATCAGCGAGGGAGACCAGACCGGATTGTTGCAGACCAATGATGGCCAGCCGGTGGTCATGCGCCTGGCCGAAATCCGACCCGAGCGAGTTCTTGAGTTCGACGAGGTCCGCTCCACTGTTGAGAACACCCTCCGCAGGGAGAAGACCCGCGAAGCTGTCCTGGCAAGGGCTGAAACCATCCGCGAGCGCGTCCAGGAGGGCGAGGACTTCACCGCCATCGCCGAAGAGCTGGACTTGGAAATCAGCTCCATTGAGAGCAGCCCGCGGGAGGACATCCCGGAGCGGCTGACGGCTTTTGCCTCGCTGCATGAGGACCTCCTTCGCGTCGCACAAGGTGACGTCGTTATCTCTCGCGGCGGCGTGGGTGACTTCGTTTCGGAGTTTCTCGTGGCCCACATACACGAAGTTGAGGAGCCGGAGCTGAGCGAGTTCATGGCCGATCTGCGTGCCTACGAGCGAGACCTCCTGAACGCGAAACGGCAGGGATACGTGGAGGATTTCCGACGCGACGCCGCCCAGAGGCTGCGGACGGACATCAGCGAGCAACTCATCCCCCCGGAACCCGAGCCACGGCGCCGGTCACGCAGAGACCGCGAAGGCGACCCGCCGGCCAAGTAACCGGAAAAGCATGGGTTTTCTCTGCTCCTGCGGATAAGCCCTTTAGTCCGCGAATAAACCGATTCCAGCTGCCAGAACTGGCCCCGTCCGTGCCTGATGGACGGGGCCGGGTTGCAAATAGCCCTCGCATTTTGCCGTCCACGCGTCCCACAATTTTTTTTGAAGAGTGTGCAACAGGCCCGCTCCTCCAATCGGGAAGCCGGGCCGCTGACACAGTCTTTCATCACCTGCCGAAACAAAAGGGAGCGGAGTACGCGCGCCATGGCGAAGAAGAAAGAAGAGAAGGCGAAGGAAACAGCAGGTCAGGCCGGAGAAGAGAAGAAGTCTCCGTCAACGCGGAAGACCTCGGCCAGGAGCAAGAGCTCAGAAGCCAAGGAACCGAAGAAGACTGCCCGGAAGACAGCGGCCGGCAGCACTCCGAAGAAGAAGGCCGCCACACCCCGAAAGAAGACCGATCCTGCCGCGGCCACCAAGAAACGGAAGACCGCAACACCCGCCAAGCCGGCAGCCGTAAAGAGGACTGCAGCGCCCCGCGCAGCCACCAAGAAGTCCGCAGGGACGCCCTCCGCAGAGTCCGTCACGAGGGCCCCTCAGCCCGTTTCGCAGGATGTGCAAGGGCCATCGCCAGCCGCTCCACAGAACGGCCCGGAGGACTACCGCCGCCTCGAGGAAGATCCACGCGAGCTTCCCCTTGAATACGGCGAGACGAAACTCGTCCTGCTGACCCGCGACCCCGAATGGATATTCGCCTACTGGGAGATGAGCCCGGAGACCCGACAGGAGTTCGGGCTGCCGCGCGGCCATCACTCAAAGCACCTCATTCTGCGGATCTTCGACCTGGCACTTGGTGCTCCCGGACAGGGGGCCGAGTCCTTCGATGTGGCCATCAACGACTACACGTCCTCCTGGTACATCCGCGTGCCCAAGCCTGGGACCTCCTATGCCGTTCAGCTCGGCATCCTTGAGGGCGACCACTTCCGGGTCATCGCCGCCTCGAACACGATCCACATTCCGCGGCGCGGCATCTCCGAGGAAACCGACGTGCAGTTCGCCGAGATCAACGACGAGGTCTACCAACAGATTGTGCACCTTTCCGGTGGCGCACGCATAGGGAAGCGGCTCGGCAGTGATGAGTTCCTTCGTTCGCTTCAGCAGCGTGTCATGGACACTCTCGCCGAAGGACCCTTCAGCAGTGCGGGCATCTCAAGTGGGCTGATGTACGGTGAGTCCAGTGCCCTGCTGGGTGGTGCGAGCGGCGAGTTCTCCGGGGTGTTCCACGAGGGCTTCGGGAGCGACATGCTTGGTGGGGGCCCCACGGCCGTCCGCCGGGGGCAGGGAGCCGCAGAGGACCGGGATTTCTGGCTGGAAGTGGGCGTGGACGTGGTCGTGTACGGCGCCACGGAACCGGATGCCCGGGTGAGCATCATGGGCCAGGAAATCCGCCTCACGCCGGACGGAACGTTCCGCCTGCGCATGGTCCTGCCGGACAGCACGGTTGAGTTCCCCATTGAGGCACAGAGCCCCGATGGCCGGGAGGTCCGCCGGGTGAAGCCCATCATCACGCGCACAACCGAGGGCGACCCGCGAAAGCCCGCCTGACCGGCAGCTTCGATCGGACCGCTTCAAGCCGCGGGGTTCGCGGCATGTTTGGCGAATCTCTTGCTCCGCAGCCAGCATGGGAATGGGTTGGCGGTATCATCGCTTGCCCGCCCGATCCCCCCTGTCACCGACTAACCGACATCGCCATCCAATGAGGGAGTTCGAATGCCCCAAGTTACGTTTATGCCCATCAACAAGACGGTCGAGGCCGAGGAAGGCCAGACGCTCCTCGAGGTCAGCGAGGAGTATGACATTGGCCTCGAGCACGCCTGCGGCGGTGTCTGCGCCTGCTCCACCTGCCACGTCATCGTTCAGGACGGGACCGACGAGGCCCTCGAGGAGCCCGAGGACGAGGAGATTGACACCATGGACAAGCTCGTCTCCAACCAGACGCTGCACAGCCGCCTCGGTTGTCAGGCCAGGGTAGTGGGGGACGTGAAAGTGGAACTCGTAAACTGGCCGCCGCGGGAACTCTGAACTCGCGCTCTACCTTTCCGAAAAACAACGACGCTGAGGAGCCCCCATGCAACTAGGCTGGAACGACCTGGACGACATCGCCATCGCGCTATACGAACGCTTCCCCGGCAAGGACCCGCTGCAGGTGCGGTTCACCGACCTGCTGGACTGGGTCCTCGAGATCGAAGGATTTACCGGCACCCGAGAGGAGTCCACCGAGGGGAAGCTGGAAGCCATCCAGATGGCCTGGCTGGAAGAATACAAGGACAACCAGTAGCTCCTCCCACCCCTCCGCAAGGACCAAGGGAATGCCAAGCGAACTGAGCATCGAGCTGGAAGATATTCCCGACGGACAGGCCCTGCGGGTGGAGCTGGACGGCAGGCCGGTGGCACTGTTCCGGCGCGGCGGGGAGGTTTTCGCAATTGATGCCGTATGCCCGCATCGCCGCGGTCCGCTGGACAGTGTCACCATGGACGAGAAGGGGATAGTGACCTGCCCGTGGCATGGGTGGCAGTTCGACGCCCGCACCGGGAAGTCCCCCAGCCATCCCGGGCGCGTCCTCACCTACCCGATCGAGCGTGATGGAAACCGAATTACAGTGAGACTCCCGGAACAGCTTCGCGGACAGGCATGAGCCGCACCAGCACGACTCTCTCCAGACAGGAAGACGACCAATGACCGAACGGACGGAGACCGAGAACCGGGCCGATGACGCGCTCGGCGCGGTGGCTGCCAGGAGCGCCGCCGCCTTCGAGGCGTGGCTGGACAAGCACTTCCCGGGAGCCTCCGCCTCCCGCTCCCTCGTCCTCGAGAAGACGGACGAGGCGTTTGCCCTGATGAAGGAAGAGAAGGGGGAGGACGCGACCCTTGACGAGGCCTTCGCAGCCGATGCGGCCTCCTTCCTCGGCGAGGAGTTCCGCCGGCGCCATGGCGGCGACTGGGAAGACTCCGATCTATACGGTCCCCACATCGCCCGCATCGCTGGCATCCCCGAGGGGCGCTTTCATCCGATGGCTATCGTGGAGCGCAAGTGGGCCACCTGCAGGAGCTTCACTCTTGCCGCCTTCTACGGCTCCCTGCCCCCTCGTCTGGACGCGGAGAAGAAGATCGCGGACAAGCCGGCCGGTTCGCTCGAGGAACACACCGCCCGCCTTCGCGGAAGGACCGGCAGCGAGGCCGCGCAGGCCGCCGCCGCCCTGGCCGGGGAGTTCCGTGATTTCTGGCGCGGACGGTACGGCATGAGCCCTCCACTCTCCCTCACCGGCGTGCGCGAGGTGGACGGCTTTCTCCGCAGTCACTACTACGTGAGTTTCCTCTCTCCGGAGCGGCTCGTGCAGGCCGGGTTCTTCGTCGGCGAGATCGGACGTGGTCTCTTCGATGGGCAGTGGCACTTCGGCGACATGGGCACCATTGACCGCGCGGCGCTCCGCTTCCCCGAGCTGGACTATTTCCCGGTTGGCCGCCTCTTCAAGATGATGACCGAACGGCCCGCCGGTGAACCGCTCGACGAGTACCTCCGGCTCATTCCAAGCGCCCGCAAGGAACTCCGTGGGCAGGGAAGCGTATAGCCACCCTCCGGGTTGACCCCACGCCTCGACGCACAAAGCCGAGGCTACCGTCCCAACATCACACGGGCCATGTGGCCGCCCCAGATGGCAATCCCGGTGACCTCCAGGATGCCGCTTATGCCCGTCACGGGGAACGCCCAAGCGCCGATGTCGGTGGTGAGCTGAAAGAACACCCGCATGGCACAGCCCGCGTTCACAAGGATGAAGGGAGCCCACAGGGCGGTCAGCTTCGGAGGGCTGCTCCCCCACCGCGTCTCAGCCGCCACAAACGCTCCCACACCCATGATCATCAGGCTGATGAAACCGACCGTGATGGCGTGCCGTATGGAACCGTAATACGCATGGGAGAATCCCATCTCCACGGCCCCGCTTCCCGGAGCAACCATAGGCAATATCACGAACTGCCACACCGGAAAAGACACAAGCATGACCAAAGACAACAGCAGCCACACGTAGGCGGTGCGGACGAACTTCGCACTTCGATTGTGCAGTGCGGGGGATCGGAGAACCCCGAGGGCACGGACCTGCCAGATCGCTCCGCCAAGCAGCAGCAGCGCCGCCAGTCCCCAGAGCGCTCCCCAACGATACCCAACCTCGCGCATCAGGATGAACGAGACAATCTGCAACAGGACAGCAACGTTCAGGACCGCAGCCAGCCATGTCCCCACACGGGCTGATGGGCTCCTCCAGCCAAAGAACGCGGGCAGGATGCGTAGGCTGACCCCGAAGACGATCAACATCGAGAAGCCGTGAATCTGTGCGTCCCGCAGGGGCGCCTGCCACGTGGCGACAAGGTGCAGCATCTCCTCGCGCGTGGGAGCCCAGGCGATGGCGGCGAAATAGACCGTCTCGTACACGGCCTGCACAGCGAACCAGCCCAGGGCGCTCAGGATCAGGACGTCCGAACCGGATAGACGCAGCAAGGATCGCCTCATGAGGCCCACCATCTGTTGGAGAAAGATCCCGATGGCGATCAGCTCCAGCCCGTTGCCGAAGAGCGCCGGCCAGACCGTCCAGGGAGCTGTACGGGCGAACGGCTCCAGCGACGAACGAAGGACGATCCCCGCCAGCATCAGCACGAGCGAGAGCTTCGCGCCAACTGGCCAGGAAAGCGCCGTCTGCTTGAAGCGGGGGAACATCAGGTAGGCAAAGCCCTTCACAAACAGACCCACCCAGCCGAAGATCTGGGCGTGACCGTGGGCATTCACCTCGTGAATCCCGACGGACGTGAAGGAGCCCTCCCAAGCGATGCGCAGCAGAAGATAGGCTCCCCACACCGCGCCGAAAGTAAGAATGACCGCGATGCCGGAAAGGAAGAAGCCCTTGTGTATAGATGTCGGGTTCCCGGCGGTGAGGAGCCGGAGTGCTTCACGTTTTTGGCTCTCGAAGTCCGTGCGGGACTCGGAGGGATGAATGCTGACCGTGCTCATGCGACTGCACCTGGACCGGTGGATTCGGTGCGCTTCATTGTCGGGCCGGCGACCCCGTCAGGTCGTGACCGCTTTCAGCGTCCGCGGGAACAGGACGTTGTTTTCCTTGTGAATATGGATGTGCATGTCCTTTTCCAGCCGCTCCAGCCCATCGTAGAGCACCCGCCAAGTGTTGCACGCGTGGGGCGGGGGATCATACCCGCCCGTCAGCTCGTTCAGCCTGGCGAGCGCTTCGCCCGCTTCGGCGTGTTCGTCCTCCATGCATTTGATCGGACTGCCCACCGCATCGTTGGGAAAGGGTCCGGCAGCCTGCCCGGCGTCAATTCGGCGGATCCACGGGAAAAGAATGACTTCTTCCTTCCCCATGTGGCTCTCAAGCTCCGCCTTTAGTCGCTTGAAGACAGAGCGTATCTTGATCGTTTCCGCGTGGTTGTCGCCATGAACCGAGGCGACCTTGTCCACCATGGCGTGGAGCCGGGACAGCTCCCCTCGGAGATGCTCGTGGTGGACCTTGATGATATGCTCGCAGAGGGCAGTGAGCGAGAGTCCCGCCCAATCCGGCTCGGCAGGAGGCTGAGCTTCGTCGAGCTCGGCGATTCTGGCCGCCACGGCCTCCGGGTCGGCGTTCTTTGCCCGGCAAGCCTCCGCGAGAGGCAGCTTCCCGCCGCAGCAGTAATCAATGCCGTACTCCTCGAACACACGGGCGCGATCGGGGCTCTCGGTGACGAGCTGGCCGACTGGGGTTTCAAGTGCGATGGTGGCTGGCATGGGGGTGTACTCCTCTCTGTGGTGGCCGGGAGGCGCCCCGGGGGGAAGCGGCGAGGTGGGGGATTCCACTTCCCTGGCTGCGGGTGTTCTCGCGGGGCCGCCACGAGGCGCAGCGTCCCGGCTCTGCGGAGAGGGTAGTACCAGATATAGGGATGTCAATGTCCCTTTTATGGTCCGGGCAGAAAAGAATCCTGATGGCCGTTGGGGTAACTGGCCGGCCCCCCGGGGCGATCAGCGGGCCCGGGTTCCAGCTACTTGCCGACGTCCCACTCGTACTCGATGTATTCGCGCTCGAAGGACCCGTCGTCGTAGAGGTCCACGATGGCGTAGCCCGGTTCGCAATCCTTGTGGCGCCCGTGCCACCAGGAGCCCGACACCGCCCCGTTGCAGAGGTAGGTGATGCCGTTGTAATCCACCCGGTCCACCAGGTGGACGTGGCCGCTCAGGCAGACCTTGATGTTGGGGTAGTTGGCGAAGAGGTCCCGCAGCCGGTGAACATCCTGGTGCATGAGCGCTCCTGCCACCCGGAACTGGTAGTTCTCCACGATATTGTCGTAGAAGAAATAGGGGGTCACGCTGATGACCGGCACGTGGGAGAGGATGAGAATGGGCGTTTCGGCGGGTACGGAATCGAGGTCCGCCTTGAGCCACTCGATCTGGTCGTCTTCGAGGAGCGGCTGATAGGCTCCCCCGCCGCGTTCGCGAACGCTGTCCAGCACGGTGAAGTGCCATCCCGCGCGGTCGAAGCTGTAGTAGCCGCTCTCCAGTTCGAGTTCCTGCTTCACCCACACCTTGCCGTAGAGGGGTTCATCGCCGGTGGTGCCGGCCCGGGAGCGCTGCCAGCCCCAGACGTCGTGATTGCCGATGCAGTGGATCATGGGGAGTTCGAGGTTCTCGTTCATGATCTTGTGCCAGGTTTCCCACTGGGCGCGCGTGGAGTCCTTGTCTGCTCCGAGGGCGCTCATGATGGCGTCGCCGCCGTTGAAAAGGACATCCGGGGGTTCGGCAAGGGACTGGACGTGCTCCAGGCACGCAACGAGCCCGGCAGGGCCCCTCCCGGTCGGGCGGATGTGCATGTCGGTGAGGTGCCCGATGCGCAGAACGCGCCGGCGGTTGGGCGAGGGCGCTGGCGAGGTGGCTTCAGCGGGTCGGGCAAGGCCTGCCAGACCGGCTCCGGCGGCCACCAGGCCGGTGGCCTTGAGCAGTTGCCTGCGGGTGAGGGTGTTGGGCTTGCGGTCCATGAGACGTCTCCACGCTCCAAACGTGAGACGGGACCGTAGTGCCGTTACACCCGATGCGTCGAGCCTATTGTTCACGATGGGCAGCCGACATGCCGGGGCAAATGTCCATCATTGCACCGGGCGCAGAGTATGCTACCTTCCATGTGGAAGAAGACCTCTCTGGTGCGGCTGTCTACCCTGCTCCAGGAGCCGCCGGAGGTCTTCCCTCCACGGTTGCGGCGAGCATCCACCGCGGCCGGGAAACCGGACGCAAAGGAGGCAAGCAAGCCCATGAATTCGGAACTCAGAACAGGCGACGCGCTCTTCATAGTGGACGTGCAGAATGACTTCTGCCCCGGAGGCGCGCTGGCGGTACCCGAGGGAGACGCGGTGGTGCCGGTGCTCAATCGGTGGATTAAGCGAGCACGGGCCGCGAGCCTGCCAATCTATGCCTCCCGCGATTGGCACCCACGCGAGCACTCCAGTTTCGAGCATCAGGATGGCCAGTGGCCGCAGCACTGCGTGCAGGGAACCGAGGGGGCTGCTCTCCATCCGGAACTGGCCCTCCCGGATGACGCACGCATCCTTGACAAGGGCACGAAGCTCGAGAGGGACGAGTACTCCGCGTTTCAGGCAGGCCCACTCGCGGAAGAGCTACGGGGGGCCGGCATCAATCGGCTTTGGCTTGGTGGCCTGGCGCAGGATGTGTGCGTGCGTCAGACGGCCCTCGATGCGCGCAAAGCAGGCTTCGACGTGGTCTTGATCGAGGCCGCCACCCGCCCGATTGATGCGGAAGGCGGACGCGAGGCCCTCGAGGAGATGCGCAACGCGGGTGTCCAAGTCATGCCGGGAGACAACAAGGCATGAGCAACAGCCCAAAGGGTGGCCTTTTCACCGATCTTTACGAACTGACCATGGCCCAAGCCTACCTGGAGCATGACATCCGGGCAGAGGCACAGTTTGAGGTTTTCTTCCGCCGGATGGAGGGACGGAACTTCTATTTGGCGGCCGGATTGGAGAGCGTGCTCGATTCGCTCGAGGGGTTCGGCTATACATCCGCGGATTTGGACTATCTCCATAGCACAGGCAGGTTCTCCGATGACTTGTTGGATTACCTGAGGGGATTACGTTTCACCGGGAGCGTGGAGGCCATGCCGGAGGGGACGGCTGTCTTTCCCATGGAACCGCTGCTGCGTGTGCGGGGCCCCATGATCGAAGCGCAGCTCGTGGAGACACTGGTCCTGAATCAGGTTCACTTCCAGACCCTTGCGGCTTCGAAAGCAGCGCGCATGGCACTGGCGGCACGCGGGCTGCCGGTTTTGGATTTTGGGGCCCGCCGGGCGCACGGGTGCGATGCGGCACTCGGCGTGGCGCGCGCCGGGTGGATCGGAGGGCTGGCAGGGTCGTCGTTGGTGGAAGCGGGAAGGCGGTACGGCATTCAGGTCTCCGGCACAATGGCGCACAGCTACATACAGGCCCACGAGGACGAACTGGAGGCACTGCGGCGGTTCCAGCAGACCTTCCCGGAAACCATTCTCCTCGTGGATACATACGACACGATCGAGGGCGTGCGGCAGGTGATCGAACTGGCCCGCGAGTTGGGCGAATCCTTCCGCGTGCAGGGCATCCGCCTCGATTCCGGGGACTTGCTGGAGCTTTCCAGGCAGGCGCGGGAGATGCTCGACGAAGCCGGCCTGAAACACCTGAAGATTCTCGCATCCGGCGGACTCGGGGAGCACCAAATCGAGGAGTTGCTGGGCAAGGGCGCCCCGCTCGACGGTTTCGGCGTCGGCACCAAACTCGCCGTCAGCAGGGACGTGCCGGCGATAGACATCGCTTACAAGCTTGTGGATTACGCGGGTGAGCCACGAACGAAGTTCTCCGCCCGCAAGGCGATCTATCCCGGCCCGAAGCAGGTCTTCCGGCGCATGGACGGGGGCGTAATGGTGGGTGACGTGCTTGCCACGGCAGGGGACCGTCTTGACGGAGAACCACTGCTGCACCCCGTCATGAGCAATGGCAGCCGGCTCGATGCAGGACGGGAGTCGCTCGACGCCATGCGCGAGCGCGCCCGCAAGTCAATCGAGACCCTCCCGGAACGCCTCCGGAAGCTGGAGACCGCAGAACCTCCCTACCCGGTCGAGCCGAGCGAGCTACTGCGGGAGGTGATGGAGAGCCTCCGGCGCAAATCGGATGCTTCAGCAACAAGCCTGTAGGTGGGCGTGCTCCGGTTTACATTACGTAAGCGTCAGCACACGGCCGGGCCGCTCGGCGGTGAAGCTGCCATCCCTGCGGACAGCCTTGCCGTTGACGAAGACCCAATCGAAGCCCTCCGCGAGCTGATGTGGGTCCGTGTAGCTGGCCTTCTCGCGGATGCGGCCGGGATCAAAGATGAGAAGGTCCGCTGCGTGCCCGGCACGCAGGTATCCGCGGCGATGGAGACCGAGAATATCCGCCGTGGCGCCCGTCATCCTGTGTATGGCGTCCTCGAGCGGGAACAGGCGGCGCTCCCTTACAAAGTGCTCGATCAGCCGCGCGAAAGTGCCATATCCGCGCGGATGGAACCACTTCGGGTCGCCGTCGGAGCTGAAAACGTTGTGCGGGTACTGCATCAACCGCGCCTGCAGCTCTTCGTCCATGGAGAAATACGCCGCGTAGGTGCCGTCCGGCCCCACGTCATCCAGCAGGAAGTCCTCGAAAGGCTTTCCGGCCCGGCGGGCGGCCTCCCCGAGCGTCTGGCCTTTCCATTCCGACTCGCCGAGCAGCACTGCTCCCGGTCCGTTGCGTCTCTCCACGCGATGGCGTATATATGAAGCCATCTCTGCGCGCCGCTCGCGAAGCGCGGCCTGGAAGTCCTCCCGCGTCTTCGCCCAGCCGGGAAACAGAATGCCGATTGTTGTGCAGCTTGCGGTGTAGGGATAGATGTCTCCGGTGACCCGTACGCCCTCCGCCCGCGCCTGATCCATGCGGGCCAGGAAACTCTCCGCGCGTGCAGGTCCCTCGCCATGAACGATCTTCATGTGGGAGCCGTGGACGTGACAGCCGCCCTGGCGCCCCTGCTCAATGAGTTCATCGAGCGCGGCGTCTATCAGCTCGTCGTCCTCGCTGCGCATGTGGCTCATGATCAAACGCCCTGCACGCCCGGTGTTGCGCGCCATCTCGAGCAGTTCTTCCATCGGTGCCACCCGGCCCGGCACGTACTCAAGTCCCGTGGTGAGGCCGAAGTACCCTTCAGCCATTGCTTCGGCGGTGAGCCTGCCGATGAGGCGGACCTGCTCGGGAGAAGGGTCCGGCGAGTAATCAATTCCAGCCTTGCGGCGCAGCGTGCCATGACCCGCAAAGGGGACAACGTTCGGAGCCGGACCGGCCGAGTGGACCTTCTCACTCCAGTCCGCGAGCGACCCCTCGGTGGGACTCCGCCCGTCCTGCCCAAGGCAGAGTGAGGTCACACCCATTGCGGTGTAATTCTCGAAGGCCGGAGTTTCCAGAGGGTCCCCATGGCAATGGGCGTCTATGAAGCCGGGAGTGACCGCACGGCCGGCCGCCTCCACCACCACCGCACCTTCCGGGGGTGTGATCTTTCCGGGTGGTTGGATGTCCGCGATCGTTCCGTCCTGAATAAGGAGGTCCGCTGCGATCGCCGGGACCCCACTGCCGTCAATAACCAAACCTCCCTTGACAAGAGTATAGACGCTTTCGGGCATGGGCGGCTCCTTGTGCTCAATAATCGGACGGCATTCAGCAGCAGTTCAGTCACAGCCCCTTGCGGTGTCATCAGAAAACTCCCGCCGTGGCACAGCGAGGCAGGATGCTTCGAAGCCCTGTAGCAGGGGGACAGAGCGTTGACTTTCCCCCGCGGTGCGGGTTCCCTGTCCGTCAGGGCCCCATAGTGGCCGGATCTCCTCCCCCAAGAGAAGGAACTCGCCCATGTCCACTCCCCTTCCACGCGATCTCCCAGCCGTGTACTCGTGCAGCCACGTCCTCATGGTGGAACCCAACAACTTCACCTACAACGAGGAGACCTCCGACACGAATGCCTTCCAGCACCTGCCCGCCGGGATCGGGACGGAGGAAGTGGCGGAACGCGCCCTCGACCAGCACCGCAGGCTCCAGGAACTGCTGACCACGAACGGGGTGACGGTGACGCTCCTTCGGGCGGAGAAGGACACACCGGACGCGCCATTCTGCAACAACTGGTTCTCCACTCACCCGGCCATGGAGGGGCTCCGCGATTCGCACGGCATGATGGAGGAGGACGTGCCCCCGACGGTCGTGCTCTACCCGCTCATGGCGGAGAATCGCCAGCGGGAGCGGCGGCAGGAACTGATAGACAATCTCTTCCGGCGCCTTTACTCCCGCATGATCAACATGACCCACCACGAGCACCACGGGCGGTTCCTGGAGAGCACCGGAAGCCTCTGCATGCACGACGCGGCGCGGACCGTCTATGCTGCTATCTCGCCACGGACGGACCATGGTCTCGCGGCGGCCTGGGCCGACAAGATGGGCTATCGCCTTGTCGCCTTCCAGGCAACGGGCGAGGACGGGAAGCCATACTACCATACGAACGTGATGATGTATATCGGGCACGGTCTGGCGGGGGTCTGCCTGGAATCCATCGAAACCCCCGAGGAGCGCCGCATGGTGGAGGACTCCCTTGAGGCGAGCGGTACCGCGGTGCTTCCACTCAGCCGGGAGCAGGTGCGACGATTCTGCGGCAATGCGCTATCGCTCACCAACTCCGCCGGGGAGCGGCTGCTCGTCATGTCCACGCAGGCGTGGGAAAGCTACACCGCGGAACAGAAGCGGCTGATGGAGCAGCACTGCCGGGTCCTGCATAGTGACCTCACGGTATTCGAGGACGCCGGCGGCGGTTCGGCGCGTTGCCTGATAGGCGAGCTGTTCTGAGGCACCGCGTTGGTGAAAAAGGGCTACTTGAGCCCCGTCCGCGCGATGCCCTCGATGAAGAACCGCTGCAGGAAGAAGAAAACAATCACAATCGGGAGGATGGCAAAGCAACTGGCCGCCATCAGGATGTGGAACTCCGTGCCCGCCTCGTCGTTCAGGTTCTGCAGCCCCACCATGAGGGTGCGCTTCGTGGGAGAACTCGTGACGATCAGAGGCCAGAGCAGCGAGTTCCAATTGTTCAGGAAGTCAAAAATACCGGCGGTTATGAAGACCGGCTTGGAGAGCGGCACAACGATCTGCCAAAGGTAGCGGAACCTGCCGGAGCCATCTATACGTGCCGCATCCCACAAATCCTCGGGGATCGTCATGAAGAACTGCCGCATGAGGAAAATGGTGAACACCGACGCCAGCCACGGGACCACCAGAGCCGGGTAGGTATCCAGCATCCCCAGCGTGGACAACACGAGGAAGTTGGGAATCAGAAGCACCTGCCCCGGCACCATCATGGTTGCAAGGATCAGGTAAAACAACACCGTCTTTCCCCAGAAGACCAGGCGTGCGAAGGCGAAAGCGGCCAGCGCCGACGTGAAGAGCGTCCCCGTCGTGGCGGCCACACTTGTTCCCGCAGAAACGAGGAAATAGGTGAGGAAATTCACCTCGCCTCGGCTCGTCTGCTCGGGCCGGTACCATGCCCGCAGGAAGTTGCGGGCATCGAGTGACATGATCGGGTTCGTGACAAAGTTTTCCGGATTCGCCATGAAGATGGAATCCGGGTCGGGCAGCTCCAGAGTCTGCCACACGCCTCCCCGCTCAACCCGCCGGAACCGGACGTCCTGCTCCGGCGCCACGGGGATCTCCTCGCCTTCCACAAGCTGAATCGCCTGCGGGACCACGCGGATCAACTCGCCGGTTTCCGGGTGCGGTGCCTTGGTCTGGATCTTCGTGGGTGTCCAGTAGGGCGGGAAGGCAGCCGCCGTCTCTCCGTCCTTGAAGGCCGTCACAACCATCCAATAGAAGGGCAGCAGCATCACTACCGCCCCGATCACGAGCACCTCGTACACAAGGAAGCGGGAGGCCACGTTTGTGCGGAACCTGCTGGCAGGTGAGACGCTGCCTGCGACGCCCATCGAACCGCGCCAGACCTGCCAGACCGCCAGCGCGTTGAGCACCAGCATCACCAGCACGATAAGGCGCAGCACGGGATTACCGGCCGTTATGACCGAGAGGACCGAATCGAACAGGGATTGCAGCATCGGTCAGTTCCCGTACTCGATCTTGCGGCCGAACAATCGGTTCTGCAGCAGAGTCAGCCCCAAAATTATCATGGTCAGGATATACGCAATGGAAGCGGCGTAGCTCAACTTCCACTCGCCGGTGAAGCCCTCCTCGTAAAGGTACATCACGAGCGGCCGGGTGCTGCCGTCGGGCCCGCCACCGGGCGTCATCATGAACTGCGGGACGAACACCTTGAACGCCCCGATCATGGAGATGATCAGGAGGAAGAAGCTGATCGGGCTGAGGAGCGGGAAAGTGATGGACTTGAACTGCTGCACCGGGTTGGCGCCGTCAATCGAGGCCGCCTCGTATAGCGTCCGGTCAATATTCTGAAGCCCCGCCAGGAAAATGATCATGAAATAGCCCGTGTCCCGCCAGACCGATGTCATGATAATGCTGAACAGGCTCAGCGACGGCCCCGCCACCACGTTGTCCAGCCCAAGCGGCATCGGCGGGACACTGCGATCGAAGACCGGCTCGAAGAAAATCATCTCCCAGATGCCCCGCGGCTCGCTCAACCATTCCAGTCTGATCGGGTTTTCGAAGCCGAGCAGGTCAACCGACAGGACGCCCAGAAACCAGTTCCCAAGACCGTACTCCCGGTGAAACAGATACCGGAAGACGATCGCAATCGCCACCCACGTGGTGATATACGGCAGGAAATAAACCGTCCGGAAAAGGCCACGCCCCGCCATCTGCCTGTTCAGCAGGAGTGCCGCCGAGAGCGCCAGCACGAGCGTCGCCGGTACCGAGTAGATAACGTAGTTCGTGGTGTTCCAGAGCGTCTGGACAAAGGCCGGATTCTGGAAGGCCTCGATATACTGGCGAAGGCCGACGAAGCGGAACTCCTCCAGCGGCTGGAGCGCCGTGATGTTGCCGAAGCTCATCGCCAGCGAGACGATCACCGGCAGCAGCCAGAATATGATCAGGATGATTCCGGCGGGAGCCAGATAGGCGTAGGCTTCGAGGTTGTCCCGCAACTTTCGCCGGGTTGCCGCGCTCATTCCTTGTCCGTGCACCTTGCCATGAAGGCGGGCGGGGGGTGTCCCCGGCTACTCGCGCTCCACCATCGTGTGGCTGGGATTGAATCTTCCATAGACGTCAGGGCTAAGGACGCCGGTGCGTAAGGCATTCGCCACCACAACGTCCAGAAACCGCTCGAGGTTCATGCGGGATGTGTCCCCTTCCTCGCCACGGAAGGTCTCCACCACGGCGGAGGCGAAGACGGGCATTCCGTCCTCCACTTCGAGACTGCCACCCCGCGCGTGAGAGGGGACGAAGGCCCAGCGTGCCGGCAGCGCCTCAAGCCGGGAGGCGAGATCCGCGCCCTTACCATCCGCTCCGGCCCAGTCAACATCCACGAGCAGGACCACTTCGCCCGTGGCGAGTGACGTTCCGAGCAGTGCCACGAACTCGTCCAGCGTGATGGACCCGTCGCCGAGGGTGAGGTCTTCCCAGTCGCCGCTGCCGGTGAGATAGACAAGGACCAGTTCTCCCGCGAGCGGCCGGGTGCCGAACTCGCGCACAGCCTGCTCGAGGAAACCGCGCGAGAGGTCCGCGTTGCGCTCCTCAGTCACGTTGTCTCCGAACTGGCCGAGCATCGGGTCCTCCAGGACTTCGGCCAGTGCGGC